>NZ_AP020335.1:622823-934234 GCF_013340845.1 Hydrogenovibrio marinus
CTTTTGTTGTTCCCCAAATTCAGCAAGATAAAATGCTTTCTTGTAGTGAAGTTAAGCTGAACGACAGAGAGGTCTTGCTGTCTCAGTCGGTAAGCCAACTTTTTGAATTGCCATCTGATAGTTCAATGCTTGCAGGCATTTCATCCGACAAATGGAGTGCATTTTATTCTAACTATGCAGTTCAGCAGGGGTTTTTGAATGGAAGCCGGATTGATCATAAGCGCATAGAGCAGGCTATAATTGCCTTCTGGGGTAAAGAGTGGCTTAAGAAAAATGCGCTGTTCTTTGAAGGGGATGGTAGTTGGTTGAGGCGAATTTTTCAAAAGCATCGTCGAGGCTTTTCATACTTGCAGCATTTTGTTGTGTGGCTGGCAATAGAACAAAAGTCTATTGATGTTTTTGAGCGATTGAGTTGGGTAGAGTCTATTCAAAAGAAGGTAAAAAAGACAAAGTCGACCACTACTGATAGGGATGTTAAAGAGGTTCGATGCATGTGGTTGGATTTGAGGCGAAAGCAACCAGAAGCATCCCTAAAAATGCTTAGAGCAACTCAAGCAGGAGCGCGTTTGTATACCTGGCTTTATCGACATGATAGGGCATGGCTGGATGAAAACAAGCCAAAAAAGGTGGCAAATTATGTAAATTCGAGAGTTAATTGGCAAGAAAGGGATGACAAGTTGGTGCGCCAGTTGATTGTGATTATGCAAAGTAATGAGTTTGAGCTAGAAGGGCCAAGAAGAAGTAGGAGTTGGTATGCGAATAAACTGGGAGTCAAGTCCTTGATTGAAAAGCACCTTGATAAGTTGCCGAGGGTTTCATTGTTTTTTAGTAAATATTCCGAAACCATTGAAGAGTACCAATGTAGGCGATTAGCAAGGGTGCTGGCCGACCTTGTTTTAAAAAGTGAGCAATTAATTCCAATTTGCGAGGTGGAGAGATATGCAGGATTATCTGAGCAACGTAAAACAACAGCTGCAAGACGTATTGTTTCAAAGAGTGTCCCAGCCTGGCAGATATCTCAAATCATTTCCAAATGATATCCCTTTAGATTATTTAGGTAGAATAAAAAAGGGGCACAATCTAAATCGAAAATCCTTATTTGTTGAGGCTGTATTTGAGGGTGAAGCAAAAAAATTGTGGGTGCCAGTGGAATTATTACCTTTTTTAATCAAGGGGCGTGCCTATGGAAAGGTTGATAAACAAAAAACAACTGTGTCCAAGCAGTTTAAGGGGCGTCAGCTAAAGCAACTTGAGACATTTTATATTAGAAATGTTCAGCAAATTAAGGGTGTAAAAGTCAAATCCAATAATAGTTTCTATTTCAAGTTATTTACGGCTAATGGAGACTATCTTATTTCTGCTTTTGAATTAGCAAGAGCTTTGTATTTCCGCGATAAACATTTGGTTGATGCGGCTTTTCGACCGAATGGTCTATTTGAGTTGGCTTCCTATAACATCGGAGATAAGGAGGTGGAGATAAGGTTTCCTGAAACTACTGAATATCCAGCCAGCAATTTAAATTGCCTACAGACGAAACAGCATTTAATTAATTTGTTTTTGAATGAAGATTATCGGAAGAGTTTTGGGAGTATTTTTGCGAAAAGATTCAAGGCTGAAAATAGCAATAACTTCCATTTTAATTTTGTACCGCCAAATCTCGATGGGTTGCATTTTGAGGTCTTGTGCAAAAAACTAAAAAATGTTGGCTATCTAGTATACGAGGTACGAGGCATACAAAACCGTTCATTCTTTTATGATGGTATTGTTCGTTTTATACACCCAAGAAAAAAAGATGTTGTAAAGACAGGTAGTTCTGGAGAAAGCGGCACTGGGGATAGGGTTATAAATCGTCCAAATCAATCTGATGAAATAGATTTGGATAAAAGTCCTGGTTTGGGAAAAAAGAAGAAAAAAATCGAAGAAAAAGACACATATTACCAAGTTTTGAACTCTGTAAGAACCATTGTAAATAGTCATCAGGTTGAGAAGGAAACCGGAAAAAATTCTTCAGGGATGCCACAAGAAGGGAGTCGAATTAATTCCGGTGTAATATCGGCAGGAAAGAAGTTGGCCGAAGGTAGTGCGAATTTTGTTGAACCACATTTAAGTGGTGGTAGTTCTATTTCAGCTGTTAATGAAGGCGGTAATACAGTTGATAGGTTCCGCTTGTTCATTGAAACGATTGATAGTGTGGTGGACGCTTTGAAGTGTAAGGAATACAAAATATTCCATTTGCTACTTCCTAAGCCGGAAGCAGGATTTGAAAATGACAAGTGGAAAAACTTGATTACTGCTAAACCGAGGCTTGTTTGTGTGGCACAATTTCATTTCAAAAATGTAGTTTTTGTTGCTCTTGACGTTGATATTGCTGATTTGTCAAAGAGCCATACGATTAGTAGTAGGTTAGTGGTTTTTAAAAATGATGATAAAAATACTGAGAAAGATAAGCTCAAAATTATTTTACAGGCCTTGTCTAATTCAAAAACTATAAGCTGGCCGAGTGCTGAAGTGTTTGACAAGATTTGTGATTTAGATGTTCGTATGATTCACCCGGCTAAAAAACTCTATGAGCATATAGAAAAACCTCAGGACAGAAAAAAATTTTACATTTCATATTGGGCAGAGAAGTGGCAAGAGAAAATCAAGGGTGTGTTTAAGTAATGTGAGATATGACTTGTTATTGTAATATTCTTTTTATGCTGGAATATGCTATGATTCATTAAAGACAAACTTTAATGTAATTCAATGTGCGGTCAAAATTTCTTACCATTAAGAAATGAGCAAACATTAATGTAAAAATTAATAAAATATAGTCTCAAAATGAACAAAAATAAATGTAGGGTTACAACAACAGAAGGTAAAGAGTTCGTTTCTGAGGGCTCTATGTCGATATTGGACTCGGCACTTGGTGCTGGGTTTATATTTGAATATAGTTGTAAAAACGGGCAGTGTGGTGTCTGTAAGACAACCTTGCTAGACGGGGATGTTGAAGAGATTGCCCCTCAACAGTCGCTAACAAAGCAAGAAAAGCAGCAGGGCATGATCCTGTCATGTTGTTGTGAGCCTGTTTCTGATATTTTGATTGATGCCGAAGATCTGAGCGCGCTACATGGCATTGAGATAAAAACTCTACCCGCTAGGATTAGCAGTATTCAGCAGATGTCACCAGATATTGTAGAGGTTGTTCTAAGGCTGCCGCCAACAGCTGATTTTAACTTTCTAGAAGGCCAGTATCTTGATGTGATTGGGCCTAATGGAGTTAGAAGAAGTTATTCAATAGCAAGTTCTTCTTCACAAAAAGAAATTACTCTTTTAATCAAAAAGGTTGAGGGCGGGGTGCTAAGCCAATATTGGTTTTTCGATGCTCGAGAAAATGACTTGGTTAGAATTGAAGGGCCAAAAGGCACCTTCTTTATTAGAGATTTGGGTAAGTCACTTTTATTTTTGGGTACGGGTACGGGTATTGCGCCAGTTATCTCAATGTTACAGGCCTTAGATGAAAAGGAAGGCTTTGTTCAAACACATCCAATACGAGTCTTTTGGGGTAATAGGTTCAAGGAAGATTTTGTGTTGTGCCCTAAGTTTAAAAGGCTGGATGTCGATTTTGTAAAGGTTTTGTCAAGACAGGATGATGTTTGGGTTTTTGAAACTGGTTATGTTCAGGATGTTGCTCTAACAAAGGTGTCAGATTTGAATAATTTGCAAGTTTATGCGTGTGGTTCAAATGAAATGATTCAAAGTGCTAAAAGGAAGTTTTTTGATTCTGGCTTGCCTGAAAAAAACTTTTTTTCTGATGCCTTTGTACAAAGTTTGTAGTTTTGAGTTATTTAAATAATAGGATGCAGTAGATGAAAGCAGTGATTTTAGCCGGAGGGTTGGGAACAAGATTAAGTGAAGAGACAAGTGTAAGACCAAAACCAATGGTTGAAATTGGTGGTAAGCCGATTCTTTGGCATATTATGAAAATGTACTCTGCACACGGTATCAACGATTTTGTTATCTGTTGCGGATATAAAGGCTATGTCATCAAAGAGTATTTTGCTAACTACTTTCTTCATCAATCGGATGTTACTTTCTGTATGAAAGAAAATCGAATGGATGTCCATGAAAAACGTGCTGAGCCCTGGACGGTCACCCTTGTGGATACCGGGGATAACTCTATGACAGGTGGGCGCCTAGGTAGAGTTGCTGATTACATTAAAGATGAAGAAGCTTTTTGTTTTACATATGGAGACGGTGTTGCTGATATCAATATTAGTGAGTTGATTCAATTTCACAAATCACATGGTAAACAGGCAACATTGACTGCAACTTATCCACCAGGTCGTTTTGGCGCATTAGACATTCAGGGACATCAAATTAAACAGTTTAAGGAGAAGCCCAAAGGTGATGGAGCCATGATCAATGGGGGGTTCTTTGTCCTTTCGCCAAAAGTTTTAGAAAGAATTTCAGGTGATGACTGTGTTTGGGAGCAAAGTCCCTTGGTGAGCTTGGCTGAAGACGGTGAGTTAATGGCATTTGAGCATGAAGGTTTTTGGCAGCCTATGGATACCTTACGAGACAAAACTCATTTGGAAGAGCTTTGGGATGCTAAAAAAGCTCCATGGAAATGTTGGGAAGAATAATTAATGGTCGATAAGAATTTTTGGCATGGCAAAAAGGTCTTTCTGACTGGTCATACCGGATTTAAAGGTAGTTGGTTATCCATTTGGTTGCAATCTTTGGGGGCTGTTGTGAAGGGTTATGCTCTTGCGCCACCAACTACTCCCAGTTTATACGAAGAAGCAAGTGTAGATAAACTAATCGATTCTGAAATTGGTGATATCCGCAATCTTGATAAATTGACAATCAGCATAGTCAATTTTGATCCTGATATCTTGATTCATATGGCGGCGCAACCACTAGTAAGGCTGTCCTATAAAGAGCCTCTTGAAACCTATGACGTTAATGTAATGGGAACAGCTAAGGTGCTTGAGGCGGCAAGAGGTTGTGCAAACCTTAAAGCGATAGTCAGTGTCACCACAGACAAGTGTTATGAGAACAAAGAATGGGTATGGGGTTATAGAGAAGATGAGCCGATGGGAGGGCATGACCCTTATTCCAGTTCGAAAGGGTGTGCGGAACTGGTAACCTCTGCCTATCGTCGGTCTTTTCTTCAAGATGCTGGTATTGGTTTAGCATCGGCAAGAGCGGGTAATGTAGTCGGTGGTGGTGATTGGGCTGATGATAGGCTTATTCCAGATATTTTACGCGCATTTGAGCAAGAAAAACCCGTTATTATTCGCAACCCAAAATCCACAAGACCATGGCAACATGTGTTAGAACCTTTGTCTGGATACTTGGTTTTAGCGCAAAAGCTTTATGAAGATCCTAGTGAATACGCTGAAGGCTGGAATTTTGGTCCTAATGAAGAAGATGTGAAACCAGTTGATTGGATTTTAGACAAAATGACAGCATTATGGCCAAATTCTGAATGGAAGTTGGATGAAGGTGATCATCCTCATGAAGCTGGATATTTAAAGTTGGATGTTTCCAAAGCAAAATCCTATTTGCAATGGCATCCAATGTGGCGATTGGAACAAACCTTAGAGCGAATTGTAAAATGGCACAAGGCATGGCTGAATAAAGAAGATATGCAAAGTGTGTGCCTAGAAGAAATTAATGATTATATGAGAGATATGGATAATGCAAACCACTGAATCGATCAGAAATGAGATTTCGGAGTTGGTAAAGAAATATGCTGAACTGCAATATGCTGAAAAGCCGTTTGAACCAGGGAAATCGGTAGTTCCTCCTTCAGGAAAGGTTATTGGTGAATTAGAACTGCAGTATATGGTAGAAGCGTCCCTAGATGGGTGGTTGACTACGGGACGCTTTAATGAGCAGTTTGAAAAGGAATTGGCTGGATTTATCGGAGTGAATCACTTAATTACGGTTAATTCAGGCTCTTCAGCAAATTTAGTTGCATTTGCTGCGCTAACCTCTCCGAAATTAGGCGATAGGGCTATTAGAAAGGGAGATGAAGTAATTGGTGTTGCAGCAGGTTTTCCAACGACGGTGAACCCGATAGTCCAATTTGGTGCGATTCCAGTTTTTGTAGATGTCGATATTCATACTCATAATGTTAATGCTGACTTGATTGAAGCTGCTATTACGTCAAAAACCAAGGCGATTATGTTGGCACATACTCTTGGAAATCCATTTGATATTGCAAAAGTAAAAGCGATCTGTGAAAAATATAATTTGTGGCTTGTCGAAGACTGTTGTGACGCGCTGGGTGCCAAGTACGGTGGGCAACATGTTGGGACTTTTGGTGATATCGCAACATGCAGTTTTTACCCTGCGCACCATATTACGATGGGTGAAGGTGGAGCGGTTTTCACAAATAACCCTCAGCTGATTACGATTGCGGAGTCATTCAGAGACTGGGGAAGAGATTGCTACTGTAAGCCTGGGTGTGATAACACCTGTGGCACTAGATTTAATATGCAACTTGGCGATTTGCCTCAAGGCTATGACCATAAATACACTTATTCACATCTTGGTTACAACCTAAAGATTTCAGATATGCAAGCCGCTTGTGGATTGGCACAGTTGAAACGTCTCCCTGAATTTATCGCCAAGCGAAATGCCAATTTTGACTATTTGAAAAACCGTTTGTCCACCTTGGCTGATTTTCTTGAATTGACTGATGCAACCGAAAATTCAACGCCATCGTGGTTTGGTTTTCCTATTACGGTAAAAGAATCAGCCGGGGTTAAGCGTGTTGATTTAACAAAATATCTAGACCAGCAAAAGATAGGAACTAGACTTCTGTTTGCGGGAAATTTAATTAGGCAGCCATATTTTAAAGATATTGAATATCGCATTGTTGGTCAATTAGGCAATACTGATAAAACCATGAACCAAACCTTTTGGTTGGGCATTTATCCAGGGTTGAAAAAAGTGCATTTAGATTATGTTGTGGAAAGGATGGAAGAATTCTTTGGAGTAGGGTTTTGATTTTTCGTCTATAGAAACTGTAAGCGATTGTTCTATCTGATATGAGGAAAAAATGATTAAAAAAGTGACAGTAGGAATTGTCGGTACAGGAAATATTGGAACGGATTTATTAATGAAAATTCAACGTTCTAAGTACCTAGAGTGTTCAATTTTTGCAGGCCGAAATCTTGCATCCTCAGGAATGAGTAGGGCAGCATCAATGGGTGTTAGGGTTAGTGATGAGGGTATTGATGCGATAGTTAACCAGCCAGACTTATGTCAAATAGTATTTGATGCTACTTCAGCGGGAAGTCATTTAATTCATGCTCCCATATTGAAGTCTTTGGGTAAGTTTGTGATTGATATGACGCCTGCAAAAATTGGATTGTTGTGTGTTCCAGAAGTAAATTTAGAGAAAGCAATCAATTCGAATAATGTGAATATGATTACTTGCGGGGGGCAGGCATCTATACCTTTAGCATATGCTATAACAAAGGTTCATCCTGAGATAAACTATATTGAAACAGTGTCCACAATTGCTTCAAGAAGCGCTGGACCTGGCACGAGAATCAATATTGATGAGTATATTGAGGCAACAGAAAAAGGGTTAAAAAAATTTTGCAAAGTTGAAAATGCGAAAGCCATGATTAATTTGAATCCTGCCAATCCCGCTATAGATATGCAGACTTCAGTGTTGGTTGAGGTTGATAATCCTAATATAAAAAAAATAGAGTTAGAAATTGATCAAATGGTTTCACGTATACAAAGATACGTTCCTGGCTATAAGTTAGTGTTGCACCCAACTTATGATAGTGGGCGGCTTTTAGTTACTGTAAGAGTTCAGGGTGTTGGTGATTATTTACCAAAATTTGCAGGAAACTTAGACATTATTAATTGCGCAGCCATTAATGTGGCTGAACATTACGCATTAAAGCTAGTAGAAGGTGTGAAGTAATGAGCAAAAATATTGATGTTACTTTATATGATGTGACTTTACGAGATGGTTCTCATGCCATTAAGCATTGTTTAACCAAAGAGCAGATAGTTAACTATGCTAGTTTAGCCGACGCAGCCGGAGTTGGTGTTGTTGAAGTTGGTCATGGAATTGGATTGGGTGCATCTTCTTTGCAAATTGGAAAAAGCTTGCTAGCAGATGAAGAGATGCTGACGTTGGCAAGAGATTGTTTGAAAAGTTCATTACTGGCGGTTCATGTGGTGCCGGGTTATGCAACAGTTGCAAGGGATATCTCTTTGGCGATTGATTGTGGTGTTGATGTTGTAAGGGTGGCTGCGCAATGTACCGAAGCTGATACTACAGAACAGCATATTTCATACGTTAGGGGAACAGGTAGAAGGGTATTTGCTGGGCTAATGATGGCTCATATGATTTCACCAGAGATGTTGGTGCAGGAAGCATTGAAAATGGAGTCGTATGGCGCTGAATGTATAACGATTTTGGATTCCGCTGGAGCGTTTTTGCCAGAAGATGTCTATAAGCGGGTTAGTTTACTTGTAAAGTCACTAAATATTCCTGTAGGGTTTCATGCGCATAATAATTTAGGGATGGCGATTGCAAATTCTTTAATTGCAGTTAAAGCTGGGGCAACCATAATTGATGGATCAATATCTGGCTTTGGCGGTGGGGCTGGGAATGCAAGCATTGAACTTCTTGCAGCCGTTTTTTCGATGGAAAAATATAGCACAGGTGTTGACTTATATAAATTGCTTGATGCTGCAGATATGGCAGAAGATATTTTTGAAGTTCTGCCCAAAATTACTAGTTCAAGTGTCGTTAGCGGTATGAGTGGTGTTGTTTCAGTTTTTTCAAAACCTGTTGCTCGCGCAGCTGAAATCTACAATGTTGATCCAAGAGATGTTTTTTTTGAGTTAGGCCGATTAGGAGCAATTGCAGGGCAGGAGGATTTGATAATTGAAGTTGCTCAAAACTTAGCTGAAAAGGTAGTTGATGATGCGTGATTTTATTGCGAAAGATTTAGAGCGCTCACTTGATGATATCTTGGAGCAGCTAAGTCCTTTAAGGGGGGCGGAGGTATTAATAACTGGTGGTACAGGCTTTGTAGGCTCATGGCTTGCAAGAGCACTGTGCTGGTTAAATGATTATAGAGCTTTTGATACTAAAATAATCTTATTATCGAGAACACCTTTGAAGTTAAAGGAAGCCGATGAGTGCTTTTTTGATAGGAGTGACGTTTCGTTTATTAAATCTGACATTAGAAGCATCAAAGAATTGCCACAATCAATAAGTTACATTATTCATGCAGCAGCCAGTCCAGATAATAGGGTTCATATGTCGGACCCTGTGAATACCATGGATGTGATTGCAAATGGTACAAAATCGATACTTGATGCAGCATCAAGGTTGGCTGATTTAAAGTGCGTTATGCATCTGAGTTCAGGGCAGGTTTATGAAAGCTTGAATAATGGAGAATTAATTGAAGAAGGCAGGCAAAGATGTGGCTTGAAATCAGGTATAACTTCTATTTACCCTGAAGCGAAACAATTTTCTGAGTCTTTGTGTATGGCATATAGGAGTCAATACAAAGTTCCTGTGGTTGTTGTGAGACCTTTTGCCTTTATAGGGCCATTTCAAAGCTTAAATAAGCCATGGGCCGTAAACTCTTTTCTACAAGAGGCATTAAATGCTCAGCCAATAAGAATTCTTGGAAATGGAAAGCCTAAGCGAAGCTATTTATACGCTACGGATATGGCGGCATGGCTTTTGGCAATGCTTGCAAGTGGGCGCGATGGTGGGGTCTATAATTTAGGTTCCTCTGAAGAAGTATCGCTTCTCGATGTTGCAGTAGCAATCAATTCAATACTAAAAGACAAAGTAGATATTGTTGTAAAAGAAATAGATTCATCTGAGTCAAAATTTATTCCAGATTTATCCTTCGTTAAGGAAAGTTTTAAGGTTAAGGAAAATTTCAGTTTTACCGAGGCTTTGAACCGCACAGTAGAGTGGAATCTTTATAGGTTGGGAAGAAAGTGATGAACAAAATAAGGGTGGCAGATTATATAGCGAATTACCTATATGAAGTGTTGGGTATAGAGCATGTGTTTCTAGTGACAGGTGGAGGTGCTATGTTTTTAAATGATGGCGTTGCCAAGCATGGGAAGTTGATCCCTATCTGCAACCATCATGAGCAAGCATCAGCTATGGCAGCAGTGGGATATGCAAAATATCAAAATTCCTATGCTGCAGTAATGACAACAAGTGGGTGTGGTGCAACTAATGCTGTGACAGGGGTGTTAGATGCTTGGCAAGACAATACGAGCGTATTTTTTATATCTGGTCAAGTCAAGAGAAAAGAAACAGTTTATAACTCGGAGCATAACGTCCGACAAGTAGGGGTGCAAGAGGCGAATATTGTTCCTATAGTTGAATCCATTACAAAGTACTCGGTGATGATTAATGATCCTACAGAGATTGCATACCATTTGGAAAAAGCAGCATTTCTGGCAAAAAATGGTCGTCCAGGACCTGTTTGGTTAGATATTCCGCAAGATGTTCAGGGGGCAATGGTAGAGCTGGATAAGTTGAAACACTTTGATGTATCTCGTGAATGTGCTGAACATTTTGCTCATGCAGAGGTTGAGGTAGAAGCGTTTTATGAGGTTTTGATGAACTCCAAAAGACCTATTATTCTTGCAGGGAACGGAGTAAGGTTGGCTGATGCTGTGCCTGAGTTTAATGAAATGGTTCTAAAATATCAAATCCCAGTTGTTACTACGTATTTAGCTATTGACCTTCTGAGTAATAGTGCCTTGAATATTGGACGAGTTGGGATTAAAGGTGATAGAGCAGGGAACTTTGCATTACAAAATTCTGACCTAGTGGTTGTCTTAGGTTCTAGGTTATCTGTTGCTGTAACAGGGTTTGAATACGATTTGTTTGCAAGAGATGCTCAAAAATATGTTGTTGATATCGACAAAGAAGAGCACATGAAAAACACAGTTCAAATAGATGAGTTTATTCACATGGATGTAAAAAAGTTCCTTTTAACATTAAATGGTTTTGCTCATGCTAAGTTGGCAATTGATGGTTGGCGGGACAAGTGCATTCATTGGAAGGAAAAATGGCCGGTAGCATCATCAAGTTATGAAATAAACAGTGCGCCTGTTAATTTATATACATCTATAAAATATTTAGAAAAGTATTTAAAAAAAGATACTGCGGTGGTCGCAGATGCTGGGTCTGCATATTATGTCACCGCGCAAGCGTTGCAAGTCAATTATCAGCAAAGGTACATTACTTCGGGTGCTCAAGCCGATATGGGTTTTTCAATTCCAGCTGCTATCGGAGTATCTGTAGCGAAGGCAGGAGAGGTTGTGGCGATTACAGGGGATGGATCATTTCAGATGAACATCCAAGAGCTACAGACAATAGTGCAGCATAAACTACCAGTAAAGCTTTTAATTTGGAATAACAATGGGTACCTATCAATCCGAACAACGCAGAATAAGTTTTTTGATGGCAGGTTAATGGGAACTGAATATGAGACTGGGATTTCATTTCCTGAAGTGGAGAAAATTGCAAAAGCATATGGCATAAGCTTTTACAAAGTCGAAACTCTAAGCGTTTTAGATAGTGTCTTGAAACAAGTTATGTCGGCAGATGGACCTGTAATTTGTGAAATAATTGCACCGCCTGATCAGGAGATTATACCTACGGTATCTTCTATTAGAAGAGATGACGGTACTATGCTTTCTATGCCTTTTGAGGACATGTATCCATTTTTGCCGAGAGATGAATTTCTTAAAGAAATGATTGTTGCCCCCATTGGTATATAAGTAATATTTATGAAAATAGCAATCCTTGGGGCAACAAGTCAAATAGCAAAAGATTTAATTCTGTCGATTAGAGATAGAGAGCCAGAGCATGAACTTATATTATTTTCTCGTTCAAATAAAAAAGTGTCTGAACAGTTTGAATTGTTGGGGGAGAGCGTAAATTACCCATGTTTTGAATATGTTGATTTTAATGAACAGTTTAGCTTTGATGTAATTATTAATTTTATTGGGATTGGTGATCCTGCAGCTGCACTTGATATGGGGCGAGATATATTTGAGGTTACAGAGTATTTTGATAATTTAGTACTAAACTATCTAAGAAACTGTCCTAGCAGTAAATATATTTTTATAAGCAGTGGAGCCGTATTTGGTGGAAACTTTGAAAGGCCAGTTGATAATAATACTACTTCAGTTATTCACCTTAATCAATTGCAGCAGACTGATTGGTACGGTGTCGCTAAACTTAATGCAGAGGCAAAGCACCGTGCGATACAACATTTTGATATTGTTGACGTTCGGGTATTTAATTACTTTAGTAGTACACTGAACGTTAATGCACGTTTTCTAATAACGGACATAATTCGTGCAATAAAAAATAAAGAAAAATTACAAACAGCACCCGAAAATATTGTTCGAGACTTTATTACACCAGTCGATTTTTACTACTTAATTTCTAGAATAATCCAGTCGCCACCTGGAGTTAACTTTGCTTTAGACTGCTATACAAAGGAACCTGTTGATAAATTCAGTTTGCTAAATACCTTCTCAGAAAAATATGGACTGGAGTATTGTATTAAGCGAGATGGAGTATCTGTGAATGCGACAGGTGCTAAGCTTAACTATTACTCTATAAATAAAATAGCTTACAAAGTTGGCTATCAACCATCAATGACTTCACTAGAGGGAGTTTTGGATCAGGTCAGAAAAATGAGTTTGATATCGTAATGCTGTCATTAAAAGCTTTTGCAGGATTAATAGAGAATGCACCGTTGGTGTCCATTGATTTACTTGTAAAAACAGATTCGCGGTTTTTACTGGGCAAAAGAATTAATAAACCAGCAAAAGGATTTTGGTTTGTGCCTGGAGGTCGAGTCTACAAGGATGAAACGATTGCTATGGCGATAAGGCGGATTTCATGCAAAGAAATAGGTAAAGAGCTATTTCTTGATGAGTTCGATTTTTTTGGGGTGTTTGAACACTTTTATAGTGATAGCTTTGTTTCAGAAGATGTTTCAACGCACTACATAGTGCTTGCATATAAGATAAAGTTGGATGTTCTACCTCAATCTATTCCAATGTCAGAGCATGATGAATTCAAGCTGTTTTCAAGAAGTGAAATTTTTCAGCACGAGTCCGTGCATGAATATACAAAACAGTATTTTACAGCAAAGGTTTAATATGAAAAAAGCGTTGATTACCGGGGTAACCGGACAGGATGGATCTTACTTAGCGGAGTTTTTATTGGAAAAAGGGTATGAGGTTCATGGAATTAAACGGCGGGCATCTTCGTTTAATACACAAAGAATCGATCATATATTTCAAGATCCGCATGTCGAGAATGCCCGGTTTAAGCTCCACTACGGTGACTTGACGGACTCCTCGAATTTGACACGCATCCTAAAAGAGGTTGAACCTGATGAGGTCTATAACCTTGGAGCGCAATCTCATGTTGCAGTCAGTTTTGAATCGCCTGAGTATACAGCAGATGTTGATGCCATAGGTACCTTACGCCTTTTGGAAGCGATTAGGTTCCTTGGGTTGGAAAAGAAGACTAAATTTTATCAAGCGTCGACGTCAGAATTGTTCGGCTTGGTACAAGAAACTCCTCAGAAAGAAACAACACCTTTTTATCCACGTTCACCGTATGCAGTGGCAAAGATGTATGCCTATTGGATTACTGTAAATTATCGGGAATCTTATGGGATGTATGCCTGCAATGGGATTTTGTTTAACCATGAATCACCGCGTCGTGGAGAAACCTTTGTAACCCGTAAGATTACAAGAGGGTTGGCGAATATCGCTCAAGGTTTGGAGCAATGTTTATATATGGGTAATATGGATGCACTTCGTGACTGGGGGCATGCAAAAGACTATGTCAGAATGCAGTGGATGATGTTGCAACAGGACCAGCCTGAAGACTTTGTGATCGCAACCGGGGTTCAATATTCCGTTAGACAATTTATCGATTGGTCTGCCAGAGAGCTTGGAATTACTCTTAAGTTTGCGGGGGAGGGGGAAAAAGAAATCGCTGTTGTTGAGAAAATTGAGAGTTCTAATGCTCCGGCATTAAAAGTTGGAGATGTCATCGTTAGAGTCGATCCACGTTATTTCCGTCCTGCAGAAGTGGAAACCTTGCTGGGAGATCCTTCAAACGCTAAGGAAAAGTTGGGATGGATGCCGGAAATTACAGTGCAAGAAATGTGTTCGGAAATGGTTGCAGAAGATTTGAAAGTTGCCAAGCGTCATGCACTTTTGAAAAAGCATGGGCATGACATTCCTGTTTCCGTGGAGTAGGAAGAGCTCATGAAGATATTGTTAACCGGCGCTAATGGCATGGTGGGAAAAAACATTCTCGAATCAGCTTTATCCTCTCAATTTGACTTTATTTTTCCATCAAGCTCGGAGTTGGACTTGCTTGATAAGGAACAAGTGGGTCGTTTCATGAAAAAACATTCTCCCGATATGGTTATTCATGCAGCCGGGATTGTTGGGGGCATTCAAGCCAATATTGCAAATCCAGTGAAATTCCTAGTGGATAACATGCAAATGGGATTGAATATACTAACCGAAGCGAGAGATGCTGGCGTTACACGTTTTATGAATATGAGTAGCTCTTGCATGTATCCCAGAGGTGCTCAAAACCCTTTATCGGAAGACTTGATACTAAAAGGGGAACTTGAGCCTACAAACGAAGGTTATGCACTAGCAAAAATTGCCAGCACCCGTCTTTGTGAATATATCCGTCGAGAAGATGAAGAGTATTTATATAAAACTGTGATTCCATGTAATCTCTATGGCAGGCATGACAAGTTTGATCCAAACCACTCACATATGATTCCCGCCGTGATTCGAAAGATATCAGAAGCAAAAGAGCAGGGCAAAGAGGTCATTGATATATGGGGTGATGGTCTGGCAAGAAGGGAGTTTATGTATGCCGGGGATTTAGCAAATTTCGTGTTTTATGCAATATCGAAGTTTGAAGAAATGCCTCAAAATATCAATGTAGGCCTGGGGCACGATTACACGATAAATGAATATTATCGGGCCATCGCCGATGTTATTGGTTTTGACGGGGAGTTTGAACATGATTTGTCAAAACCTGTAGGAATGAAACAAAAGTTGATTGATGATAGTCAGTTAAAAGAGTTTGGTTGGCGTTATAAAACTTCATTAGAAGATGGAATTCAGAAAACATATCAGTTTTATTTAGAGAGTATAAACAAATGAGTAATTATCCATTAGCGTCCAGCACGTGGGATGAGAAAGAATTGGCAGCCATTCAGAAAGTGGTCGACTCCAATATGTTTACGATGGGTAAATATGTTGCAGAATATGAGAAACTTTTTGCTGATTATTTTGGCTCGAAATATGCAGTGATGGTCAGTTCGGGCTCAACGGCGAATTTATTAATGGTCGCCGCTTTATTCTATACCCAAAATGAAAAGTACAAGCTTCAAAGAGGCGATGAAGTGATTGTTCCTGCCGTTTCATGGTCGACGACCTACTACCCGTTATATCAATATGGCTTGAAGATAAAGTTCGTCGATATCGATCCGCAGACCTTGAATATGGATTTAAATCAGCTGGAACTTGCGATTACAGATAAGACAAAAGCCATTTTGGCAGTCAACCTCCTTGGTAATCCAAACGACTTTTCCAAAATCCATGAGGTCATCGGGGATAGAGACATTCTTCTGTTAGAAGACAACTGTGAATCAATGGGAGCATCTTTGCAGGGGCAACAAGCCGGAACTTTCGGGTTGATGGGAACTTATAGTTCATTCTTCAGCCATCATATCGCAACGATGGAAGGTGGCTGTATCGTGACGGATGATGAGGAACTATATCACATCCTTTTGTGTATCCGAGCGCATGGTTGGACACGAAACCTGCCAAAAGAAAATTTGGTGTCCGGCACCAAAAGTGATGACCCATTTGAAGAAGCCTTTAAGTTCGTTTTGCCGGGTTATAATGCCCGACCGCTTGAAATGAGTGGCGCAATCGGGATCGAACAGTTAAAAAAATTACCTAGCTTCATTAAGAACCGCCAGGAGAATGGCGCGTATTTTACGGAGTTGTTTTTAGATCATCCATATTTGCAAATACAGCAAGAAATAGGTAAGAGCAGCTGGTTTGGCTTTTCACTAGTGATAAAAGATGGCTCAGAAGTTAACCGAAGTCAGATAGTTTCGAAGCTGATGGAAGGTGGAGTTGAATGTCGTCCAATTGTGTCGGGAAATTTTGCAAAAAACGAAGTTGTTAAGTATTTTGATTATGAAATCCATGACTCGTTAGATAATGCTGAATATATTGATGTAAATGGTTTTTTTGTGGGTAATCATCAGTTTGATATAAAAAACAAAATCTCTGACCTGCGCAAGTTATTGGGTTGATTTTATGAAGATTTTATACGTTGATCTTCTTTATGATTATGGCGATAAAACCAGAGGTTTAAACTTAATTGGTCAAGAAGGTTTCAAGTCTAGCTTTGAAAAGTTAGGGCATGATGTAGTACCTTTCTATTATGATGATTTTTTATCTAATCTTGAGGTGCTACAACAAAATTTGCTATCTGAAGCAGATAAAGTTATGCCAGATTTAATTTTTTTCTGCTTGTTTGAGAATCAGTTTGAGCATGAGACACTTGTTCAGTTGAAGAACAAATATACGACTGTTAACTGGTTTGGAGATGATCAGTGGAGGTTTGATAGTTTTACCAAATTTTATGCCAGTGATTTTACATGGTGTGTTACCACGGACTTATTCTCCGTTGAAAACTATAAAAAAATTGATCAACCCAATGTTATCTTGAGTCAATGGGCAGCCATTGATACGCATGTACAGTTTGATGAGTCGCAGATTTATAAGTATGACGTTTCTTTTGTTGGGGGATATCATCCATATAGAGAGTGGTTTATAAAACAACTCGGCGCAAGGGGAATCAATGTTGAAGTCTTTGGTAATGGTTGGGGGAATGGACCTCTTTCAGCAGAAGCTATGATGAGACTTTTTGCGGAATCAAAAATCAACCTCAATATATCCAATAGTAATAGTTATGATATTCGCTATCTATTTTCTTCACTAAGGGCTTTTAGCTCATCTATTAGGTCTTTAAAGTCGCATAGCCAGATTAAAGCAAGAAATTTTGAAATCCCCTTTTTTGGTGGGTTTCAGTTATCTGATTACGTTCCAGGTATTGAGCAATATTATGATCTTGGAAAAGAAATAGTGTGTTATTCAAGTGTTGATGATGCTGCCCTACAAATTAAATACTATTTAAGCAATGACTTTGAAAGAGAAGAAATTAGGAAGTTGGGGAATATAAAAGCCAAAAAAAATCATGGTTATAGTAATAGGTTTAAGAAAGTTTTTAGAGAGTTATCTCTTTGCAGATAAGTTTTATAGGAAAGTTAGTTGTTTGAATCACTAAGATGGTGAGCGCTATTAATTAGTTTTTATTCTGAATATAAAGAGATATTGTTTGCTAGAAATCAAGAGTAAATCATTGGAAGAAAATGTAGCTAGATTATTTTTTAGTCGAGTAAGTTTTGTTTTTTGGGTGTTGTTTGTAATTATGGTTTTTTTCGGAAAACACCTATTTGGCAGTCTAGTGACATTGTGGGACACGCACGATTTGGGATATGTAAACTTTTTATATTTCAGTGACTCAATTGGTAGCGGTTATATTCCATTTTGGAATCCTTTTATTCAATCTGGTGTGTTTTTTCCATCACTAAATAATGCAGGATTGTTCACATTTATTCAACTTCCATTTGCCCTTATGGCTCAGGTTTTAAATCCTGTGGTTGTATATGAGTGGTTAATACAGTTTTACTTGTTAGTAGCTGGAATCGGTGCGTACTTCTATTTTTCAATTATAAATGTTCAACGACCAGTAGCAATTTTTGCTGCAGTTTCCTTTTTAATGGTATTGATAAATTTTATAGGTCAAGTTTCATTTATAGTTTCTTTGTCAAGCTTTTTTTGGTTTTTGTACTTTTTTCATTTTATTGAGTTGCGCAAGTTAAATTTATCGCAAACATTTATGGTTGCTGCACTATTGGGGACTTATATAGTTAGTGGTTATCCTTGGATGAATTTTGTGGATATTGCCGTTTTGTTTACTTATGCAGTAGTACTCACGTATAGATCAGATGATAAGTTCAATGCTCGACTAAAAAAAATGTTGGCTTTTATTACAGTTGTTGTGTGTGTGTATCTTTTGTACATCATGCCTGGAGTGTTGAATTTAAGATCTGAATATAGTCTATTTTGGGGAGATTTAATTAATTATGAACCACGTTTAAGAAGTATAGGCGTTCAAGCTCCACAGTTATTTTTCCCGAATCTGAACCAAGCGATTATAAACTCTATTGAACCAGTATTAGCAAGTGCAAAGCTATGGGTTCAGGGGGTTGGGTTGGTGGTGTTTTTGGTGTTCGTGAACTCATTTTTGAGGGGAATAAAGTTTGATAGGTTGCAGTTTACATGGTGGGCTTTATTTGTTTGTTTTTTAGTTTATTCAGCTGCGCCATCACTACACTTACTGGGTGTAGTTAATTTGATTCCATTTTTTAATTCAAATAGGTGGTTTGGAATTGGATTGTTTTATGTCTGCATTTCAATAATTGCACTGACGTCCTACCGGTTGAATTTTTACTTTCATAAAGGATATAAGAGTTTTCATCAAATAATGTTTTTTTTGATAGCTGGTAATGTTACTTACTTTTATATGTTGCATAACCCAAACAATAACTGGGTTTCAAGCGCTGAGGTTTTTATTCATAAAGCAGATGCGCGTATAAAGGCTCCTTTGTACAACGGTAATGAAAGGATTCAGAGAAAAAGCAAAGAGTATATTTATAACAATACCGAGTGGTTAGAAAAGAAGGTTCCTACAACTCATGGATATAATAATCTTGGTAATCCATGGTATTGGAGTTTTAAAAATTCTGAATTATTCAAAAACATTGTTTCAATAACCAGAGATGTTCGAGTAATCAAAAAGCTTGATCGAATTGATTATTCATCAGATAACCAATTTTATGATGCATATGTTAGAGCGGTGCAGGAAACCTTTCCTAGTTTTGGTGTCTTTAAGAAAGATGCGCCTAACTTTACCCCAGATAAGCAGCTTAAAGTTCAGGGCTTGAGTGTTCAAACAACACCTAATCAAACGAAAGTTCATTTTGCAGTCAATAATAGTGCGCTATTGTCTTTCAATACTCCTTATGATCCTAGCTGGGAAGTTTACGTTAATGGTAAGCGAGCCACCATAATTAAAGTTAATGCTTTTTTTATGGGGGTTGTGCTACACAAAGCAGGTGAATACGATATTCAATTTAAGTATAGGCCTTACTTTACTTACCTGGTGTTTATCTCTGGGTATTTGGTTTTACTTGTGGCCTTACTAATCGGTTTTAGGGGTATGAGAAGAAATAAATGTATTTGAAATATTTGACTATAGGTGTAGTTAATACACTTGTTGGTTATTTTTTGTTGGTAGTGCTTTTGTTTTTTGGATTTCATTATGCTGCGGCCGTTTTGTTGGCAACAGTTGCAGGGATTCTGTTTAATTACCGTACATATGGTATTTATGTTTTTAATAACAAATCATGGCGTTATTTATTCAGGTTTTTTATGATTTATGCTGCATTGTATTTTTTAAATGTGTCAATAATAGCGTTCTTTAATCAATATAACATGAATTTATACTTGGCTAGCTTTCTAGCACTTATTCCAATTGCGTATTTGAGCTTTTTTTTAAATAAGAGATATGTGTATGCAAAAAAAAATTAGTATTGTAACTCCGTGTTATAACGAAGAAGCAAATGTCAAAGAGTTATATGAACAAGTAAAAAACGTAATCTCGTCTGAACTGCCTAGTTACGATTATGAACACATTTTTATAGATAATGCTTCAACTGATAAAACAGGCGATGTTTTAAAAGAGATCGCTTCAACTGATAAAAAGTTAAAAATAATCATTAATTCAAGAAATTTTGGCCATATTCGTTCCCCTGTGTATGGGCTAACCCAAGCTTCTGGTGATGTTGTGTTCCTTGTTGTTGCTGATTTACAAGACCCACCAAGTTTAATTCCTAAATTTATTGCAGAATATGAAAATGGTTACAATATTGTTCTTGGAGTCAAGCAAAGTAGTTCTGAAAATAAGTTGATGTATAAACTTCGTGAGTTTTACTATTCTGTTTTGCATAAAATGTCAGAAGTAGAGATATTCAAAAACTTTACAGGGTTTGGCTTGTACGATAGAAAGTCCATAAATGCATTAAAATCAATTAGAGATCCATATCCTTTTTTCAGAGGCATGGTTGCTGAAGTAGGTTTTAGGGTAAAGAAAATACAATATGACCAGCCAGTAAGAGTGAGAGGAATAACTAAAAATAACTTTTATACTCTTTATGACATAGGTATTTTGGGTTTAATCAACAATTCTAAAGTGATGCTTAGAATGGCTATATTTGTAAGTGTAATGATTGGCACTATTTCGTTTTTAATTGGTGTTGTCTATTTGGTAATGAAAATAGTTTACTGGGATCAAATGCCTGTTGGTGTTGCTCCTTTGGTTATTGGAGGGTCGTTTGCATTCTCTGTACTGCTGTTTTTTATCGGAATTTTAGGGGAGTATATTGGTCAAATTTATACTCAGGTCTTGGATAGACCTTTGGTTTTTGAGCAGGAAAGAATAAATTTTGATTAAAGCTTCAATAGTGGTGCCCGAGGCATATCAAGAAAACAAACTGTTTGATTTAAATAACTCGGCACTTAATCGTGATAATTGTTTATACCCATTTCATCTGCTAAAAGAGGGTTTTAAGGGAAAAGGGTATGATTTGGCTACGTCCGATATCAATGAGCCTTCAAGTTCTAATATTGTAATCTATAACGAGATGCCTAAGCATTTGCCAATGCTTGGTGAAAGAGAAAAATCTTTTTTGTTACTTTTTGAAAGTAAGTTGATTAAGCCGGATAATTGGGATATTGAAAAGCACCAGTTTTTTAATAAAGTTTTTACTTGGCATGATGATTTTGTTGATAATGAAAAGTACTTTAAGATTACGTTTCCGATGTGTTTTCCTGAAAAAATTTCAAAAGAACTATCTAAGAAAGAAAAGCTTTGCACATTAATAGCGGGCAATAAGACGGTAAGTCATCCTTTGGAGTTATATTCCAAAAGGGTTGAGGCAATAAGGTGGTTTGAAAACCATCATATTGACCAATTCGATTTGTATGGAATTGGGTGGGATAGCTGCCATTTTAAAGGTCCTAAACTTTTTAGAGCACTGAATAGAATTAAATTCCTTTCCAAGCTTTTAGCGCCAAAATTCCCGTCATATCAAGGTAAAGTAGAAAAGAAAAAAAATGTTCTTGAAAAGTATAAGTTCGTGATATGTTTCGAAAATGCGAAAGATATTCCGGGCTATATTACAGAGAAAATCTTTGATTGCTTTATTGCTGGTAGTGTCCCGATTTATTGGGGGGCTTCCAATGTGAACTCATATATTCCAAGTGGCTGCTATGTAGATATGAAGAACTTTTCAAGTTATGAAGAGTTATATCAGTTTATTTCAAAGATGCCAGATAATGAATACAGCCATTATTTAGATGAAATAGAATCATTTCTGTTGTCAAAAGGAGCAGATGTTTTTTCTGCTGAGCACTTTGTTCGAACAGTAATAAGTCAAACAGTAAGCTAACTGAAGCGATAATGTTTAGTAATAGAAAAATTTATTAGAAGTTATGAGGTTAGTCGATTGATTAATGTTATTTTGTGTGGAGGCTCAGGAACGAGACTGTGGCCACTAAGTCGAACAATGCTTCCTAAGCAGTTTGTTCGGTTATTTGATGGGCATTCCCTTTTTCAAGATACGCTCATTCGTAATCAATCTGTCTGTAACCACTCTTTTATTGTTTCGAATACAGAGCAGTTTTTTCTTGCAGCAGATCAATTAAGTCAAGTTGCTTCATTAAAAGCGGATTTTTTATTGGAGCCTATTGGGCGTAACACTGCACCAGCTATCGCACTTGCATGTTTGGCTTTAGAACAAGATGATGTCGTGCTTGTAACAACGTCCGATCATTTGGTCAAAGATCAAAAGGCATATGAAGAGGCTGTAATAAAAGCTAAGGCTCTAGCTGAAGAGAATAATCTAGTAACCTTTGGTATTCGCCCAACATACCCTGAAACCGGTTTTGGTTATATTGAGGCGTCTGACCAAGATGTACTCTCTTTCAAGGAAAAGCCCGATGTTGATTCAGCTAAGTTGTATCTGGAAAAGGGGAATTATTTTTGGAACTCTGGAATGTTTTGTTTCAAAGCCGGCGTGTTTTTGAAGGAACTTGAAAGACTTTCTCCAGAAGTTTATCAAGCATCTGTAGAAGCGATAAATTTAGCATGCGAAGAAGACTACTCTTTGGATAGTAGAGTGTTTAAAGTTGGATTAGATGCTATGCAAAATATTCCTGAAGACAGTATTGATTATGCAGTAATGGAAAAGTCTGACATTGTTAAAGTGGTTCCCTGTGATATGGGGTGGTCAGACTTAGGAAGCTTTGACGCGCTGTATGATGAAGTGAAAGCATCATTTGATGATAATGCGGTATTGCCAAGGTTAAACAATTCTCCAGAACCAATATGTGTTGATGCTAAAAATAACCTCTTAGTTACTAGAGATCGACAAATAGCATTGATTGATGTCGAAGAGTTACTAGTAGTTGATACTTCAGACGCGATTTTAATTTCGAAAAGAGGCAGTTCTCAAAAAGTTAAGCAAGTCGTTGCTGAGATTAAAAAAAGTGCTCCAGAATTAGCGGAAGTCCACCGTTTGGCTCATCGCCCTTGGGGGACGTATGAGGTTTTGGTTGACTCAGAGCAATATAAAGTTAAACGTATAGTTGTAAAGCCAGGCAGCAAGCTTTCTCTGCAAAAACATTTTCACCGCAATGAGCACTGGATTGTGGTTTCTGGAACGGCCACTGTCACTGTTAATGAAGAAAGGTTTCTAGTGAGGGCGAATGAATCAACCTATATACAGATGGGACAGTTACATCGCTTAGAAAACGAAGGCAAAATTGATTTGGTGATGATAGAAGTGCAGGTAGGTGAGTACACAGGTGAAGATGACATTGTAAGAGTAGAGGATGTTTATGGAAGGTAGGGAGAAAACCTTGCAGTGTTTCAAGGCCTATGACATTCGAGGGAAAGTGCCAGAAGAACTGAATGAGAACCTGGCATATCAAGTAGGGCGGGCATTTGTTTCAGAGTTGTCTGCAAAAAAAGTTGTTGTTGGTCAGGATGTCAGGCTAGAAAGCCCAGAGATTGCATCTTCATTGGCGAGAGGAATTGTGGATTCGGGAGCAGATGTTCTGGATATTGGTTTATGTGGAACGGAAGAAGTTTATTTCAGCACCTTTCATCATGAGGTAGATGGAGGCATCATGGTTACTGCCAGCCATAACCCTAAGGGGTACAATGGCATGAAATTGGTAGCAGCAGGAGCACGTCCTATATCTGGTGATTCCGGTCTCAAAGACATTGAGCGAAGAGTTATTGAAAAGGACTTTAAAAAAATTAAGCCTGAGATTGGTAGAGTTACCAAAATGTTGGATAAGTCGTTGTATGTTCAACACTTGCTCTCTTATGTTGATTTGTCTTTACTAAAGCCTTTCAAAATAGTTATGGATGCTGGTAATGGTTCCGCAGGTGCTGTGATAAAGGAAATTGTTGAATCGTTGCCATTTGAATGTGTCTTTTTGAATGAAGTGCCAGATGGCACGTTCCCAAATGGTGTTCCAAACCCTTTGATACCTGAAAATAGGGCTGTAACTTCCAGGGCAGTTAAAGAGCACCAGGCAGACTTGGGCATTGCATGGGATGGTGACTTTGATCGTTGCTTTTTATTTGATGAATATGGGGAGTTCATAGAAGGGTATTATTTGGTAGGTTTATTGGCTGAAACCCTTCTGACTAAGAGCCCGGGTGAAAAGATCATTCATGATCCTAGGTTAACATGGAATACTATCGAGCAAGTTCAAAAAGCAGGCGGAATTCCTATTCAGTCAAAAACCGGGCATGCATTCATTAAAGAGCGGATGCGAAGGGAAGACGCAATTTATGGTGGAGAAATGTCAGCGCACCACTACTTCAAGAGTTTTGCTTATTGTGATTCGGGAATGATTCCATGGTTGTTAATCGCGGAGTTAATGTCAAAAACTGATAAGAAATTATCTGACCTTGTTGATGCGCGAGTGAGGGCTTTTCCTTGTAGCGGGGAAATTAACTACACCGTTGATGATGCATCTAAAGTTATAGAAAAAGTTGAAGATTATTATTCATCACAGAAACCTATAGTCGACTATACAGATGGTGTTAGCCTTGAGTTTGATAATTGGAGAATGAATCTTAGAGCTTCAAATACAGAGCCTTTGTTAAGACTGAATATAGAGAGCAGAGGAGATAAAAATTTGGTTTTGGAAAAAGTGAAAGAAGTTGAAAGACTTGTAGTCGACTCTCAGAAAGAACATCACCTACAATATGTTAGCCCCTAATAGGCTAGCTATTCAATATTACAAGAGAATATTTTGTCTTTAGTTATTTTTGGAAGGCTAGCTCAATTCATAGTCGCTCTTATAACAATAAAAGTCGCAACGAGCTTATTAACCCCATCTGAAATGGGGAAGGTGTCGTTGATACTTAGTACAGTAGCTTTTTTTGTGCTTTTATTGGTAAATCCGGTTGGTATGTTTATCAATCGTAGGCTTCACTCATGGAATGAAACGGGAAAGGCAAAAAAATACTTTATATATCACCTGTATTACCTCTGTTTGATATCTCTATTTTCTGCAGTTTTTTTGTATTGGCTTTACAATAGTGGAGTGCTTGATTTTGGCGTTCAGATATATTGGCTGATCTTTCTGACGGGCGCATCTATAGTTTTTAATACAATTAATCAAACATCCATCCCTTCGTTAAACCTGCTTGGATATACGCCTCAGTTTGTTATTCTGACGGTTGCTACAGTTTCAAGTAGCTTCTTTTTCGCTGTCCTTTTAGTTTATCTGTATGCTTATGAAGCTAAATATTGGGTGCTGGGCATCTTAGCGGGTCAGCTGGTTTTAGGTTTATTTGGCTTAAAAATTCTGTTTTCAAAACTTGGAAAATATGAAAGCCCGAGTTCCCATATGGCAATTAGTAGAAAGCATTTGGTTTCTCTTTTTAGCTTTTCTTGGCCAGTAATGATAGCTGCTGTTTTAGGTTGGTCTCAATTCCAAGGTTATCGGTATGTTGTTGAATGGCAAATAGGTTTGGCTTCATTGGGGCTGTTTGCTGCTGGCTATGGAGTAAGTGCAGGGCTAATAGCTGGTTTTGAGTCGGTGCTGACAACCTATTTCCAGCCAAAAATGTACAAGGATATAAACTCAAAACAACATAATGAGCAATTGGTTTGGCAAAGGTATGCAAAATCAGTCATTCCCTCGGCATTATTGGTTGTGGGGTTGATTGCCATATTGTCCGATGACCTTGTGCGAATATTTTTAGGGGAAAAGTTTTATGCCGCCAAAGAGTTTGTTGTTTGGGGGGCTTTGTCAGAAGGAGCTAGAGTAGTCATTGGTGTTTATTCGTTAATTGCGCATATTAAAATGAAGACACAGTGGTTAATTGTTCCTAGTGTAATTGGTGCGGTTCTATCTATTTCGTTATCAATTATTTTTTTGCAGAAATTCGGTGTGTTGGGCGTGGGGATTGCTTTATCAGTAGCCGGACTAGCTTCTATAGTAGCAATTCATGTGCTTTTGGCAAAACACGTAGCAGCAAGCTTCCTAATTTTTAAGTTAATACTTCCCGTTGGAGCATTTATTGCATTACTTTGGGGGTGGTCAATGATTATTGGCGATTTGATAAGTGGCTATGGCGGGGTGGAAATAATACTGAGAACGACTATAATTGGACTGCTTTATATCGCGCTTCAGTATTTATTGCTGCGAGATTTTGTTAGGGAAGCGCATTAGTACAAATTGCAGTTAAGAATTAAATTTAAATGATTCCAGAGGGGTAAGAAAGAATCCCCATTTTTAAAGAGAAATACATGGTTTTTCATGTGCCTACAAAGAGTTTTAACTTTACAGTTCCTATGACAAATAGCCCCCCTTTAGTTTGTATTTGCATGCCTACCTATAATTCGGAAAAAACAATTGGTTCAACATTGGAATCGATTCTAAATCAAACTTATTCAAATTTTATTGTCAAAATATCTGACAATGCATCTACTGATAGAACATTAGAAATTATTCGGTCATATCAAGACCCTAGAATTAGTATTTTTACAAGTGACAAAAATATTGGTGGAGAAGGAAATTTTAACCGCTGTATCGAATTGTCAGAAGGAGAGTATACTGCTATCTTTCACTCCGACGATATCTATGATCCTAGAATGCTCCAAGAGCAGGTTTCATTTATGGAGAAAGAGCCTTCAGCAGGGGCTGTTTTCACTGAGGCAAGGGTTATCGATGAAGCCGATAAAAGAATTGGCTATATCAAGTTGCCAAAGATTTCTACTCATGAAAGCTCTAGCCTATATGGCTTTGAAACTCTTTTCAAAGCAGTTCTAAAGCATTCCAACTTTTTTATCTGTCCAAGTTTTATGGTTAGGACAAGTGTTTATAAACATGAAGTTGTTTGTTGGAAGGGGGAACAGTTCAGGTCTAGTGCAGATTTAGATGTTTGGCTTAGAATCTTGAGTAAAAACAAAATAGGTCATATAGCTAAACCTTTGATCCACTATCGGCTTAGCAATTTGCAGGGTTCAGCCTCTATCAGGAAAGGTGTAGAAGAAGCTGACTTTTTTTTGGTTATAAACCACTATTTGGCAAAAAAAGAAGTACAAGAACTCTTAGGTAAGCATGATGGTCTGAATTACAGAGATCTTGTAAGAAGAGACCATGTTATGAGAGCAATAAATTTATTTTTGTCAGGCAGAGAGCAAGAGTCAGGTAATCTTCTAGGAAAAGTCTTTTCTTGGGAAATGTTTCAAAGATCTTGCCAGTCTAAAAAGGGTGTCATTACTTTGATAGGGGCGCTTTATCTGAAGTTTATTTTGTTTTTTAAGCTAAGAAGGTTTGGCGCAGTCTCTCTAGACGCCATTAAGTCTAGATTTAACAAGTGAAAGATTGTCATTGTGTATAGTCAAAACTCCTCTAGATTAGCGCTAAATTTATCATTATCAATATTGCTTCTAACAACAGTCTTTTCGTGGTTTCTCTTTCCTATTTTGGTGAAGTTTCTTGCCCCTTTTGCATTTAGGCTTGGATTCATTCTAATTTTTTCGATGGCTATCATCATAAATTTTAAATACAGTACTGCAAATAAGCTTACTTTTTCGAAAGAAGAGAGACTTTTGTTTTTGTTTTGGGTGGGGTATTTGTGTACTTTGACTGTAGCAACTATTATTGCTAATGATTTATATGCCTATATACAGCTTTCAAGTAGGATACTTAAAGTATTATTCTTTGTTTTTTTATTGTTTTATATTGATAAGACTTACATCTATAAAATATTTTCAATTTATGCAAACCTGATGTCTGTGATAGTTATTATGGCAATCATTGAACTGGTCTAATGGAAACGGACACTTCAATGAGAGACAATAGATGTTGTCGAATCTAGGAGTGGTTATGAATCAGAAGCGAGTTTATAAAACTTACACCAAAGAATTTAAACAAGAAGCGGTCGCGCTTGTCACTGAACAAGGTTATAGCGTTGCTGAAGCGGCGCAAGCGCTAGGCGTTAATCCAAACTTGCTTTACAAGTGGAAAGACAAGCTTGAAGCGCAAACCAATGGTGCGGCCTTAAGCGATAATGAGCGTGAAGAACTCAAAAAGCTGCGAGCTGAAAACAAGCGGCTTCGAATGGAAAAAGACATTTTAAAAAAGGCCTCAGCCTTCTTCGCCCGAGAAATGCACTAGGATTTGAGTTTATCCATACGTTGGCGCAAGAAGGCTACTCGGTTAAATTAAGCTGTAAGGTGATGAGTTTTAGCCGCTCCGGCTATTACGATTGGATCAAGCGTCCCAAGGCTATTATTACCGAAGAACAACTGCGACTGTATCGGCGAGCTAAAGCCCTTTTTATAGCCAGTCGAAACAGTCTCGGTTCACGAGAACTGATGAAGCGATTACGTAAAGAAGGCTTTAAGGTTGGGCGCCACAAAGTCATCAAGTTAATGGAAATCTTAAACCTAAAGGTTGAACAGCGTGTTGCATTCAAAGTCACCACAAAACGGGACCCAAGCCACGCTGTGGCAGATAACCTTGTGAACATGGACTTTAACCCCACAGGCATGAATCAAGTGTGGGCCGGTGATATCACCTATTTAAAAACCGCACAGGGTTGGCTATACCTGAGCGTGGTGATGGACTTGTACTCACGCCGGATTATCGGTTGGTCAATCAGCCCGCGCATGACCACCGAACTCGTGCTTGAGTCGCTCAAGCAAGCCTACTGGCTTAGAAAGCCGCCCAAAGGGGTGATCTTCCATAGTGATCGTGGATCACAATACACCAGTGACGCATTTAGAGCGCAGCTGAAACAATTCAAAATCCGAGCCTCAATGGGCGATGTTGGCGCGTGTTGGGATAATGCCGTGGTTGAAAGGTTCTTTGGCAGTTTAAAGCATGACTGGCTGCTCAAAGTACATCAACCTAACCATGAGCATATGATTGACGATGTGAAAGCGTATATGCGTTATTACAACTTAGAAAGGCTTCATACAAGCAATGGTGACATGAGTCCTATTGAATATGAAAATTATAAACGTGATGTGTCCGAAATTGCTTGACCAGTACATTATGGTTTGTCTCCGCTATATGCTCCCTTTCCACTTTTCAGAATTCAAGGCTTTGCGGAAGAACCAGGCACCTTCGCATTTAGCTTAATGCCCGCACTTTTTTGGACACTTTATGTTAATAAGTCAGTCGTACGCTCTGTAATACTTGCAATTGGTATATTGGGTTCACTCTCATTAGGTGTTGGTGTGTTACTAATTGTTTTGTTACCGTTGATAATTAAAGTAATGCACAAGTTTTTAGTTTCCAGCGTTATTTTGTTTGTTTTGCTAATATTAATAGTTTTGTTTTCATTTGTGCCGTTGTTGACAGGTGAACCCTTGTTTTATTGGCTTGCCGATAAGTTGATGTATTGGTTTGGCTCTGGTATTAAGTTTAACTTTCCGTATGTTAACCCCCAAACAATTTTAGAAAACTCTAAAGAGGCTTCACTAACAGATAGATTGGCGGCTGTAACCGTAGTGTTAAATTATTTATTTCATCATCCTTTTGGAACAGGAGCTGGTCTTGGTATGACTACTGTGAATTATGCTATAGCAATAGGATTCGCAAATGCAGCCTTAGAGGCGGGCTTTATGGGAGGAGTTTTTTACATAATTATGTTTTTAATTTTGGCGTGTATGGTATACGTTAAAATCTGGAAAATGGCGAAGTTTTCGACGGATGAGAAAATGATTATAGCAATAGGATTAAGTGTTCTTACTTGTATTGTAATGGGTTTGCAACGTCAACAGCCGGACTTAAGTTTTTGGCATATGTGGATATATGCTTCATTTCTATATCTAACCATGAAGGCAAAAAGTGAAGAGAATGCAAGGGAGACATGTGAAAGAATACATAAATTATAAACTAGCTAAGATTATATGGTCGTTTTTTATACTTCTTCTGCTAATTTTCTATGCAGCTAATGGAACTAATTTTTTATATGGTTCAGGTTTCAGATAGCAAAGTATATTTAGATCCTATTTTAATCTCAAGAAAATGTTCTTTGGAGCCACAGCTTCTGTTTACTATTGTGTTTGTTCATATATCCAGTGTCAAAAAATGAATGGCTAGTGTAGTGTTTTGAAGATCATGAGGTATTTCAACAACGATGGCAAAATTTTTTTTAAATGCATATAACGTGCACACTGGCGGTGGAAAGGTGCTGCTTGAAAGTCTGATCGCGGTAATGCCAGAAAACTTAAGTGTAGTGATGTTGTTAGATACTAGGATGGAAGTGTCTAATGAGCTGATTAAAGAGAATGTCTCTATCAAGAGAGTTCCTGCCTCAATTTTACAAAGGCTTAAAGCCGAGATTTGGTTAAAAAGAAACGTACTGTCAGATGATTTGGTTCTCAATTTTGGCAATTTACCACCATTATTTCGCTTAAAAGGTAAGGTTGTCGTTTTCCTTCAGAATAGATTTTTAGTAGACAAGTTCGACTATTCTTTTTTCTCATTGAAAACTAAGTTAAGGTTGTATGTAGAAGCCTTATGGCTAGTTAAGAAGGTAAAAAATGTAGATGAGTTTATTGTTCAAACTCTTTCAATGAAGCGGTTATTGAAAAAGAGAGTGAACGAGAGTGTTAAGGTTAAAGAAGTTTCTTTTGTTAACGTCGCATCGAAAGGCGAAGCATCGGCATTCTTAGGTAATGAGTGTAATAAAACAGACTTTTTTTATCCAGCGTCGGGAGAGCCACATAAAAATCATAAGTTATTAATTGAGGCGTGGTGTTTATTATCTAAAGAGGGTTTTTTTCCATCGCTACTATTGACGTTGGAAAGAGAAAAATTCAAAGAATTGTGTGCGTGGATAGATGAGAAGGTTTCTGAATATAATCTAGGTGTTAAAAACCTGGGGGGATTGACGCATGAAGAAACATATGACAATTACCGCACCAGTAAAGCGCTGATTTTCCCATCAAAATTTGAATCGTTTGGTTTGCCATTATTAGAAGCCAGTCAAATAGGGTTGCCGATTTTGGCTCCGGAATTAGATTATGTTAGAGATGTTGTGGATCCTTTACAATCATTTGATCCAGACTCTGAGGTTTCCGTGGCAAGGGCCGTGAAGCGTTTTTTATATGTAACTTCTCCTTCAACTAGAGTTCAAACGGCAGAGTATTTTTTACAATCAATTTTATTTGGCAACAAATAGTGCAGAAGTGCTGGTTGAGTAACGATTTTTTTCGTTGTTAAGCTTATCTGTTCGTTTTGAGTAGTATTGTGATTTAGAAGCATAACCTATGTTTAAAAGGATTCTATAAATGAGAGTGTTGGTTATTGGGGCTAGTGGAATGATTGGAAGCACTATTTTTCGTGTGTTAAGCGAAGATGATTCCCTAAGCGTATATGGCGCAGTTAGAAATGCTGATTCTAGGCAGTGCTTTAACGCAGAAGCGAGAGAGAGAATTATAAGTAGTGGCGACTTATTGTTTGATAATAACTTAATAAGGTTGATCGAACATACCTCACCAGATGCCATAATAAACTGCGCAGGGGTGACTAAACATCTGCCTGAATCTTCTGATCCTCTCATATCAATACCAATGAATGCCGTGTTTCCCCATAAATTGGAAAGCATGTGTAATGTGGCAAGTGCTAGGCTTGTACATATAAGTACAGATTGTGTTTTTTCAGGACGTGCCGGTAATTATACGGAAGAAGATGTAACCGATAGTGTTGATTTATATGGTAGGTCAAAAGCACTAGGTGAGGTGGTTGGCAAAAACTCAGTGACTTTGAGAACATCTACTATTGGTCATGAGTTCTCAAGTACATATGGATTGCTTGAGTGGTTTTTAGCACAAGAAGGCCTGTGCTACGGTTATGCAAAAGCATATTTTTCAGGGCTTCCTACAGTTGTATTTGCTGAGATCATTCGAGATCAAGTTCTTCCAAATTCCAACCTAACTGGGTTGTATAATGTGGCTGCTAAAAGGATTTCAAAATTTGATTTATTGAATATGATTGCTGATGTGTATAAAAAGACGATAGAAATTATACCTAATAACGAGTTTTCTATTGATAGAAGTCTGGATGCTGGAAAGTTCTTGAGAGATACAGGGTATTCAGCTCCTGAATGGCAAGATATGATTGATACAATGTACAAGTTTAAATAAATGGTCGGTTCAATGTTTGAAAATAAGGTTTTAATGATTACTGGCGGCACGGGGTCTTTTGGGAAAGCCGTTTTAAAAAGGTTCCTGAACACGAATGTAAAAGAAATTCGAATATTCAGTAGAGATGAAAAAAAGCAAGAGGATATGCGAATTTCCTTTGCCAATGAAAAACTCAAATTTTACATTGGGGATGTTAGGGATCCTGGAAGTATTAGCCAAGCAATGGTTGGTGTGGATTATGTATTTCATGCGGCAGCCTTGAAACAGGTTCCTTCTTGTGAATTTTATCCAATGGAAGCTGTGAAAACAAATGTAATAGGCACTGAAAATGTTCTGAGTGCCGCCGTAGCTAATGATGTAAAACGCGTTGTCGTTCTTAGTACAGATAAAGCTGTTTACCCTATCAATGCAATGGGAATCTCTAAAGCAATGGCTGAAAAGGTAGTTGTCGCAAAGTCCAGAACGGTTAGCAATGGTGGACCAGTTTTATGCTGTACGAGATATGGCAATGTTATGGCCTCTAGAGGATCAGTGATTCCTTTGTTTGTTAATCAAATAAAGTCTGGCGAACCCTTGACAATAACAGATCCGTCAATGACCCGTTTTCTGATGTCTTTGGAGGAGTCTGTAGACCTTGTTTTACATGCATTCAAAAATGGGCAGCAAGGTGACATTTTTGTTCAAAAAGCTCCTGCATCTACTATTGAAGACCTTGCGAGTGCGTTGATTCAGTTGTTTGATAAGCATGTCTGTACTATAAAAACAATAGGAACACGGCATGGGGAAAAGTTGTTTGAATCTCTGATTTCCAGAGAGGAAATGGCCAAAGCGGAAGATATGGGAAGGTATTACCGTATACCTGCTGATAATCGAGATTTGAACTACAACAAATATTTTGTAGAGGGCGAAACTGATATCTCGAGCCTGGATGATTATACTTCTCACAATACGGTACGCTTGACTGTTGATGAGGTTAAAAAGGTTTTACTAAATTTGGATTACATTAAGGAAGAACTTGATGCTTAAAGTTATGACGATTGTTGGGACAAGACCGGAAATTATAAAAATGTCCATGGTAATTTCGGAGTTTGATAAGCACACTCATCATGTACTTGTTCACACTGGACAGAATTACGATTATGAATTAAATCAACTGTTTTTTGAAGACTTAGGTATTCGCAAGCCGGATCATTTTCTGGAAGCCGTAGGAGAAACGGCCGCCCAAACAATAGGGCGGGTTATCGAAAAATCTGATGCAGTAATGGAAAAGGAGCAGCCTGATGCCGTTTTGCTATACGGTGATACGAACTCCTGTCTTGCAGTTATTGCCGCAAAAAGAAGAAAGATCCCTGTGTTTCATATGGAAGCTGGTAACCGTTGTTTTGACCAAAGGGTTCCTGAGGAGTTAAACCGTAAAGTTTTGGATCATTTGAGTGATATCAACTTGGTTCTTACTGAGCATGCAAGGAGATATTTGATTGCTGAAGGAATTCGACCTGAGACAATAATAAAAACAGGAACCCATATGGAGGAAGTGTTGAACCACTACATGCCCAAAATTGAAAGTTCCGATGTTTTAACTCGTATGGACTTGGAGAGGGATAAATTTTTCATTGTAAGTACTCATAGGGAAGAGAATGTTGACTCTCCAGAGAACTTAAGAGATATGGTTGAGGCATTAAATAAAATTGCAGAGGAATATGGTTTTCCTGTGATTGTGTCAACCCATCCTAGAACAAGAAAGCGTTTGGACGAGCTGGAATTGGATAGTTTGAATCCAAATGTGATTTTTATGAAACCTTTTGGGTTTTGCGACTATATCAAGCTCCAAATGGAAGCCTTATGCGTTATCTCCGACAGTGGCACCATCACTGAAGAGGCAGCATTGCTAAATTTACCGGCAATCATGATCAGAAATGCCCATGAAAGACCAGAAGGTATGGATGTAGGAACTCTGATTATGTCTGGATTAAAAAAAGAGCCAGTGCTGGATAGTATAAATATAATTTTATCCCAGCACAAAAGAGGGGTTCAAACTATGAACTCCGTTGAAGATTATAGTGGTGGACCTGTTTCTAAAAAACTACTCAGAATTGTGATGAGTTATACAGGGTATATAAATAGAACTGTATGGTCTAAATAGGGTTTGTTCTTGGAATAAGAGCTGAAGGCAAGCTGAGGAAACATAAGGCTTGTCAGTGCCAGTTTTTACTAGATGTAAAACTCGTCAATACTACGGCTTTGTTTTTTATTCCAAAGTAGCCAGAAAAGCCGTATTTCTTTGCTCTATTGCTTTAAGTATCTAGGGGGGGTTAGGTGCTTAGAGTTAATATGAAGGTTATTACTTAATGAATTTGTTATTGATAATTGATGATTATCTCCCGAAAAGTACTCGTGTCAGCGCTAAGATGATGCATGAACTGGCTGTAGAGCTCAGAAAAAATGGAAATAATGTAATTGTTTTAACGCCAGGCGATAAGTTGCAAGCCGAGCCTTTGATTAAAGAAGTCATCGATGGCATTGATGTATGGCTATTTCGTTCTGGTCCTGTCAAGGATGTTTCTAGAATTAGGCGTTTAATTAATGAATCTATGCTCTCATATAATGCTTGGAAAGCAATAAGGACAGAGCTAGGTAGCCAGAAAATTGATGGCGTTGTTTATTATTCACCATCCATTTTTTTTGGAGATTTGGTTTTAAAATTGAAGCAGTACTATGGTTGTAGCGCTTATTTAATTTTAAGAGACATATTTCCTCAGTGGGCAATAGACGAGAAAATTATAGGAGAGCATTCACTTGTTACCTATTATTTGAGATATTTTGAACGCAAAAGCTACTGTGCTGCAGACAAAATTGGTTTAATGTCGGAAAAGAACATTGAAGTCTTTCAGAATCTACACCCAAGTATTCAAAATATTGAAGTTTTGCATAACTGGGTTGCTGTTGATGAACAGCAAAACGTTCAACCTTATTGGAGAGAGAAGCTAGAGTTACAGAATAAAGTGATTCTGCTATATGGAGGTAATATTGGTAAGGCTCAGGATATGCCGAATTTGCTGCGGCTGGCAAGGTCGCTGAAAGATGAGTCAAGAGCTCATTTCGTCATAGTTGGTCAGGGCGAAAGCTTTCAAGAAGTTGCAGATTATATTAATAAAGAGGCTTTGATTAATGTGACACTGATGCCTTCAATTTCTCAGAATGAGTTTAAGGTACTGTTGTCTGAAGTTGATATCGGTCTTTTCTCGTTAGCTAGTACCCATACTGCGCACAACTTTCCCGGGAAGATTTTAGGATACATTGCAAATGATTTACCTATTTTGGGAAGTGTAAATCCAGGCAATGATTTGATGTCTGTTATTAACGACCATAACGCAGGCTCTGTTTTTGAGAATGGGGATGATGCAGCCCTGTTGAAAGCTGCAAAAGAGTTAATTCAATCAGATGAGCTGCGCAGGCAGTGCGGTTATAATGCCCGCGCTTTGTTGGATTCGCATTTTTCAGTTTGTTCGGCTGCAACTAAGATTGTGTTAGCTTTAGAGTCGGAATGATTTATATTTATGGAACGATATAGAACCTTTGGTCAAAATGACTGGCAAACTCTACAAGAAAGGGCTGAAGCTTCTAATCGAAAGAGAGCTCACTTTAACTTGCATACTTCTTTTGATGAATCTATTCAAAAAACGTTGATTTGTCTTCTATATGGTACTTACATACCTCCTCACTATCATCGCCATAAGTACCAAAAAGAGTTGTTTGTAGTTCTAAAAGGACGAGTAAAAGTATTGTTTTTTGATCATGTTGCGAAAGTGACAGAGGTGCTCTACTTGGGTGGAGAAGGTCAGTCATGCATGGTAGAAATTTCACATAACTCTATTCATACGGTAGTTTGCTTGTCTGAACTAGCTCATGTAATGGAAATAAAGGAAGGTCCATTTTTAAAAGATGATTGCAAAGAGTTTTTGCAATGGACTATTTCCGAGCAAGATCAACGTGCGGGGGACTACGTTCGTTGGCTTGAAATTGCATCGGAAAACCAAGTGTATGGCTGAGTGTTATGGTGATAGTAAACATAAATCTGCAAGAGAGTGGCTATGAGGTGCTTGGCTTTTTTAGGCAGATTTAGTAGTAGTTTAATGGAATTGGTTTTGTATGCTTAATTTCTGGTATCGTGTCATTGACTTTTTTGTACCATTGGCTAGTTTGTATTTTTGTTACATAATTTTTTTGAACCATGTCTTGCCAGAAAGCATACTTTGGTTGGGTTTGATGGTGAGTGGGTTGTTTCTGTTTACAACTCAGCTGTTGGGTGGTTATAGCAAATATGATAATCGTACTATAGCGCGAAAATTAGAAGTAGTACTAAAGGGGTGGATATTTGTTTTACTGGCACTGGTCTTAATTGCCTTTCTCGTTGGTCAGCTGAATTCTCTTTCGCGCACAGTGTTCATTGTTTGGGCTTTTATAGTTCCTTTGATAGTGATTGCCCTAAAGGTTTTCATTAATCGCGTTTTTATTTTGCGGATTAATAAGCCATTTCAGTGGCTCTTGGTTGGAGAAAAATATGAGTTTAATCACTTTGAACAGATGGCATTGAGTAAACAAAAAATTGTAACTGTCCACATTTGCCATAACGATATTGGTGTATTAAATCAGTTTGTAAAAGAAAATTCGGTTACAGGAATTGTTTTAAATGTTAAAGAACCGGCGTCGAATGAGCTTGTGAGGGTTTTGACTCGTTTTGATTTAGAAGGTATCTCTCTTTATTCAATGAATCATTTCTTTGAAAGCTTTTTGAGAAAGTCTTTTATTCCCTATGATTTGATTGGCGTGGATTATTTGGATAACGTACGCCGTTTGTCAGGTTCTCAATATTTTTTGAAGCGTTTCATCGATACTAGTGTTTCGAGCACTTTATTGTTGATAACACTTCCTGTGATGGCATACTCTGTTTATAAAATAAAACGAGAGTCACCGGGGAGTATTTTTTTCAAGCAGTCCCGAGTTGGCCAGGATGCGAAATGCTTCGAAGTAATTAAGTTTCGCTCAATGCATGAGAACTCACACTTTAACCCATATACGCAGGAGAATGATTCTCGAGTTTTTCCATATGGTGAGTTTATGAGAAAGTCACGAGTAGATGAATTGCCACAGTTGTGGAGTGTATTAAAAGGGGATATGCACTTGTGTGGACCCAGAACCGAGTGGGATATTTTGGTTGATAACTATGAAAAGGAAATACCGTTTTACCATGAACGACACTTGATTAAGCCAGGTATTACTGGTTGGGCGCAGGTAATGTATCCCTATGGAGCAAATACTGAGGATGCACGTCAAAAGCTTATGTACGATCTTTACTACATCAAGAATTGGTCAATTTGGTTAGAGATGGAAGTATTGATTCGTACAGTGATGGTTGTCTTGGGAAAAAGAGGAGTTTAGATATATTAAAAATAAAGTCCAAGCAATAGAGACGGAGGTTGCTTTTTAGCGGTAGTTTGTTAATATCTCATTACGCTTAAGTGCGTATATATAAAAATATAAGGAGATATTATGAAGATTTTTGCAATGGTTATGGGGATGTTATTTTCCTCTTTGGCGTTTGCGTCACCAGTGAATATCAATAATGCGTCAGCCGAGAAGATTGCATCTAGCTTAAGCGGTATTGGGCAGAAAAAAGCGGAAGCAATTGTGGCGTATCGTAAAGAGCACGGTAAATTCATGACAGTGTCAGATTTGGCAAAAGTAAAAGGCATTGGATCCAAGACATTGGCAAATAATGAGGCAGATATTCTTTTAGAAGACGCTAAATAAGAAATGCTTTTGCAACTACTAATATCGAACATAAGGAGGCTTTGCCTCCTTTTTGTTTTTGTGGGGATTGCTGTGCCCGCTGTGGCGCTATCGGAAGCAGTAAAACCTAAGGTTTTGCTCCTTAAGGTATATAAGCCTACTCAAAAGATTGTCGGCTGGTTGAACTGGTCTAATGGAAACGGACACTTCAATGAGAGACAATAGATGTTGTCGAATCTAGGAGTGGTTATGAATCAGAAGCGAGTTTATAAAACTTACACCAAAGAATTTAAACAAGAAGCGGTCGCGCTTGTCACTGAACAAGGTTATAGCGTTGCTGAAGCGGCGCAAGCGCTAGGCGTTAATCCAAACTTGCTTTACAAGTGGAAAGACAAGCTTGAAGCGCAAACCAATGGTGCGGCCTTAAGCGATAATGAGCGTGAAGAACTCAAAAAGCTGCGAGCTGAAAACAAGCGGCTTCGAATGGAAAAAGACATTTTAAAAAAGGCCTCAGCCTTCTTCGCCCGAGAAATGCACTAGGATTTGAGTTTATCCATACGTTGGCGCAAGAAGGCTACTCGGTTAAATTAAGCTGTAAGGTGATGAGTTTTAGCCGCTCCGGCTATTACGATTGGATCAAGCGTCCCAAGGCTATTATTACCGAAGAACAACTGCGACTGTATCGGCGAGCTAAAGCCCTTTTTATAGCCAGTCGAAACAGTCTCGGTTCACGAGAACTGATGAAGCGATTACGTAAAGAAGGCTTTAAGGTTGGGCGCCACAAAGTCATCAAGTTAATGGAAATCTTAAACCTAAAGGTTGAACAGCGTGTTGCATTCAAAGTCACCACAAAACGGGACCCAAGCCACGCTGTGGCAGATAACCTTGTGAACATGGACTTTAACCCCACAGGCATGAATCAAGTGTGGGCCGGTGATATCACCTATTTAAAAACCGCACAGGGTTGGCTATACCTGAGCGTGGTGATGGACTTGTACTCACGCCGGATTATCGGTTGGTCAATCAGCCCGCGCATGACCACCGAACTCGTGCTTGAGTCGCTCAAGCAAGCCTACTGGCTTAGAAAGCCGCCCAAAGGGGTGATCTTCCATAGTGATCGTGGATCACAATACACCAGTGACGCATTTAGAGCGCAGCTGAAACAATTCAAAATCCGAGCCTCAATGGGCGATGTTGGCGCGTGTTGGGATAATGCCGTGGTTGAAAGGTTCTTTGGCAGTTTAAAGCATGACTGGCTGCTCAAAGTACATCAACCTAACCATGAGCATATGATTGACGATGTGAAAGCGTATATGCGTTATTACAACTTAGAAAGGCTTCATACAAGCAATGGTGACATGAGTCCTATTGAATATGAAAATTATAAACGTGATGTGTCCGAAATTGCTTGACCAGTACAGGTTGATGAGTGAAAAACTGGATGGTGTTAGAGGTGTATGGGATGGTCATGTGTTACGTTTTAGAAGTGGAAGGAAAATCCATGCGCCAAAGTGGTTTTTAGAGCAGCTGCCACCATTCGCCGTAGATGGAGAGCTTTGGACTAAGCGAGATGATTTTGAAAATATTTCTTCCATTGTTCGTCAGAAAACACCAGATTATCGTTGGCATCAAATTACCTATAATGTCTTTGAAGTGCCCAACCAACCCGGCGGGTTAGTAGATCGTCTGGCTGTTTTGAAGCGATATCTGAAACAACGCCCTTCTAGGATTATTCAGATCATTTCGCAGACACGAATTGAGTCCGAGCAGCAGTTTAAGAGTCGATTAAGAGAAGTGCTGACTCAAAAAGGTGAGGGCCTTGTTGTTAGGCGTGGAGACGTGCCTTATGAGGTTGGGCGCTCCAATGATGCACTAAAAGTGAAGCCATTTAAAGATGATGAGTGCGAAGTTGTCGGTTATAAGCCGGGAACGGGAAAATATAAAGGTGAGTTAGGCGCAATTCAGTGTCGTCTAAAGAATGGTCGTGAGTTTTATATTGGCTCGGGTTTAAAAGATATTGATCGGGTGTCGCCACCCAAATTAGGTCAGAAAATTACATTTAAATATCAGAAGCTTACAATGCATGGTGTGCCACGGCATCCGGTATTTTTAAGGGTAAGACCGGTAGAATAAAGTAGTAGTTATAGACTGATTGGTTTGTGAAAATCTACCAGGTTGGGGTGTGTGGATATTGTGTGGTTTAGATACCCCAACCTGACAGATTTTAGGAAGTCTTTACTTAGAAAGAAAAGACTTCTTTGCCTTCTGCATTGATCAGGCTTGGCATGACAGTTTCAAACAGGGTTTCTGTTTCCCATTCAGTGTCACTGACGCGTGTCATTACTTGGCATGTCATCACGGGTGCTGAGCCTGTGGTGACGACTAGGCGCCCACCAAGGTTAAGTTTGTGCTGGTAGGCAATAGGGAGTTCAGATACGGCACCGGTAAATACAATGACGTCATAGGTTTTTCCATCATCCCAGTTATGGCTGGCATCGCCAATGGCGAACTCAACATTGTCAAAACGCGTTAATCTGCTTTTTGCAACTTCCTGTAGGCTAGAAAAAATTTCGACAGTGGTGACGCTGGCCGCAGCTTCAGCCATCAAAGCAGTCATGTAGCCAGAGCCTGTGCCGATTTCTAGAACGGTTTCATCTTCTTCAATATCCACAGCCTGTAGCATGCGCCCTTCGACGCGAGGCGGGAGCATGGTTTGTCCTTCACCAATCGGAAGTTCCAGGTCGCAATAAGCTAAAGCTTGCTGTGATTCTGATACGAACTCATGGCGAGGGATCGCCATGAAGAGATCAAGCACTTTAGGATCCAAAACATCCCATGGACGAATTTGCTGTTCAACCATATTGAAGCGCGCTTGTTCTAAGTTCATAGTGCATTCCTACCGTGAAATTATGTTAAGCCAACGGGGCTTGTCGTTAATATTGAATTATGTTGTTTTACAACGTTTTAACGTGGCTGATTAAGAATCGGCAAAGCATTATAACGGATTTTTATATGAAAGCCTAGAAGCTGGCGTTGAACTCCATTTCGGCAGTAGGTGTTTTTTTACTTGAAATTGCTGAAAAATCGATATTTTGGCGCAAGGAAACTGTGCTAAAATTATCTGCTTTTACGAAAGGTCATGATGCTTGCGTTTGTGGTTTTTCAGTTTAATTTTTGATGTTTGATTTTAACGATAAAGAGTAAGAGTTTAGACATGCCAATTATTACCTTGCCAGATGGTTCAAAAAGAGAATTTTCCGAAGCTGTATCTGTGATGCAAATCGCCACGGATATTGGAACGGGACTGGCAAAAGCTACGGTAGCAGGGCGCGTGAATGGTGAGCTTAGAGATGCTTGCGACCTGATTACTGAAGATGCAGATGTTCAAATCATTACGCTTAAAGATGATGATGGCGTTCATATTATGCGTCATTCTTGCGCGCATCTTTTAGGGCATGCCTTAAAACAGCTTTATCCCGACGTTAAGATGGCAATTGGCCCAGTTATTGAAAACGGCTTCTACTATGACGTAGACATGGAAGCGCGCATTTCGTCTGAAGATTTGGAAAAAATCGAACAGCGCATGAAAGAGCTGGCTAAAACCAAGTATGAAGTTGTTAAGAAAATGACTGCTCGTGCTGAAGCTTTGGAAATTTTCAAAAGCCGCGGTGAAGATTACAAGATTGAATTGATTGAGGATATGCCAAACGAAACTGAGTTTGGCTTTTACTATCATCAAGAATATATCGATATGTGTCGCGGTCCACATGTACCAAACATGGGGTTTATTAAGGCTTTCAAACTGACACATGTTGCAGGTGCCTATTGGCGTGGTGATTCGGATAATAAGATGCTTCAACGCATCTACGGTGTTGCCTTCCCAAGCAAAGAAGAGTTGAAAGACTACTTGGTGATGATGGAAGAGGCCGAGAAGCGTGATCACCGTAAGCTTGGTAAGCAGTTGGATTTATTCCATGTTGATGAGTTGGCACCGGGTATGGCGTTCTGGCATCCAAAAGGAACAACGCTTTATAAAGTGGTCGAAGACTACATGCGTCAGCAGCTGAATGAAAGTGGTTATCAAGAAGTTCGCACGCCATTGATTATGGATCGCTCTCTTTGGGAGAAATCCGGTCACTGGGACAAGTTCAAAGACAACATGTTTACCACTGAAACAGAAAACCGTGATTATGCGGTCAAGCCAATGAACTGCCCAGGGCATATTCAAGTGTTTAATCGCGATTTGAGCAGTTATCGTGACTTGCCAATTCGCTTGGCGGAGTTCGGTTTGGTTCATCGTAATGAACCATCAGGAACATTGCATGGTTTGATGCGTGTGCGCTCGTTTACTCAGGACGATGCCCACATTTTCTGTACACCAGATCAAATCAAGCAAGAAGTGCAAGCCTGTATTGACTTGGTATTTAGTACCTATGCAGATTTCGGTTTTGACGACATTCAAGTGAAGTTCTCAACACGCCCTGAACAGCGTGTGGGTTCAGATGAAGTGTGGGGTCTTGCGGAAGCAGCACTTGAGCAAACATTGAAAGATGCTCACTTGGAGTATGCATTGCAGCCAGGTGAAGGGGCATTTTATGGCCCGAAAATCGAGTTCCAGTTGAAGGATTGCATTGGTCGTGTTTGGCAGTGCGGGACAATCCAGCTTGACTTCTCGATGACTCAAGCAGAGCGTTTGAATGCGGTTTATGTCGGTGCTGACAATGAAAAACATCATCCAGTAATGATTCACCGTGCAATCCTTGGTTCACTGGAACGTTTTGTGGGGATTTTGGTTGAACATTACGAAGGGAAATTCCCAACTTGGTTGGCTCCAGTTCAATTGGTGCTTGCCTCAATTTCTGAAGTGCACAATGAATATGTGGCAGATTTTGCAAAAAAATTGAAAAAACATGGATTTAGAGTGCAAACGGACTTGAGAAATGAGAAGGTTGGGTTTAAAATTCGCGAGCACACTCTACAACGTGTTCCCTATATTTTGGTGGTAGGGGATCAAGAAATGGCTGATGGCACCGTTAACATACGTGCCCGAGGTGGAAATAACTTGGGTAGTTTTACATTTGAACAATTACTTCAAATGTTATCGGACGACATCGCTAACCTAGGTAGAGTTGTGGAATAATTTTGGTATCAAGAGGATAAAACCATCGCAGTTAGAAGAGGACGTGGCAAGCCACAACAAGTAGAAGCGCCTAAAGATAGAATTAATGCAGCTATCACAGAGGCTGAAGTTCGTTTGATTGATGCAGACGGTGAACAAAAAGGTGTCGTCTCAATAGAAGACGCTCTTGCAGCTGCGAAAGAAGCAGAACTTGACCTAGTGGAGATTTCTGCAAAATCCTCACCGCCAGTGTGCAGAATTATGGATTATGGGAAATATCAGTACCAGAAACAGAAAAAAGCACATGAAGCGAAGAAAAAGCAAAAACAGGTACAGGTTAAAGAAGTTAAGTTCCGACCTGGTACTGACATTGGTGATTACCAAGTTAAACTGCGAAATGTTGTGAAATTTCTTGAAAACGGTGACCGAGTGAAAGTCACTATCTGGTTCCGTGGGCGTGAGATTACACATAAAGAATTAGGAATGGCAATGCTTGAACGTATTCGTGAAGACTTAAAAGAGATCGCGACGGTTGAGCAAATGCCGAAAATGGAAGGTCGATCACTACAAATGATGGTCGCACCGAGCAAAAAGGTTTAATCCGATTTGCACAAAATTTGTTCTTGAGACTGAGTGCTTAAATTAAGACTTAAGAATAGGTAGGCTGGTTTCGAGCCGCAACAATCGAAACAAATACAATAACTGGGGTGTGGTCAAACTCATTACCGGTGCAGCTCATTCAGTGCTGTTGATTGTAAAAGGGCTTCCTGCAAGGGAAGCAAAATTTAGAAACTGATGAATACGACTTAAAGGGAATTCCTTTAAATCGCTATTCCTTTATGGAGTTTTAGCAATGCCTAAGATGAAATCAAATAAAAGTGCAACTAAGCGCTTTAAAAAAACCGGTTCTGGCGGTTTTAAATGCAAGCAATCGCATCTTCGTCATATCTTGACCAAGAAGTCTACTAAGCGTAAGCGTCAACTTCGTGCCGCAGGCATGATTCATGATCACGATGTGGCAATGGTTCGCCGCATGCTTCCATACGCGTAAGGAGATGACAGATGGCAAGAGTTAAAAGAGGCGTAATTGCGCGCAGAAGACATAACAAAGTATTAAAAGCTGCTAAAGGTTACTATGGTGCTCGTCGCAAGGTTTTCCGTGTTGCGAAGCAAGCTGTAATCAAAGCTGGTCAATATGCTTACCGTGACCGTCGTCAGAAAAAACGTCAATTCCGTCGTTTGTGGATTGCGCGTATCAACGCTGCAACTCGTATGAACGGAATGACATACAGCCGTTTTATTTCTGGTTTGAACAAAGCTGGAATCGCGGTTGACCGTAAAGTATTGTCAGACATCGCTATTCATGATGCTGCCGCTTTCTCTGCAATTGTAGAAAAAGCCAAAGCTGCACTAGCGTAATTTCTGCAAAACGGAATGAAAGGGGGCTTTAAGTCCCCTTTTTTTCTCAAAATTTTGACTAAACCCGCACGTACTACAAAACGTCTAGTTATTTCACTCCGGTTTATTCTAAATTTACCAACTTTATGTTCAGGATGGTATGGATAAAGGCTTTGTTATTTGCTAATGCAAAGCATTTATCCATAAACTCCTCTGTTACCAAAGTTGTACTTTGGTGCTAATCCAAATGCTTCTTTCAGCCAAAGCTTGAAAGGGAATATCGAAAAGGGAACTTTGCGTTCATGCAACAACAACTGCAAGACATTATTGCGAAGGCCGAAGGCTCGGTCTCTTCTATAACGGAATTGTCGGCACTTGATGAAATCCGTGTTCAATACCTAGGTAAAAAAGGTGAGCTGACCTCCATGATGAAAATGCTTGGTGGTCTGTCGGCAGAAGAAAAACCTAAAGCCGGTCAAATGATCAACGATGCCAAGCAAGCTGTGCAAAAGCTGTTGTCGGAAAAGAAAGCCGCATTAGAATCTGCTATTCTCGCTGAAAAGCTGGCCTCTGAATCCGTTGATGTCACTTTGCCTGGTAGAAATGCAGAGCTTGGTGGTTTGCACCCTGTTACCCGCACACTACGCCGTATTGAGAATATCTTCGCTAAAGCTGGTTTCGATATTGAAACAGGTCCTGAAATTGAAGATGATTGGCATAACTTCGAAGCATTGAATATTCCTGAAACGCACCCAGCACGTGCAATGCATGACACTTTCTATTTTGATGCTCAGACGGTTTTGAGAACACATACATCCGGTGTGCAAATCCGTACTATGGAAAACAAGCCTGTGCCGATGAGAATTATTGCACCAGGTAGAGTCTACCGTTGTGATTCAGATCAAACGCATACGCCAATGTTCCATCAGGTTGAAGGTCTACTGGTAGAAGAAAATGCCAGTTTTGCGCAGTTGCGTACTTTGATCATCGAATTCCTGAGACAGTTCTTTGAGGATGAGAACTTGAAAGTTCGTTTCCGTCCATCATATTTTCCGTTTACAGAGCCTTCGGCTGAAGTGGATATCGCCACCAATTTATTTGGCGATGGTCGCTGGATTGAAGTGCTAGGTTGCGGCATGGTTCATCCGAAGGTACTGGAAAACGTGAATGTAGATTCTGAAAAGTATTCTGGTTTTGCTTTTGGTCTAGGTGTTGAGCGTCTTGCTATGCTTCGCTACGGTGTAACTGATTTACGCCAATTCTTTGAAAACGATATTCGTTTTCTTCAACAGTTTAAGTAATGGCCTAGCCTGAAATTCGAGATAAAAGATGAAAGTTAGTGAAAGTTGGTTGAGAGAATGGGTTAACCCAAAGTGGGATATACAGACCCTAGCAGAAGAATTAAGTTTAGCAGGCCTCGAGGTTGATGAAGTTTGTTCGGTTGCCCCGGAGTTTTCTGGTGTGGTCGTTGGGCATGTTTTGTCAGTTGAAAAGCACCCTGATGCAGATAAGTTGAATGTGACCCAAGTTGATGTGGGTGACGGTGAACCTGTACAGATTGTATGCGGTGCAAAAAATGTTGTCGCAGGCATGAAAGCTTGTTGTGCAAAAGTCGGTGCAGTGTTGCCGGGTGATTTCAAAATCAAAAAGGCAAAACTGCGTGGCGTCCCTTCACATGGCATGCTGTGCGGCGCTACGGAAATTGGCTTGCCAGATGATGGTGTTGATGGTTTGCACGTGTTGCCAGAAGACGCGCCGATTGGTGTTGATGTTCGTGACTACATGAGCTTGAATGATGCCATTATTGATGTTGATTTAACACCGAATCGCGCGGATTGCTTGAGTGTTGAAGGTCTTGCAAGAGACATTGCCGCCATTAGTGGTGAACCAATAACGGTACCATTTGAGCTGGAGCCTATTGCTACAACAGGTGCTTGCCATCAGGAAATTAAGGTCGAAGAAAACTCGGCATGCCCTAAGTATTTAGGATGTCTGGTAACGGATTACGATACTTGTGCGCAAACACCAGATTGGATGAAGGCAAGGTTAGAACGTTCAGGCATTTCTCCAAAAAGTCTAACAGTCGATATTACCAACTATGTCTTGCTTGAATTAGGACAGCCAATGCATGCATTTGATGCAGGTAAGATTCAAGGAGACGTTCAAGTTCGCATGGCTAAAGATGGTGAAAAACTGACCACTTTGGATGAAAAAGAGTTGGTTCTACAAAGCAATACTTTAGTGATTGCAGATGATTCCGGTGCAATTGCATTGGCAGGGGTCATGGGCGGACTCTCATCTGCCGTTTCAGATGAGACGCAGTCAATCTTCTTTGAGTGTGCGCATTTTGCACCTTTAGCGATTACTGGTCGTGCTAGACAATATGGTTTGCATACCGATTCATCACATAGATTTGAGCGTGGAGTTGATGCGTTCTTGCCTGAGAGAGCAATGGCTCGTGCTTTGCAGCTGTTCACTGAAATTGCTGGTGGGCAAGTGTCGGATGTGAAGGCAGTTGTTAATGAAGCAGCTTTACATCAACCTAAGGCGATACAGTTACGACCAGAGCGTGTGGAAAAATTACTTGGTGTTTCTTTGTCCAATGATGAAATCGAGAAAATTTTCCAACGCCTGAACTTCATCATAGATGCGAATGACGATGGCTGGATGATGACCGCGCCGACTTATCGATTCGATATGGCGATTGAAGCGGACTTGATTGAAGAAATTGGTCGTGTGTATGGTTACAACAATTTGCCTGAGATTGAAGTCAATGCGCCGATGCGGTTGCCTAAGCTTGAAGAGCAAGAGCAAGAAATGCAATTGATTCGTCAAGTGTTGGTCAATAAAGGGTATCATGAAGCGGTAACCTATAGTTTTGTTGAAGAGAACACTCAACAAAAGCTTTTCCCAGCGCAAAAAGCGATTTGCTTACAGAACCCGATTTCAGATGATATGAGAGCCATGAGGGTTTCTCTGTTGCCAGGGTTGTTGAGCACAGTTGCTTACAATCAAAATCGCCAACAAAGCCGTTTGCGTTTGTTTGAAACAGGACTGGTCTTCCTTAGCGAAGATGCATCTATTGACAAATTACAGCAAATCCCAATGATTGGCGGTGTAATAGTCGGTTCTGTTTCGGCAATAGGCTGGTCGGAAGAAGATCGCCCAGTTGATTTTTATGACATGAAAGGTCATGTTGAGAGCTTGTTAGCACTTAGCCATGTTACCAATAAGGTTCGATTTGAAGCTAAAGCTTTACCTATTTATCACTCAGGACAGTCAGCGGTGATGGTGATGGAAGGACAAGAAATTGGTTCTATAGGTCAGCTACATCCGGGGCATGTAAAAATGCTAGGTGTTTCTGGTAAGGTGTTTATGTTTGAGATGCGTCTGGATACGATTTTAACGACACGTATTCCAAGTGCAAAACCAATTTCTAAGTTCCCGATTGTACAACGTGATTTAGCTTTCGTTGTTGAGGAAACGTTACCAGTACAAGCTATTATGGATGCACTGGGTGAAGTTTCATCTGACATCGTTCAATCTATTGAGTTGTTCGATTTGTATCAGGGAACAGGTCTTGGTGAGAACCAAAAATCAGTTGCACTGACAATTAAATTGCAACACCAAGACAGAACACTTCAGGATGAAGAAGTGGACGCATTGATGCAGCAAATGATTGAAGCGGCAAAGCAGAAAGTCAACGCAGAATTAAGATAAATTTACAAAATTAGAAGTCTATTTAGATAGAAAATAACTAAGAAGGTAAGGATGTATGGCATTAACAAAAGCGGATCTTGCCCAAACACTAACCGATACGTTTGGTTTTAATAAACGCGAATCAAAAGAGTTGGTCGAGCAGTTTTATGCTGAAATGGCGACTGTGCTTGTGAAAGGTGAGCAGATTAAGCTTTCTGGGTTTGGTAACTTTGAGCTAAGAGATAAGTCAGCTCGTCCAGGTCGTAACCCTAGAACGGGTGAAGATGTTCCCATTTCAGCAAGAAGAGTGGTAACATTTAAACCAGGTCAGAAATTACGAGCTCGTATCGATAACTATGGTAAAGACTAAGTCGGGTGAATCCCCAAAGCAGTTGGAAATCGAACTTCCGGATAAGAAGTACTTTACCATTGGTGAAGTCAGCGAGTTGTGCGATTTAAAACCCCATGTGCTACGTTATTGGGAGCAAGTCTTTCCACAACTTGAGCCTAGCAAGCGTCGCGGCAGACGCTACTACCAACGCCGAGAGCTTGAACTGGTACTAGAAATAAAAACCCTGTTGCATGATCAGGGGTTTACCATTCCCGGCGCAAAAGCACGATTAAGTCGAGCTGAGCCGCCTTCAGATGTTCATTTCGACAAAGAGGCAGACGCTCAAGCCTATCAAAACCTTTTGAATATGAAGTCTGACCTTAGAGCATTTCTTGATCATATTCGTGAAACTTACTAATTAAGTTTGTCCTATTATCCGTCTATTCAGGCAGCTCTAAAGCCTTGTAAAGATTTTATCAGTCAATAACCTGATACCGTTATAATGTCCAAGTACTCGTTTAATGATAATAAAACTAGGAGAGTGGTTTGGATCCGGTTCTTGCTTATGTAGTAAAACTCTTGGTTGGGCTGTCAGGTTTGATGCGTCCTTATCTTTCAGAAATCGGTTTGTCCATGGTTGCGACCTTGTTGGTGATTTATGGCAATGACATCAGCTTGTTTGTTAAGCAGCAAATAGGCTCATTGAAATACTTTTTACGGCTAACTCTATTTGTGCTGTTCTGTGCAATCGGCTTCGGGATCATTACTGCGTATTTAACCCCTTTATTTGTCAGTTGGTTATCTCATATCAGTAACGTTTGGCTAGGTATTGCGGTTATCGTGACTTACTACATCATTGGCTTACTGGCACAGAAAAAAGGCTTGATTTAAACTGCTGTAGCTATACATTTTCGTATTGAATATTGACTATGTACCAAACCCTTTCGCCATTAGGTGTCTTGACGTTAACCTCGTCATTTATGGTTTTTTGTAAGCAGGCTCTTGCAATAGGAGCATCTATGGATATGTAATCATTTTGATGATATATTTCTTCAGGCCCCACAATTCTAAAGTTCAGTTTTTCTTCCTTTTCATTTTCTAGCTCAACCCAAGCGCCAAAATAGACTTTGGTGGTATCTGAGGGGGGAGTTGAAACGACAGTAATATCTTCAAGAGTTTTTCTTAGAAATCTGACTCGTCTGTCGATTTCTCGCAAACGGCGTTTATTGTATTGGTAATCAGCATTTTCAGATCTATCTCCCAAACTTGCAGCCCAAGCCACAATTTTTGTAACTTCAGGACGTTCTGTTTTCCAAAGGTATTCAGCTTCTTGCTTTAGTTTTTCATAACCTACTGATGTAATGAGCTTTGTTTTCATGAATAAAGATAACTTTCGATACTGGTAAATAAATTATTGTAATTTGAAATGATTCTGCCCAGCTGAAAAAATAAAATGTAAAAAATTAACATTTATATTGACGAGCATGAAGCAGTCTGGCATTCTATGCATGAAATGTAAAAAAATTACATTTATTTTTCTTAAAGGAGAAGGTGAAATGAAAACTGTTAAGCACTCAAAAAAAGGTATTGTGTTGGCTATATCGATGTTACTTCCTGTAGCAGCTTTTGCGGATGCGAATGAAATGATTCAATCTCAGGAGCAGAAAACTGAGATTATTCAGAACCAACTGCAAAAGTCTGAGCAAATGCAAGAACGTGCCGAGCAAATGAATCAAAAGCTTGAACAACTGCAAAGCAATATGCAAAAAGCTGAGCAAATGCAGGAGCGAAATGAGCAGATGAATGAAAAGATGGAGCAGATGCAATCACATATGCAAAATTCGGAACAGATGCAGGAAAGAGCTGAGAAAATGAACGAAAATACAGAAAGGTCGGAGAGAATGCAGGACAAAATGCATGACATGTCCGATAAAATGGAAAAGGCTGATAAGGTTCAAGAACGAGCTCAAGAGATGGCTGAGCATGCAAACCGTAATCAAGAGATGAATGAAAAGACCGAAAATATGAGTGAAAAAGCTGAAAAAGCTGGAACAATGCAGCAAAATCAGAACCGTATCATGAATCAAAACATGGTTAATCCGGTAACCGTTCCAAATACAGCACAATAATTTAAACTGCCCGGCTACTTTCTAGCCGGGTTTTTTATATAGAAATCAAAAACTAGGAAATAAAGATGATTAAGTATTTTATAGTTGTGTTATGCATGTTCAGTGGTTCTGTATTTGCAGCTGATTCCGCTTGGAAAGCAAGGGTGTCAAGTGGATTATTTTATTCATCGGGCCAGAGTCAGGTAACAGGAAGTGCTGACTCCACAATGTATTCAATACCGTTGATGATTTCCTTAGCAGGAAATCGAATGCATGCCAATGTATCAACTTCTTACATGGACATCTCAAATAAGTACCCAACAACACGAAGGGTCTCAAAAGTTTCAGGAATGGGCGATGTTACCCTGAGTTTAGGTTATGATTTGACAGAATCTCCGGCTTGGACTCTCACTTATAAACATAAGTTTGCAGTAGCTAATGTCAAAAAAGGACTGTCAACGGGTAAAGACGATAATTATTTACAGTTAGATTATTTTTCGACTCTTGGACAGAGGGCGTCTGTTTTTGCTACCGCAGGTTATAAGCTTGTAGGGAAGGTGAGTGGATCAAACATGAAAGATAGTTCTTATGGTTCGGTCGGAATGGGCTACTTCTTTCCTTCCAAAACAAGTGTGGGAATATCGGTTGACTATACCGGGTCTTCGTATAAAACATTGAAAGACCAGACGGGGGGCTCGATTTTTTTGGGGCAAAGCTTAAGCAAATTGTGGAGCACCGCACTGTTTGGATCTTATGACAATACTAGTACGGTAAGTGCAGGATTGACTTTCACGCGTAAGTTTTAAACGGTGATTCTGAGTGATGAGCTTGAATCAAGTTCTATTTGAGATAGGAAGGATGATATAAAATAAGCGTAATGGAATCCAATCTTCAAACCAAAAAAGATCAACTCTTTGCGAAGGCTCTGGTATTGATACTAAAGCCTTTAGTCAAAATATTGATTCATAATAACATCACCTATATCGGCATCCAATCATTGCTGAAAAAAGCTTATGTCCAAGTTGCTGAGGCAGTTTTTGGGCTGCCTGATAAAAAACAGACAGATAGCCGTATTAGCTTATTAACAGGCATTCATCGTGGCGATGTCAAACGTATTAGAGAGTCTTTACAGGACCAAACGTTTGAAAAAGAGATAAAAGCGAGTCTAGGTGCACAATTAGTATCTGTATGGCTCTCACACACTAAATACAATGATGAAAGTGGTAATCCTCTTCCTTTATTTAAAATGGCTAGTGAAGGGGCGCCATCATTTGAAGAGCTGGTTTTGTCTGTCTCAAAAGATAAGCACCCTCGATCTATTCTGGATGACTGGGTTAATCAAAGGTTAATTTCCACTTTAGAAGATGGGCGTATAATGCTTAACGATAAAGGCTATGTTCCCGAAGATGATTTTGAAGAAAAACTCTTTTTTGCAGGGAAAAATATAGGGGCACATTTAGAGGTTGTGGCTTCCAACTTAGAAAGCCAAAATCCCCCTATGTTTGACAGAGCTATTTATTATTCTAAGCTTTCAGAAGAATCTATTGAAAAGCTTGAAAGTCGTTCTAAGAAAAAAATGATGGCGCTATTGACGGAGATGAATTTGCTCGCAAGGCAGTTTCAAGAAGCTGATGAAGCTAATGACAAAAACTCGGGAAAAATTCACTTAGGTGCTTATTTTTATAAAAAAAATGAGCAAGATGATGAGAGCAAATAGGGATTTGATTTGCTTAATATGGTCGTAAGCTTGTTGAGGGTGATTAACGAAAATGCCTAGGTACTTTAAGCGCTATCAAGCGTTAAGCTTTTTATTGCTAGCAATTTTATTATTGCCATCTTGTGTACAGACAAGACCTGATTCAGTAGATCTGGCGATGAATACATCGGTTTTTGGCGGAACGGGTAAGCAGTTAGACCCTGACAGTGGTTTTGGAGGCACAGGAAAGTCATCGTCAGGTTTCGGTGGTACGGGCATTATCGGAACGATTACTAAGTTTGGTAGTGTTTGGATAAATGGCATAGAAATTGGCTATGGAAATAAAACCCACATTTCATCTAACCTGAAAAAACAAGACAGATTGAAATTAGGTCAACAAGTGCTTCTTTTAACAGATCCAAGAAATGATAAAACGATTACTCGTCAGATTGAAATTTTCTACCCGATTGCTGGAAAGGTAACAGAATTGAGTAGTGATGAAGTTGTGGTTTCAGGAAAGTACAAAGTCCAAATTAATAAAGAGACATTAGTTGATCGTGACTTGAAATTGTCCAAAAATCAGTATGTTGCGGTAAGTGGTTATCAGATCGCTGGTAAGCAATGGGTTGCTACTCGCTTGAATACTAACGACCAACAAAAGACTTTATATCAACCGATTCCTCAGTTTAGCAATGAAGGAAAGGTGAATCGCTGGATTATTGAAGCTGGCTCTGGCCAAATCAAAAACTATGAAGAGCAGTTGCAGCTAGGAACTGACATGCTGAACAATGCAGGTTCAGCGCATCATTTAGTCATTGAAGTTGTCAATAATAGCCAAGGAAGAGCGGAGATAAAGTCTATGATGCCTTACCCTGAGCATATCAAGATGCAAGACAAAGAACACTACAAGTCTGAACAGGGGCAGCTAGGAGACAAGGAAGGTAGACAATCTGAAACACAGCATAGACTAAATGCTAGTGGCGAGAAAGACGGAATTGATGCTAGAGATGCCATGGAAATGCACCAAGATGGTTCTCAACAAAATAGAGAACAGTTAATAGAGCATCGAGAACAAATTGAAATGCAACATGAGCAGCAAAATGCTGTGCACGCGCAACAAGAGCAAAAAGAAATGTTCAAAGAAATGCAACAGCAGCAAAGAGAAGCTCAGCAACAGCAAAGAGAAATGCAACAACAGCAGCAGGAAATTCAGCAGGAAATGGAAACGATTAGGCAGCTGAGCAATCCTGAAAGAGATTGATGCTTTATAGGATTGTGTTGATTTTTTGCCAAAAGCAGTTGTCCTTGGTTACAGATTTGCTTGGCAACTAACATTTGAATTTTTGGGTGTTAGTTGGATTATGTTATGACAAAGGGTGAAAAAATGGGTTGGATTATTAAAGATCACTATGAAGATGAATATGATTTTGAAATGGATCGGATGAATTTGGAATCCATGGAAATTACCGCTTTTTCTTGTCCTAAATTACGCATCATAGAAGTACCTGTCGATGAAGATGATGTTGAAAAGATCGAGCAGGTTTATGAAGTTCTATTTCCGGGGTTATTCGAGGATGTACATCAGATGATGGAGTCCGAGGCTAGAGACCCATACAAAGTGAAGTGTTTTTATAAATATCGTAAGTCAGATTCTCACGAACTTTCTTAAAAGTGACAACATTTTCTGTCATACCATCTGATAGAATCTATTTAAATTAATAATACGTAAAAATCCAGTGTTTTTGGCGCACAAAAAACACTGGATTGTCCTGGGTAATCATATAGCTTGCGGAGACTAGTTAAGTATGAAAAGCACTAAAGATGCGGTGAAGGGTAGAAGTTTAGTACAGAATATGACGCTTTATTTTGTACTGATCATTTCGGTCATAGGAATTGGGTTTGTTTTTTTAGACCACTTGGAAAATAAATCTGCGGCAAAATTTGAAGCCATTCAAGAACAATTCAATCACAAAAGTAAGCTATTTAACGAAATTCAGTCTGCTTTAGGTTATGGTCATTTGATTCATGATTTCAAAAACCTTGTGCTTCGTGGTGAACAGGATTACCGCACAAAAAGCTATAGCGAAAAAGTTGAAAAAAACACATCTCTTATTTTGAAATATATTTCAGATTATCGCCAATTACCCAGTTTGGATAAAACAGAAACGAGTGCGTTGAATGTGGTCGAAAATGTAGTTAAGGCATATGATGCTAAGATTGACCTTGTGAAAAAAATGCTGGCAGAAGGTGTCGCACCAAAAGAAATAGATGCACAGGTAGTGGTTGATGATAGACCAGCTTTGGAAGCCTTTGATCAATGGTATGCTTTTTTAAACAAGGCTGAAGTACAAAAAATAAAAGAGCTGAATGGGCAACGCCTTTTTGAACGACGTGTTGATTTGGTTGTAATCCTTGTAGCCTTGGTATTGTTAAGTCTCTTGGCATTTGAGGTGTTTGTCCGACGTGCAGTTATTTCTCCAGTTTTGAAACTGGAGAGTGAGGTTAAGCAAGTTTGTGTCGAGAATGGTCAAATCGATTTCACGCGACAGCTTAATGTCAGTGGCGTGAGAGAGCTTCAGTCACTTGGTCTTTATTTGCGCAGAATGCTGGATATGATTGGTGCGCAAATGGAAACAGCAGTGACTTTAGGAACCGTTGTGGATCAAAGTAGTTCAAATATCATGGTTGCCAATGAGGATTTGGTCATTACCTACGTGAATGGCTCCATTATCAATACGCTGCATAATGTTGAAAAAGATATCCAAAAGATGTTGCCGCATTTTTCAACAGATAAGCTGGTGGGCGAAAACATCGATATTTTCCACGTGCATCCTGAGCACCAGAGAAAACTGTTGGCAAACCTAAAAGAGACTTATGTCGCGAAGTTAACGCTAGGTGAGCTGCATCTTGAGATAGTTGTGAATCCTATTTTTGATGCACAAGGTAACCGTAATGGCTTTGTTACTGAGTGGAAGGATGTTACTCAAACAGTGAAGATGGAAGCAATGCAGGAAGCTGTTGAAACCAATTTGAAAGTTATGGTTGAGAAAGCGGCAAAAGGGCATATCGGTGCGCAAATTGATGTTTCTCAGCTTGATGGCTTTATCCATGATTTGGGTGAGCAGATTAACTATATGTCTAGAGCGATTCATAATGCGAATATGAACATCGCGCAAGTTATCCATAAATTGTCTCAAGGCGATTTAACGCCACGAGTACAAGGTGAGTATGAAGCTGATTTGGGTGAGATGAAGAATGCCATCAACAAATCCATGGACAATCTCTCTAATATCATGGCTCAAGTGAATGCTTCTACCTCTGACATTGCTTCGGATGTTCGTGATATGTCGAATCAAAATGCCGAATTGTCAGGTCGTATTCAACAACAGGCGGCATCGATTCAAGAAACTGCAGCAACGATGGAAGAAATGACCTCTGCTGTGCGCAATAACGCAGAAAATGCGAAACAAGCCAATGAACTCACCATGAAAGCCAGTCAGAAAACCATTGAAGGTGCTGGTGTTATGAAGCAAACAATTCAGGCGATGAACAACATCAAAGAGTCCAGTGACCAAATTGAGCAAATCATTGGCTTGATTGATTCGATAGCCTTCCAAACGAACCTACTTGCATTGAACGCAGCGGTGGAAGCCGCAAGGGCCGGTGAGCATGGAAGAGGGTTTGCTGTGGTTGCCGGTGAAGTACGAAGCCTGGCAGGCAAATCGGCCGATGCAGCTAAAGAGATTAAACAGTTAATTGACCGCTCTGTTGCTCAAGTGCAGGAAGGAACACAGTTGGCACAACAATCTGGAGATGCATTAGGTGAGATCAGCAGCTCCATGAACCAAGTGACCGAAATGGTGGGCGAGATTGCCAGTTCCTCGGTTGAACAATCACAGGGAATTGAGCAGTTGAATCAAGCGGTTGTCTCACTGGATAAGAACACACAAGAGAATGCGCATCTTGTGGAGTTGTCTGCTGACAGTGCTGAATCTATTGCACAAAAAGCCGGTAGCTTGGTGAGCCAAATGCAACAGTTCAAAATTTCTCAAGACATTCAGCAAAGAGTGAACTCGAATATGACCTCTAAAGTTTCGGGGGAAAAGTCGGTTGCTAAGTCTGAGCCAAAGAAAGTGGAATCACCTAAACAAGTTGTGGTGAAAAAAGCTGAGCCTGGCAAAGCTGGATCAGCTAAACCTCGTATAGAAGCGAAAGTGTCCGTGGCTAAGAAACCGGAAGCATCTGCTGCAAAATTAGGTGGTGGTGATGAGTGGGAAGACTTCTAACTTGAAGTCCTTTTCTGAGAAATGAAAAGCCGTCATATGACGGCTTTTTTATTGGTCAAAATCTGCCAGGTTGGGGGTGATGATAAAGTGCTAGTAAAGTTTTAGCTTTGGCTTGATACGTCTTTCAATGAGACTTTCTACTAAAATCCAAAGCGTTTTCCAGTAACCATGCACCGCCAGTTGATGCTGTCGATAGAGGCTGGCATATGCCCAATGTGCCAGTTTGCCTTCAATCACCCAATGTTTGTGCAGTAACTGATCCAACAGGCTCCCCAGTGTTTGGAAGCGGCTAAGGGACACCAAGGCGCCATGGTCGCAGTATTTAAACTGCTTCAATGGCTTGCCTGTGATTTGGCGGGTGATATTTTGTGCGCAGTGTTTTGCCATCTGGTGAGCCGCTTGAGCAGTAGGCGGCACTGGACGAGTTGCCTCTTCGGGTTTCAGAAAAGCGCAGTCCCCGATTGCATAAATGTTATCTTCACCTTTCACCAATAGGGAGTCATCTATTTCAATTTGGTTGATGCGATTCACCGGTAAAGCCAAGTGGGATAAAAATTCTGGAGCCTTAATGCCGGCTGCCCAAACCAAGAGATCGGCATGAATATCGCCATCAGCGGTATGTAATGTATAAGGCGTGACTTGCTTAACATTTTTATTGAGCTGAATGTTAACGCCAAGCTCTTCCAAGGTTTTTTGAGCTTTGCATGCTAGATCTTCTTCCAGTGCCGGCAAGATACGGGGTGCCGCTTCAATCAAAGTGACTTCCAAGCTTTTGTGGTGAATGTTTTCAACGCCAAACTGTTCGAGACGATCGACTGCATTATATAGTTCTGCTGATAACTCTACGCCTGTCGCGCCTGCTCCAACGATAGCGATGCTGACGACTTCCCCTGAATGTGCCGTTTCTGAAAACTGAAGAAAGCGGTTAAGAAAAGACAAGTGGAAGTCTTCAGCTTCCTGAGCATCGTCCAGCTTGAAACAGTACTCACTGACGCCTTCGATGCCGAAATCATTTGAGTGTGCTCCCAATGCCATGACAAGAATATCGTAGTCAATGTGTCGAGGTTTAAGGATTTGTTTGCCATGATGATCAACCAAAGGCGCTAGACGTATTTGCCTTTTTTCTTTGTCTAATGCATCCATCTTTCCTAGGCGAAAGTAATAGTGGTTTTCTGCTGAGTGAGCGCGGTAACTGAGTGCTTCCATGCCAGTATCCAAGGAGCCTGCGACCACTTCATGCAACAAGGGTTTCCATAGATGAATTCGGCTGGGGTCAATCAGCGTAATTTTGGCTTGGTTGGTTTTGCCGAGTTTTCGACCTAGCCGGGTCGCAAGTTCCAACCCGCCAGCGCCGCCGCCGACAATGACAATTTTAGGGGGTGAAGCGGTTTTATGCATCTTTAGCCTCCAAGAACGGGAAGTATTGGCAAAGATTTGGTCTGAACTCATGCTTTAAGTTCAGCTTGTTCTTTCATACTATAGCGGGGTTTTTCAATGAAATAAATGAAAGATGCGATTAATGTGAAATAAGTTTGAGTAGAACACGAGGAAGGAGAGGAGTGCCTTCCTTGCTTCAAGATATTTAAATCCCCGTCATGACCAGAGCGATGACATCATTTTCATAGCCATCACCATTTTTATACTCTCGATAGCCCTCACTGACTTTGAAGCCGACAAGATAAGGTACACCGTCCCACAGCCAGTAGATAGTGTCATTTTGACCGTTATTGGCTTGAAGGATTTCGGTTGGTAGGTCCAATATTTCACCAATACCATGTTCTTTATGGGTTGTGGCAATAATCATACCTCGTCTATCGACAAAGAAGCTGAATGTGGTTTTGTTAATCTGTTGGTTCAAGTACTTTGGTTCAGTCTCTTTCAACATGGCTTCAAATTGAGGTTTGCTGTCGAAAACTAATGCAATCCCGCCAACGTTTCGGCGAGGGTTTTCCCAATCCTTAACAGCGGCGTGGTAAATATAGGTAAACTCGTCACCATAGAGGTTTGTTTTATGAAACTCCGATACAACATAAGCCTGAGTGTCTTCTATTGACAGACACTGAGACGTGTCATTCGGGCGAGGGATGATCGTGTCAATCAAATGCCCTTCTACCGGGTTGGATACCGCCAGAATTCGACCTCTTTGATCGTAAAGCATAATATTGGTGTAAACCGTGTACAGCTTGTTGATGTAGCCGAGAACGTCAGTCAACTTCCTGGTTTCGGTTTCGGTAATTTCTTGAGTCTGATTGTAGCGCGTCAAAACTTGACGGAAAGTACTGTTAAGCGCCCACCAACGGCAGTCATTGGCACGTTCGTAGAGGTTTCTATCCATGACTTCAACACCAAGGGTTGCGCTGAATGCCGCTTTACCTTGAATGGTTCTAACCAATACGTGATGGATATGGTGGATAAAGCTGTTAAATATCTCTTGAATGTCGATACTGATATTTTGGAAACTGTCCAATACTGGTAAGAAGGCTTTCACATCGCGTTTCAGAGATAGAATTTTTCCGTTCAGGATAACAATCAGCAATAAAGTACTTACCTTGAGGTTAGTTTCTTCCAGATCTCTAAGATAAAGCGGGGAGTCCGGCGGAATAGTGACATCAATATCCTGGTCATCAGTTTTGTCAGCAAACGCTACTTGGTTTTGCACCTGTACAAACCCTAACCAAGGCAGCCCGTAGTAACCTTGGTAGCCATGGGTTTTGGTGGCATACTGCAATTTGTCACCGGAGCGCTCTGGGCGAGTGAAGTTGTGCGGTTCGATCTGCTTGGTATTGCGCTTCGATTTATCGCTACTATTACAAGATATTACCTTGCCCTGATCGTCCAATAGCATGATTTCATAGCCTTGTTGACCTTGGGAAAGTGTTTTGTATATGCGCGTCATTTCATCTTGGAAGTTAAAACTCAGGCAAAGCACACCAACAACCTTTATTTCCCCTTTTACATTGGCTTCAATCTTTTTGGCATATATGTGGCTGTCGGATTTGTTAGGGAACATATCCGATTTACGATAGATCTCAACATACTCTTCCTTGGTCGTCATCGCTTCATGGATGAGAGGGTCACGCGTGAATGTAGCAGGGTTGCTTGTGTCCAGTTTCGCTTTGATTTCGCCTTCAGGCGAAATCAATAAAACATCATCGTACACGGTATATTTGGCGACATATTCGATGATTCTTTGATGAATGAACTCTTTATCTTCTTCTGAAACATTTGATTTTGCCATGAATTCGACCAAGTCGTCATCAGTCGCAAGGAAGCCGACATCCGCTGTTCGCTCAAAAAGGTTGCGGATAAGAATATCAATGGTTGCCTGCGCTTTTAGCATGATTTCGCTGTTGGCTTGGTTCAGGTATCGCCCAATCAACTCCTGAATCATAGTGTCGCGAAGGTTTTGGAATTCCTTTTGCGTTTCGACAATGGAAATAAGCAGTTGGGGATCGATGTTTTCATTGTTGATTTTTCCGACCATAGCAACCGTTGTCCACCATAAATCTTGATGCTCAAGTTCATTCAAGTAGCGTTTTACTTCCGGCAAGAACTGTGTGAATTGTTTGTGATCTTCAGCTTGTGTCGTCATAGTTTCGGCGTCAAATTATTCAGTTGATTGTAAAGGTTTGTTAACTTTTCTAAGCAAAGCTAATTCCATATTTTCTTTTATAGTGTAATTACAGGTATTTATTAGCGTGAATCGGTAAAAGTACTAATGGAAATAAGGAGTGTAAAGTCGGTACATTTCGGTGCAAAGTTGAACCAAATGGGTTTTAGAGTTTTTTAATTATTAGAGTTTAATGAAATTCTAGCGCCAAAAGTTTTGTTTGTGGGTTATATCAAAAAATTGTATTGAAGGCTCGCAATGCATGAGTAAAATGAAATTTGGAATATAAGAAACGTACTCGGAAAGTACAACTTGGAGGATGTGGTGATTAAACGCTCGTTGAAAGCAAAAGTAACGGTTATCTCGATCATTGTTGGATTGATTGTAGCAATCCTTGTAGGCTTGGCAATGTACTTCATTTTGGTTAAGCCTGTAGAGTCAAGGGTTCAAGATAAGTTGATTAAAGATGCAAACGTTTTCATCGATCATCAACTTGAGCAGAAGTCGCAGGTGGGGGTCGCAGGAGCGACGGCGCTTAGTCTTGCACCGAACATCATCAACGCACTGGGTGTAGAAGACAGAGCATCGCTGATTCCTTTCTTTAAGGGGATTAAGGCTGGGTATGCAAAAAAAACCAATTACAAGAATATTGGTGTTCAGCTGGTGACGTTTGATGGGCGCTCTCTAATCAAAACCTGGGATATGGATTCTTATGGCAAGAACGTTGGCGGTAGTCCAATTATCAAAAAAGCCATGGAAGAGAAGCAGGCATTCGGTATGCTGGCAGTCGGTGATCGAGGTGTTGGTATTATTTCTGTTTCGCCTATCTATGACGGTGAAGATTTCAGCGGTTTAGTGACGTTTGTACAAGGTTTGGCTTCAGTTGCCAAAAACTACGTCAAAATGGAAAACGGCATGTGGGTGATGTTGGTTGATCGACGCTATATCCAAAAAGATTATGGCAGTATGCCTGTCATCGAAAACAATATTGCGATTGATAAAAATTATATCTTGGCAAGTAACCGTTGGTTCCCAAAAGAGTCTGTTGATTTGCTGAAAAAGGTTTACGAGCCCGTAGATGGCAAGCAAACGACTTTTTACATCAAAGACAATCATGTTGTGATGGATTTGCCAGTGCTTGATGTTACTGGCGAAGTCATGGGGCGCCACATGTTCATGTTGCCAGCGTCTTTCTATTATGGGCCTCTAGCTGAAGCGAAAGAAGCAGCTTGGTTATCGCTAGCAGGTGTCATGATTGGTATCTTTATTTTGGCATTTGCATTGGTTATCGCAATTAATAAAATGGTGGTGACACCTCTAGCAAGAATGCAAAAAACCACTGATGACATTATGAAGTCAGGTGACTTCTCTATCCGAGCTGATGTGACCAGTGAAGATGAAGTCGGTCGTACAGCTTTGGCTGTCAACGAGTTGCTGTCACAAGTCGGAGAGGCGCTCAAAGAGGCGAATGGCACGATCAGCGCCATTGCAGCAGGTGACTTCTCGAAACGTATTGAGGGTGAGTATCACGGTGATTTGAATGCCTTGAAGAATGGCATGAACCAGAGTATTGATAACATCGCTGACGTCATTAAACAAATTGCGACGGTGATGGATGAGATGAAGCGCGGTCACTTTGATGTCAAATTGCAAAATACCGCATCGGGAGAATACTTCCGAATTATCGACAGTGCACAACAAACCATGACGGTCACCAATAACGTTATTTCCAATATCAACCAAGTAATGGAAAAAATGCATCAGGGTGACTTTGAGGGCCGTGTTGATGCAGAAGCGCATGGTGAGTTGAGACGTTTGAAAGACAGTATCAACTCGTCATTAGATTCTTTGAATAAAGCCATGAGTGATATCACGCGCATTGTCGTTGCACAAAGTGAAGGGGATTTAACACAATTAATCACCACAGATTACCCAGGTGAGCTGGGACGCCTAAGAGATGCGGTAAACCAATCGGTTGAAAAACTGTCAGGTATTGTCGGACAGGTTATTGAGGCATCAGACGTTGTCAACACCGCTTCTCAGGAAGTGGCGCAAGGCGCGCTGGACTTAAGCTCTCGTGTACAACGTCAAGCGGCTGCATTGGAACAAACCTCCGCTTCGATGGAAGAGATGAACGCGGCAGTGCAAAACAACTCAGAAAATTCCATTCAAGTGTCGGGTGTTGTGCAAAAAGTTCAATCAGACTCGTCACAGGCAAACAATGTTATGCATCAAACCATTGATGCCATGAATGCCATTCAGGAATCGAGTCATAAGATTTCGGATATCGTTACACTGATTGATGGGATTGCCTTCCAGACCAACTTGTTGGCATTGAATGCGGCAGTAGAAGCGGCTCGTGCCGGCGAACATGGTCGAGGCTTCGCGGTGGTAGCAGGTGAGGTTCGCAGCTTGGCTCAGAAGTCTGCCGAAGCGGCGAAAAACATCACTGCGCTAATTAACGAAAGTGTCGACAGAATCAATCAGGGAACGAAGTTGGCAACCGAATCTGGCCAGGTTCTGGAAGGAATCACCGAGCAGGTTGAAAGTGTTGCGACGATGATTCGACAAATTGCACAGGCTTCGGAAGAGCAGGCGAAAGGTATTGAGCAAGTTCACCAAGCGATGAATGATTTGGATTCGGCAACGCAACAAAACGCCGCTTTGGTAGAGCAAACGTCGGCTGCGGCTGAAAGTATGAGTGAACAAGCGGTTAGCTTGAGTCATAACATTGCGTTCTTCAAAACCAATAAGACGCATTTGACGAAGGCAGCCACGCCAAAATTGGAAGCGAAGCCAAAGTCTGAGCCAGCAAAAATCGAGGCTAAAAAAGAGCCTGCACAAGTAAAACCAAAAGCAGCAGAGCCAAAACCTGCGGCGAAACCGGAAGCGGCTAAGCCAGCGGCTGGAAAAGAGTCACAAGAAATTGTGTCTCCTTTGCACGGCAAGCCACCGAAAGCAGATGATCAGTGGGAAGACTTCTAAGTCTTAAGCGGATCGTAAGCAAACAAAAACGGCAAGTATTGACTTGCCGTTTTTGCTTGTGACTTTAATTGATTTGATTGATGACTATTTTTTCTCAGCCTCATCCGGTACAAACTTTAAAACATTCCCATTGATGCAATAGCGTTTGTGCGTTGGCGGAGGGCCATCATTAAACACATGACCTAAATGAATACCTGAACTGGCACTGATAACTTCAGTACGCTGCATACCGTGTGAATCATCAGGGCGTTCTAAGACAGCGCCTTTGACCGGGTTGAAAAAGCTCGGCCAGCCAGTACCGCTGTTGAACTTGGTATCACTGCGAAATAATGCTGCGCCTGTGATTGGGTCAACATAGGTTCCGGCTCGGTGTTCATCCAAGTGTGAACCTGTGAATGCCCACTCTGTTCCTTTATTGAAGGCAATTTTGCGCTGTTCCGGCGTGAGCAGACGGAAGCCCAACCATTTCCAAAAACGATCCTTGTCGCCACTATACCCTGTGTATCGAGAGACTTCTTTACCGTGTTCAAAGAAGACTATCGTTGGTGTGGCAAATAATGGTTTTTCAAGTGTCCAACCTTTTGGTGGGTTGGGATTCAAGGTTGTGACAACAGAAACATCCGCTTTCCAGCCACTAAGGACTTCTTTGGTAAAGAGTTTGCAGTAAGGGCAATCCTCGGCCTCGAAAACGATTAATTGTTTATCCTTATTTAACTTGGAGGCGTCAAGAATAGGGTGTCCTGACACTGCATTGTTAGAACCCGGGTAGGCAACGCCAGTGCCACCCAAGCCACAATAGCCATTGGGGTTCTTTTTCAGGTAGTCCTGATGGTATTCCTCCGCTTCGATGTAATTGTGAACTGGAGCAATTTCCGTGGTGATTTTGCCATAGCCAGCTTTAGTCAAAGCTTTTTGATATTCCGCTTCCGTTTCTTCTGCGACAGCTTTTTGACTGGGTTCGGTGTAGTAAATGGCACTACGATAGTTTGTGCCAATATCGTTACCCTGACGGTTGCCTTGGGTTGGATCATGATTTTCCCAGAATTTGATTAAAACCGTCTTCAAGCTCACGACTTGAGGATTAAAGGTCACTTTAACCACTTCCGCATGGTTACGGGCGTGGCTTTTTCCCTGTTCGATTTCGCGCTCAAGTCCGAGTACATCGTAGTAACCCGCCTGTTTTGCATCTCCTCCGGCATAGCCGACTTCAACATGCGTGACACCGGGAATTTCGCCCATGCGTTTTTCGGCGCCCCAAAAGCAACCCATTCCAAGAACAATGGTCTCGCTTTTCATTGGAGTTTCCCTTGCAGAGACAACATCGTTTGTCGATTGTGTATTGTTCATTTGATTCTCCTGCGCACAGCCTTGTACCGAAAAGAATAACATGCTCAACAATGCAAACCAAAGCGTTGGCAAGATTCGAGAGTGATAGATTTGTGTTGTCATGATAAAAACCGTTTTTGAGTGATTCTTGTTTTAGTAGACCGCAATTTCACGGGTTTGTTTCGTGAAGTTTTCAGGATTCATGGTTTTGTAAGGTTTTGTTTTCTTAAGGGTAAGATTGAAAGTAGTATTTTACCGTAGAAAGTTGCTTAATGTTTTTGCAGTCTTGCCGATAGGTTTAGTTGAATGAGTGATCGTTAGAATCACCATCAAATCTATAAAAAGATATTTCACTTTTAGACCAGAAAGCTAAGTGAATCCGCTATCAAGGGAAAGCGCAGCCCGCTTTGTGGGGTGTGTAAATCAAAACGATAAGTGGAGCACAACAATGATTATTTCTTCTTCCCAGGTAGCTCTGGGGCACGCACAGTCTGACAGCGCTAAGCTGACACAAACCACCCTTACTCGAACCAGCATGCCCTCCATGAATGGTAATTGGTTAATGGCGGTGAGTGCAGAAACCTCCTATGAATATTCACAGTACAGTCGAACCCTGCTTAACGCACAAAGCAAGGTCAAACAAGGTGAGCAAAGCCAACAGCATACACTGAACTCAGTAACGGAAAATCTCGCCAAAGTCAGTTTGGGAGCAAGCGATGCGCAGATTGCCATTCAAAAAGCTTTCCCGTCAGGCCCCGCCACAGATATGGTGTTAAGTGGTGAAGTGGCTTTCAACTTCAGTCATCAAATTCACTATCAGCAAAACAGCAATAGTTTGATGAGTGTACAGGGTTCTGTGACTTTGGCTGACGGTCGTACGGTAGACTTCAATTTACTATTGTCTCAACAGCAGGCGACTCAGGTGACAGCGAAGACGCAAATTGAATTTGGCTTGGCAAAATTCCATGATCCATTGGTTATTAACTTCGGTGCCGATACCGTTCAGTTGCAAGACACGACCTTTGAGTTTGATATGCAAGGCCATGGTGATAAGCAAACCTATGCGTCACTAGGGAAAGGCAATGGCTACCTGACCTTTGATGTGAACGGAGATGGTCAAGTCAATGACGGAACCGAGTTGTTCGGTACACAAACAGGCGACGCCTATGCAGAGTTGGCGAAATATGACGACGATCATAACGGTTGGATTGACGAGAATGATACCATTTTCCAGCATTTGAAAATCTGGCAGGATCAGTCTGATACGGCAACGACATTGACGCTCACTCAGGCTGGTGTCGGCGCGATTTATCTCGGGAATGTCGATTATGATCAGGAATTACGAGGCGCTCAAGGCGAAATGCTAGGTAAGACTAAGCAGGCGGGCATCGTGCTGATGGAGAACGGCGAGGTGAAAACCTCTCAGGCAATTGACTTGGCGAAGATTCCTCAGGAAGTTGCGGCGGATAAAATCGAGAACAGCCGAGCGTTTAAAAATCTACAGGCCATTGCGGATGCTTTTAATCAGGCGAAGCGAGTGACACAATCCCTACAGGTCAGTTTTCAAGTATCTGATGCATTCAGTTCTCGTTTTGGGTGGTCCATTTCCAAACGAGAGGATGAAAAAGAAGCGCCCAAAAGTTTGTTTGAACAGCTTCGGGAATATATCGAGCAGCAGCTGAAAGCACGTAAAAAAATGCTCGAAGCCCTAGAAGAACGCTACAACCTGAAAAAGCACCAACATCACTCGTGATGTTTTCGGCCTTAAAGCACTTTACATGGTCAGTGGGTTGATGATTGTAGTGCTTTGAGGTCGGCCAACACGATTCGAACATGTTCTTTCGGGTCAACATCTGTATAGATTTTTGCGATACGCCCTTGCGGGTTAATGATAAACGTATGGCGCTTCGCAAATTTCACCACAAACAAATCCAATAGCGAATCATACTGTTTCGCCACCAAACCATCTTTATCGGCTAAAAGGTCAAAGGGAAGCTCATGCTTCGACTTAAATGCTTGATGAGAGTCTACTGAGTCGACAGAAACGCCAATGATTGTTGCCTGCTGCGCAATGAGTTGGTTGATATTGTCGCGAAAGCTGCAGGCTTCAGTCGTACAGCCCGGAGTGTCATCCTTGGGGTAAAAATAAAGTACAACCCAATGGCCTCTGAACTGCGAAAGGCTTACCGGCTTTTCATTTTGGTTTTTGAGAGAAAAGTCAGGGGCAGTATCGCCAACCTTTAGCGCAGCCGCTTGCGTTGTTTGACTATAGAGTCCAAAGAATAGAGCAGACAATAAAATGGTAAAAAGAAAATGTGACTTTGATTCCGACATGGCGTTATCCTTTAAGAAATGTCGGTTTATACTAATTCAAATTCATTGAGAAAAACACCTGAGAAAACAGAGGTTATTGCTTGAACATGAATCATAAGGTAGAAGAGAAAATGGCGTTTCCTAGATTAAAAGTTGCAGTGTCAGATTGCCTAAGAGGGACAGAGTGTCGCTATAACGGAGGACATGCGCAAAACGATTTTGTGAATCATCATTTAGCGAAGTATGCAGATTTTTATCCCTTCTGTCCTGAAGCCGCAGTCATCGGCACGCCGAGAGAAACAATACGATTGGTCGGTGAGCCGCAAGGCATTCGTGTCAAAGGTCATAAAAGCGAAACCGATTACACGGATGGTTTGAAAGCTTATGGCGAAAAAATCATTCCCAAGTTGTTAGAAAGACAACTTGATGCCGCTGTGGTGAAGTCAAGATCTCCGAGTTGTGGACTGGAGCGAATCAAAGTCTATCAACCAAATGGTGAATGGCATGGTTCCAAAGACCCGATGACTTCTGGCTTATTTACCGGACAATTGCAGGCAGCAGCACCTTATTTGGCAGTGGAAGAAGAGAGTCGACTGCAAGATGCCTGGTTGCGAGAAAACTTTATGTTGCATGCTTTCACCTCCGCAAGGTGGCGAGAGCTGTTAGCGAGTACCCCCAACCTGGCAGATTTTCAAGCGTTTCATCGAGACCATAAATATCTGCTGCTATCGAAAAACGAAACCCTGTATCGCGAGATGGGGCCTTTGGTCGCCAACACTCGAACTGAGAATCTTTCGGAGAGTCTTGCAGCCTATCAAGAAAAGCTTTTTGAGCTTTTGGCGCACCGTTCCACGAAAGGGCAGGTTAGAAACGTTTTGGATCATGTTTATGGTTATTTCAAGGATCAACTGAGTGCGGAAGAGAAAGCACACTACCAAGAGACCGTGACAGAGTTTGTGGAAGGCATTGTTCCATTGATTGCGGTGGTAAAAATTCTCGAACAGTTTTTAAATCACTATGGTTCGGAGTACCTTGCCTCGCAGGTGTTTTTTCATCCTTATCCGCCAGATTTGGCTTTGCGCTCTGAAGTGTCGGCTTACAAGTAAAAGAGCCCCTTATTACTATTGTTTTGGGCTCCCTAAATAAAATTTGATTGTCTTATTCAGTATAAGCTGATGAAATGGGTTTAATGCTGGGATTTTGAAATTGAATTTATATGAGTAGTTTGACGCCAACGAATGACATCACCTTTAGTGAAGAGTTAAAAGTCATTTACGATTATCTTCATAAAAAATACCCCGAAATCGAAAGAATGGCAGTTGCTTTATATGATGAAGACACAGATATTCTCACCACATTCGCTTATACCGGGGAGCAAGCAACGCCCTTATCCATGTATGATTTCAAGTTTTCCACCTCACACTCGTTGACCAAACTTCGAGAGTCGAAACAACCTCGAGTGATTGACGATCTCGACGCGTATGAACCCAATCATCGTATTCATACTGAAGAAATTCATAAGGCCGGATTCAAATCAAGTTACACCTATCCTATGTTCAATGGCGCTCAATTTTTGGGGATGTTGTTCTTCAATGCCAAAAAGAAAGCAGCTTTTGTTGATGACATGATCTATGACCTTGATTTGGTTTCGCCATTGCTTACGGTGATGGTTGCCAATGAAAAGCGTATAGAGAATTTACTGCTGGCAACGGTACATTCGACCTTGGAGATGAGTAAGGAGCGAGACCCAGAAACTCGTGAACACATGAGTCGTGTTGCGCACTATGCCAGATTGATTGCGCAGGAAGTTGCGCCCAAATACCAACTAAATGACGAGTTCGTCGAGCATGTTTTCATGTTTGCACCTTTGCATGACATCGGCAAGATTTCCATTCCCGACGCTATATTGAGAAAGAATAGTAAGCTAACCGATGATGAATTCACCGTGATGCAGACGCATACAGTTAAGGGAGCCGATTTGGTGAACTTGCTGCTACGTAACTATGACCTGCAAAACATTAAGTTCGCGACCATGATTCAGAATATTGTCCGTTATCATCATGAGAAAATGGATGGCTCCGGCTATCCAGATGGCTTGACGGGGGGGGATATTCCTTTGGAAGCTCGGATTGTTGCAGTAGCCGATATTTTTGATGCGCTGACGTCGGCTAGGCCTTATAAAAGCAGTTGGAGTAACAGCGATGCCTATGCTGAATTAAAAAAAATGGCTGCTGAGGACAAGCTTGATGCAGATTGTGTCGCGGCTTTTTTGAGCTTCCCCGACAAGATTGAAAACATCCAGAAACTCCTGGCGGACGTTGTCGAAAACTAATGCTGTGAGTCATCTTGCATCTAGTCAGATAAGGCCTTCCAATGGAAGGCCAGGACTCAAAAGCAATTACTCTTTGCCGATAAACTCAACCATTTTGGTGACGGCATCTTCCCCTGCGAAATCACGGTAGAAGTGTGTTGCGCCATCAATAACATCCAAGTGAATATTGGCGTGTTTTTTCAGAACGGGTTCGATTTTTTCCGGTAAGCCTTTGACGATATCGTCTTCCGTGCCGATGAATACCAAGACAGGCTTTTTGATTTTTGGTAGCAGATGGATGGTATCCATATTCGGATTGAAATCATAATAGCTCGCAAAACTTGCGGCCGTTACTTTGGAGTCTTTGCAGTAGACTAAATCAGTATGCTGCATGACTTCATCACCTTTGCCTGCTTTAACCAGTTTGTCTGCATGAGCAACCAACTTGACTAGGTCTTTGTGGTACTTCTCTTTGTATTCCGCGATTTCACCTTTCTTCGACCATAGTTGTGGGGCAAATAGCACAACATGTTTGATATGGGCATCATCATTGTGCTCGGAAGCATACCAAGCTGTTTGATTACCGCCGCGCGAGTGACCGGCCAAGGTGATGTTATGCGCACCTTGTGATTCCAGCCATTTGACCCAGGCTCCGATTTCCTTGATGGCATCGGTATGCTTGTGGGTATGGATACGATCACAAGAAAGGATGGCTTCATCATGGCGGTCATTGACGTTGAAGCTTAAGTTGATTGCCAGCAGGTTCACGCCGGAATCCGGTAGCAGATTTTTGAGGGTGTTTGCAGTGCTGTAGTTGTTGTTCATCCAAGTTCCGTGAGTGAACAGGACAACACCATCTTTTAAGGTTTTGCCATCGGCAAGTAAAAGCTCACCGTTCAAAGTCAGGCCGTTGTATTGAATCTTAACCTCTTTTGCATAGGCAGATTGAAATAGGGTAGCAGCGGCCAAAAGCGTATAAATCAGAAATTTCATCTTACACCTCGTATGGTATGGCGAAAGGGAAAACGAAATGTTTTCCCGAAAGCCAATCATAAATCGAAATGGTGTCCGATTAAACCTTAAATTTCAAAATTGAAGAGGCCAGTAAAGAGGCTTCTTGTTTGAGTTTCAAAGCCGTTTCAGAAGTGACTTCAACCACGGTGGCGTTTTGTTGTGTGTCTTGATCCAAGCTGCTAACCGCAAGGTTGATTTGATTCACCCCTTCAGCTTGTTCTTTGGCGGAAGCGTTAACTTCTTGGATAGTTCGACTCAATTCCTGAACTCCATGGCTGATTTGTTGCAGTTCTTCCACTGATGATTTCATCAGACGTTCACCCTTATCGACTTCTTCAGTCGTGCGACCGATTAGGGAAGAGATTTCCTTAGCGGCTTCCGCAGACTTTTGGGCAAGGCTTCGTACTTCACCAGCTACCACGGCAAATCCTCGTCCGTGTTCACCGGCTCTTGCGGCTTCTACCGCGGCGTTCAATGCCAACAGGTTGGTTTGGAAGGCGATGGAGTCAATCAAAGCAACAATATTGGTAATGCTGTGCGACATATTGTTGATTTCAGCCATGGCCTTGGCTGTGTCGTTGATAACTGCCTCACCTTGGTTGGCTTGTTTTTGTGTCTGTAAGGTGTTGCTGTAAGCCTGGTTGGTTAAATCCGTCGCATTTTGGACGGTGGCGGTAATTTGTTCCAATGCTGCTGCGGTCTCTTCCAGAGAGGCGGCCTGTTGCTGAACTCTTTCCGACAACTGAGTGCTTGAATTGCTAAGCGCTTGAGCATTTTCATCAACCGACAGGGAAACCTGTTGGATTTGACGAATGATTTGCGCCATCTCTTCAATACTCTTATTGATAGAGTTTTTCAGCGTTTCATAAGAACCGTGATAGTCACCTGAAACGCGTTGCGTTAAATCGCCCTCAGTCTGCGCCAACATCACTTGGTTGATTTCATCAAATGTCGCCTGAATTTCAGACATCGAGGAGTTAATGTTGTCAATCAAACGACGAGTAGTTCCCTTGGCAGATGGGCAGTCGATATATTGGGAGAAGTCACCTTGCACTAGACCGTCAATCGCTTTCATGGTTTGGGTAAAGGATTGGTCCAGTGTTTCCATTGCCATGTCGACTTTTTCTCTAAAGCTCTTAGGCACTTCTTGGCTCAAACGTACGTTGAACTCACCTTGAGTGATAGCTGTCATCACCTTATCCAGCTCTTGCGTCATCATAGACACTGAACGGGTTGCAGCATTAGTACCATGTTGTAATGACAACAGATTTCCTTTGGTGTTTTCTTCAATAGAACGATTGAAATCACCATTACTGACGGCAGCCAAAACATCATTGACTTCTTTGATGGTGGTTTCAAGGCTTGAAAGCAGGTGGTTATAAGTTTTTGCCAGCATGGCGAACTCATCCGAACCTTCGAGTTGGGCGCGCACCGAGAAGTCACCATTTTCATCGACAGATGTCATCGCATCCGTCAGTGCTTTAACTGAGCGCTGGACGCTGACGATAATCAGGTACATGACAATAAGCACCAAAAGCAAACTGATGACGATAGCAGAAGATGCCAACCATACCGAACTTAATGCCGAACTATAAAATTCATTCGTCATCTCGGTACCTTGATTCAATAGTGAGGTTTGAAAGTTGTCCATTTGCTGTAGTACATCGCGGACGATTCCTTGCCATTCTTCGGTACTGGCGTTGATGCTTTCTGCCGTCAAATTATCAAGAGCGAGTGATTCGAACTTCGTCATTTGTTGTAGAGCATCGTTTTTCATCATGACATTCAACTTGGCAAGTTCTGCAGAGCTTGCATATTGCCTGAAACCATTTAAATAAGCCGATTTCTTGAAGTAAGCTTGGTTGAACTTGAAGGCAAGGAGTTTGGTGAAGTGCGAGCGAGAGAACACATTGTTCAGTACAGCACCTTCAACCCCGATGGTTTGTTTCGCGAACACGAAGTAATACATGCCGTTCAGCGCTGAAGACATGTCGTGATTCGACGTGTTGTTGGCATAGATGGCAATCAGCTTCAGCAGCACCGCATCCAATTTCGAGAAAAATTGACCGCCTTTTTTGGTTTGCAGGCTATCAATTTGAGGGTAGAGCGCTGTCAGGTTTTTGTAGGCCTTGGTGATCGCATTCTTTTGGCTGAGGATCTTTTGCTGAAGGGTTTCATTTTTCATGCGGGTCGCGGTCATGTCCAAAGACGCTATGAAGTGGTTGAAGGCTGTTTGTGAGACTTTGCGTTGGGCAACCAAATCGTCTTGGTGTTTTTGCCCCTTTGAGCCAACATAGCCGGCTGTATAGGTTCTTTCCAGTTGAAGGCTTTTGATAAGTTTGTTAAGTTCGATCGTGTTGTTGAATAGAACTTGGCTTTCCTTAGCCTCGGTTAACATTTTCAGGTTTTCTGACAAGTATTGAGAAGAGAACAAGACACTGGTCACCAGTGGAATAAAAGCCAATAGTAATAGCTTTGACTTGATTGTCAGTTTGTTTAACACTCCGCACTCCTTTGTAACGATCTTATTATTTTTATTGGTTTGGTTTCCATAACTCATAAGGGATATTAGCAGGAGTGGCAGGGTGTTTTGGAGGTTTTGATTATCGTATTATTTAATGCAAGTGCTAGAAAAATTCTATTAAGAAAAATGGAATATTTTCGCGATAAAAACGTTATTAAATAGGAAGGTAGTAATATTTCGTACAGCTTTAAGTGATGGCTTTAATCGTTATCCGGCTGTGCGGTTTTTTTCATCATTTGAACCCTTTCCATGTGTGCTTTCCGACTCTCATCCAAATTTACAATCGGGTGTGGGTAAGTTTTCCCAAGAAAAATACCTTTCTCTACACATTCACTTTCATATTTCCAGGGTTGGTGTATCGCTTTTTTCGACAGAGCTGAGAGTTCCGGCAACCAATGTTTGAGATAGTCACCATCGGCATCGAACTTTTCACTTTGTACAACGGGGTTGAACAAACGGTAATAGGGCGCGGCATCCACGCCACAACCTGCTACCCATTGCCACCCCATAATATTGTTGGCAGGGTCGGCATCCAGTAAGGTGTCTTCAAACCAATGTTGTCCGATTAGCCAGTGGACGTTCAGGTTTTTCGTGAGGAAAGAAGCAACGAGCATGCGTACGCGATTGTGCATGATGCCGGTTGCCCAGAGTTCCCTCATGCCTGCATCAATCATCGGGATGCCCGTTAAGCCGCGTTGCCATTTTTCAATAAGGTTTTGACTGTCATTACTGGTGTCGTCACGCCATAGCATTTGCTGGTATTTGTCCTGAAAAGGTTCTGTTTGCGTTTGTGGAAACCAAAACAACAAGTGTCTGGCAAACTCTCGCCACGCCAACTGACGCAGCCAAGACTGGGCAGCGGGTGCGACCTTGGCGTCCGACTGTATCAGTGCTTGTAGCTCAAAGTAAAGTTGCCTTGTCGGGATGTGCCCGAAATGAAGAGCCGTCGAAAGGTTTGAGGTGGCATCATATGCAGGGAAGTCTCTGTCGCTTGGGTAGTCCTGCAATTTTTCGGTAATAAACTCCGACAAAATCTGCCAGGTTGGGGTCTCACCAACTTGACGTGAATCCATGAGTTTTTGTGCCCAGGGTAGTTGCCTAAGGCGGTGCAAATCCTCGGGCAAAGTTCGGGGGTGATTTGGGCATGTTTTGACGGCAGTTTGCTCGAGCGTTTCTTTTGCAAGCCTTGCCAAAGGTTGAATATGTTCTTGTTGTTTCAGCAGCCCATTGTAGAAAGGGGTGAAAACCAGATAGGGACGGTTTTGTTGGTTTGAGAAGTCCGTTGGCTTTAACCAGAACTCAGAAAAGAAAGGTTTTAAGCGGACGTGTAAGGCTTTGCAGACATCAAGCGCCTGTTGTTGCATGCTTGCAAAAGGTTCTCCAACTTGGAAAGTGTAATAAACCTGTTGAATGGATTCATTTTTCAGCAACTTTGGAAAGGTATCTGCAAAGTTACCGGAAACTACCCATAACTTCCCCTTTCGATTAGTGACATCTGCCGCAAGGTTTTCCAGGGCATGTGCCAGCCAAACGCTGTTGGCGGCACCAATCGTTTTTTCAGGATCATGAAAGTAGGCAAGAATGATGTCGTCACCGCTATTCAGTGCTTCATTCAGTGCTGGAAGGTAGTCTAATCTGAATTCTCGTTGTAGCCAGACCAAAGTCGTCATGTCATGCTCGGAATGTTGGAAATTATGTTGAAAAGTAACTGTCCTATTTTCGTGGTCTGATAATAAACACCGTCCACTATATCTGCTTATAGTGATGATGTCTTCAAACCTCGATTCACTTTATGATAATATTCATAAAAAGAGTGGGGTTAAACATACGCATATGTTTGCCTGTGACTGTCTGGATTAAGGATAAACGAGGTCAGGATGATTCGCAAATTGATATTGTTATCGCTTGTTTTGCTACTAGCTTCTTGTTCCAGCTCGCAAGATAAACTGAAAATCTCCGCAACGACCTGGGTAGGATACTCTCCGCTCTATTATGCCAAAGCCAAAGGCTGGCTTGAGCCACTCGATATTCAATTACTTCACGTGGTATCGTTGAGTGAGAACATGTATCTCTATCAGGCGGGTAATGCGGATGCTTATGTTGGCACGCAGTATGAATACAATGTGATGTCTGCTCAGAAACCGACCTTAAAACCCGTGATGATGTTTGATCGTTCTAATGGTGGCGATTTGATTCTCAGCAACGTATCCATTGAAGAGCTAAAGAACACCAAGCAAACAATTGATGCTTACCTTGAAATGGATTCGGTCAACCGGGTTTTACTTCATGATTTCATGGAGAAATACCAAATCAGCCGAGATAGGGTTCATCTTATTAATAACGATCAGGCAATTATTTCGTCCTTAAATATGCAGAACATGAAAGGTCCTACAATTATTGTGACCTACACTCCTTACAATGTCAGTTTGGAGCAGCAGGGGTTTCATGAGGTGGCTTCTACGCGTGATGGCTTGGATTTGCTGGTGGTAGATGCCCTATTTACTACTCAGGATGTTTTGCGAGCCCACAAGAAACAGTTTTTAGCCTTAAAAGGGTTGGTGGCTAAGGCGGTGGCAGCACTTAAAGCTAACCCGGAAGAGTTCTACAAAACTGTCAAACCCTATATGTTGGAAGTGAGTTATCAAGACTTTTTAAGTTCTTTGCACGATATCGTATGGATTAATGACAAACTACCAGAGCAATTGCAGAGCCGATTAAAGCAGAGCAAGTTTGATACGAGGTTTTTGCTGTAATGCAGTTCAATATTAAGCAGTTTGTCGTTTTTATTGTTCTGTCCCTATTGGCGGTTCTTTATGTTATTTTTTCTGATTATTATGCTGACCAACGAGAGCAAACTGCCTCGGCTATCTTAAGCAATCTGCGGGAAGACATGTCCGAGATTGGGTATATCCTTTCCAAGAACTTGCACAAACAAGAAGATGTTAAAGGGCATCGCGCGGTGTTGGATCGCACGGCTGCTAATAACGATTTCATCTCGGCGATTATGGTGTTGAATGATTCCAAATTGCTGCTGACAACAGATCCCGCTTTTCGTGAAGTGCCTAAAGAGAATCAATTTTTTCGTGTTCACGAGCAAGCGCCTTATGAAGTGATGAGACAAGCTGAAAGTTTTGAGGGCGTTATTCGCTATTATCGGAATGGAGACCTTCATCGTTTGAGGTTGGTTTTTGTGTTGGATAAAGGCGAAGTCAAAACCTATTTGAATTACAACAAAGCCAATTTCTTGGTTTATTTGGTGGTTCTACCCTCCATACTGGTTTTCTTGGTGTGGGGATTGTTCAGCATTTATGTGTCTCAGCCATTGGAAAAGCTCAAAAACTATTTGCTAACAGGTGAGGATGTTCCCAAGCCGTTTAAGCTAAAAGAGTTGGATACGATTCGAGGCATCATGGAGCAGACTTTTGCCCGGTTGGCGCAAGAGTAAAAGCACTTATATAAACTCGCCCGAAAGGATTCGTTGACCGGATTGGCAAACCGTAATGCATTGCACGAAAGATTAGAAAAAATTATTGAAGAATCTAAAACAAAAGAGTATGAATTTGCCTTTTTGTTTCTGGATTTGGATTTGTTTAAATCCGTTAATGATTCTTTGGGTCATCATATCGGTGATGAGTTGCTCAAGCAGGTCGGTAAATTGCTGAAAAAAACCGTTCATCGTAATGAATTTGTTGCCCGTGTTGGGGGTGACGAGTTTATTTTGCTGTTACATCGTTACAGCAATGTCTCAGAAATCATTGCCACCATTGAAACGATTCAACAAGAGTTGAGTGAGCCATTTCATATTCATAACCATCCAATCAGTATTTCCAGCAGTGTTGGGGTGGCGTTTTATCCCCACGATGGACAAGATTTTGTCGGCTTGATGCAGTGCTCTGACATTGCTATGTATGAAGCTAAGAAAAATGGACGTTCACAATACTTTTTCTATACGGAACAGCTTAACCAGCAGGTGCAGAAAACCATCAAGCTGGAAAAGGAAATGCAGCTTGCACTAGATAATGATGAATATCAGTTATTCTACCAACCTAAAGTAGATTTGATTTCCAAAGAGATCACCGGGGCGGAAGCTTTGATTCGTTGGGTCAAGCCTGATGGCACTTTGATCCCTCCAAATGAGTTTATTTCGCTAGCAGAAGAAAATGGTTTCATCATGGACTTAGGGAAATGGATATTGGAAGAAGCCCTGACCCAGTTGCATGAATGGCAGCAGCGAGGCCTGAAAATCCGAATGTCTATTAATGTCGCGGCTAAGCAGTTTCTATCAAGCGATTTTGAGGCCGACTTCAAAGCCTTATTGGCAAGAATTCCCGTAGACCCTAAATATATAGATTTGGAAATAACCGAATACCTGTTTTTTGAACAAAACAAAAGTAACTCTCATATTCTGCATAGCATGAGAGAGTTGGGCGTGACGATTTCATTGGACGATTTTGGAACAGGTTTCTCATCCTTATCTTATCTCAAGAAATTCCCTATCGATTTCCTAAAAATCGACAAGAGTTTCGTAGATGATTATGACACCGAGCAGGGTGCCGTATTCCTTGAAACCATAGTAAAAATGGCGAAAAGTCTCAGAATGGGAGTGGTTGCCGAAGGAGTGGAAACCGAAACCCAAGTGAAGTACTTAGAAGGGATTGGGTGCGACACTTTCCAAGGCTATATTTGTTCCCGCCCATTACCGGTAGAAGACTTCTATCATTTTTTGGGTGTGAATCTGCAAAATACCTGTATAACACAGAAGGTTGAAAAACTTTAAATACCTTGTTTCTATTGGGGTTTCGTTTGTTTTTTTGTGCTACTATGCCTTAAGTTTTATTACGTAGATTTATAAACAAAATCAAAATGGCACGTGGTTACAGAAGCTCTGCCCAGAAAAAAGTGTTCTGGCTTTTTTCTCTCTTGTTCTTGGTTATCTTAATCGGCTTTGGCGCTAGTAGCTTAAGATTCCTGCATCAATTTGTTGTCAGTGATTTCCACAGCGAATCTTTTTTCGTTTCCCGTTTGTTTATAAAAAGCTTTGACGCGATGCTGGAGCAAGGCCAAGATTTGGTTGATTCCGTTGAGCTTTCACCAGTGGTACAGAATTTTTTTGAAGCGCCGGAAAAAACAGATCTGACTTTTCTTGAAAAGGCGCTGTTATCAAAAATAGTTTCATTTAAACATGCATCCCAATTAAGGTTGCTTTCGCCAGAAGGTAAAGAGCTGGTTCGCATTGATCGTAAATTCACGACAGGTGAGTTGGTTGTCGTACCTAGAAATGCTTTGCAGGACAAGTCACACCGATACTATCATCAAGAAGTTTTGAAGTTAAAGGGTAAAGCCTTTTATTTTTCTAAGCTTGATCTCAACGTCGAGCACGATAAAGTCGTTGAACCTTATGAACCGACCATCCGCATCGGGCAAAAGATATTCCAACATAACCGTTTTGTCGGTTATGTCATGTTGAATGTCAATTTGGCACACTTTATTGAGTCTCTGCGCAATGCAACAGAAATGGATTTTTCCATCACTGACCAGCAAGGGCATATCGTGATAGGGAAAACACGGCAAGACAGTTGGCATAAGGTTCTAGGATTGCCGGTTAAAACATCGCCCGTCTTGCAACGCGGTAGTGAAGTTGTTGATTTAGCAAAAAATCTACATGGAGCTGATTTTAGAACGGATCCGCTTTATGAAACGCCGGACCAAAAGCTTTACCTCATCTCTTCCATGCCGCCTACATTCTTAAGTCAGGTACCGATAATGGTGGCAATGGAACTGCTTGTAAGCTTTTTCCTGCTATTTGTGCTTGTCGCTATTTTAATTTGGGCTTTGGCGCTTAGAGTTTCCAGGTGGATTTCAGAGTATGAGTTGCGTTCCAGTATGCTTGATAAAGTTTCCGATAGTGTCTATGTCTATGATGACAAGGGACAGTTTATCTATGCAAACCAGCAAGCGTGGAAAAAGCGTGGCTATGATGAAGAAACATTTAAACAGCTAAACTTGGCGCAGCTTAATGCTTCTGGATATAAGCGCAATGTGAAGGAATTGATTGCCGAGCTGAGATATACCCCCAATAAGGTTTTCCGTGTAGAGCATGTGATGAAAACAGGAAAATATTTGCCTGTAGAAGTCAGTGCATCATTATTTGATATGGAAGGCAATGAAGTGGTATTGAATGTTGCACGGGATATTGGAGAGCAGCTTAAGCATGAACAACAGCTGATTAAACTTGAGCAAAGATATCGTCAATTGGTGGATGAATCTCCAGTAGGTATTTACGAGATGTCTGATCGCAATACCTTTACTTATGCCAATAAAGTGTTTTTGGATTTGTTCCATGTTGAGAACGTAGAGCAGCTCAATAGTGATGATTTACCTGGACTGAGAAAAGTGCTGGAGCCATTTGTCATCATGGTTCATGAAAAACAAATAGTTCAAGACTTCGAATGCGAAATCATCAGTGAAAAGCAAAGAATAGAAAAACGCTATTTTCGTATGAACGGCGTGATGCGTAATCAAAAGATGATCGCTACTTGCGTGGATATCTCACAACAGCGCGAACAGGTGTTGATGAATCAATTGTGGACGCAGTTGATTTCTCAGATTGAAGACTTGATTATGGTGACTGATTTGACAGGAAAAATTACCTATGTCAATAAAGCATTTTTCGAAGTGACGGGGTATGAAGAAAAAGATGTTTTGGGGCAAAGCCCGAAAATACTCAGTTCTGGCCAGCATTCATTGGATTTCTTCACGAATTTGTGGAGAACGCTTTTATCAGGAAAAAGTTTCCGCGATATCTTCATCAATCAGCGTGCGGATGGCAGTGTTTATTATGAAGATAAAATCATCACACCTGTATGCGACAATCGTGGTCAAATCTCGGCTTTCGTATCAAGCTCCAGAGTCGTTACAGAGCAGGTATTGAAGGAAAAAGCCTTAAAACACCAAGCAGAACATGATGCTTTGACGGGGTTATATAACCGCTATACGCTGAATATGCGTTTGGAACAGCTTATGGAGCAATCCAAAGAAGAAGGCATGATTTTCTGCGTTATCTTTTTCGATATTGACCATTTCAAACACGTTAACGATACCTTTGGGCATGAAGTAGGGGATGTTGTCTTGAAGCAGATCGCCGAAATCGTTGATTTAAACTCTCGTCATACTGATGTATTTGCACGTTGGGGGGGAGAAGAGTTTGTGTTGGTAGTTTGTGACAGTGACCTTGAACAAGCCATGAAAGTTGCAGAAGTATTAAGAGCGCGTATTGAGGAATCTCGCTCCGAAAGTAGACCGGATGTTACTGCCAGTTTTGGTGTCGCGCAAGTGAAGAAAGGAGATGATCTTGAATCACTGATTAAGCGCGCAGATTCCGCAATGTATCAAGCAAAACAGAATGGTCGTAATCAGGTTTATAGCCTTTTATAGTCTTTTAAAAATTCTAAAAATTCGCTTTCGAGCTCTTTCATTGGTGCTAAGTTTTTAGGACTTTTGCGCGTTTCACTAAATGTGATATTTTTATTAAAAAGGGGTTGCAGAGAACGATATTTTCTCTATAATACGCTCCATCAAACGAAGAACTCGCCGCCCGAAGGGGTAAGTCGAGAAACAAATTACTCTTCCCGATTAGTTCAGTTGGTAGAACACCGGACTGTTAATCCGTATGTCGCTGGTTCGAGTCCAGCATCGGGAGCCACATTCTAAAGCCAGATATTTCAAACACTTACGAGTGAATGAAGTCTGGCTTTTTTATTGCCTAGTTTTACTCTTCCACCCTCTATAGGTTTCAACCCCAATTACCTTCGTGTAGTTCCTGAGAGAAGGCTGTATAGTTCATTTTCCTGATCAAAGTGTAGCGCTAGGATGGAGCTTAAGCTGTACAGAATACGTATGATGGCATAACGCTGTTGTGTATCCAGTTTGCTAACACCTGACTGTTCAACTATATCTAAGTACTGGTTGCTCAAGTTAAGAATTTCGCGGTGCGTTCGGCTGAGCATTGCCATAGGGTCGTAGCCTTGCATTTTGGTTGCCAATTGAGGATGAAGTAGGCGTTCATCGTCTTGTTCATGGGGAATCAGCTTTTGTTTTAATAGTTGTGCCAGCGCTTTAAGTTGTGATAATTCAATATCTTGTTCATGAGCCAGTTGATCTGCTAACGTGCGGATATTCTCTAAAATAGGTTGTAGTTCAATATGTTCTTTTTTTAGTTGATGTTGTTGTTTGACATCAATGATGCCGGGATGTTTTGTTGGGCTGTACAAAGCACGTAATGCATTGACGATAACCAGAACATCAATAACTTCTTGCAAAATTGCGCCTTCTAAAGGGGTTATATGGCCTAATGCCGCAAACACCATGGCAATGGCTGAGAGTAGCATTCCAATGATCACACTTTGTTTTGCTATAGATTGGCTGCGTCGCGCAATGTAGAGTCCCTCAACCAATGCATCAAGACGTTCTACCATTAGTACGGCATCAGCGGCTTCAGAGCTTGCACCAGCGCCACCAGCACCCATGGCAATGCCAATATCAGCTATCGCTAATGCTGGCGCATCGTTGATGCCATCTCCTAGCATCATTGTGATACCTTGTTGATGTTCACTGCGCACGATGTCTAATTTGTCTTCGGGTTTGAGTTCGGCGTAAACTTTATCCAATCCAAGAGAGTAGCCGATGCTGGAAGCAATTTGGGTATGATCACCGCTGGCCATGGATAAGTGTTGGATTCCTGCTGAACGCAAGTTGCGTAGTGCGCGCGGCGTATCAGAACGTATTTCGTCTTGTAGCAGTAGCGCGCCACGCACCTGATGGTCGACTGAGAGCAGAACGGACATTCTGCCTTCATTGTGTGATTTTTTGAGCAATGGGTCTATCCAGTCTGAAGATGGGTTGTGCTCAAGTATCCAAGAGGGTTGACCAACCATAATCAGATGTTGGTTTACTTGCCCTTGAATGCCTTTTCCTGCAGTTTCCTCGATATTTTGAGGAATGATTAGAGGTATTTGACGTTGTTTGGCTGATTCGACAATAGAGGATGAAATGACGTGGAATGATGCCTGTTCAAGTGATGCGGCTAGTTGCAGTAGTTCCTCATGGCTAAGTGAGCCATCAGTTTCAATATCTACCAATCGTGGATTGCCGGTTGTTAAAGTGCCGGTCTTATCCATAATGATTCTCTGACTATTGGCCAAAGCTTCAAGTGCGGCCCCATTTTTTATCAGTAAGCCTTTTCGTGCTGCACTGGAGATACCCGAGACAATGGCAATGGGTGCCGCCAGAATCAAAGGGCAAGGGGTGGCAACAACAAGCACGGCAAGAGCGCGCACAGGATCACCTGAGATCATCCAAGCTAAACCTGCTATGCCTAGGGTTAATGGGATGAACCAGATTGCATAGCGGTCGGCCATTCGAGTAAAAGGCGCTTTACCCGTTTGTGCTTCTTGAACCAAGCGGATGACACTAGCATAAGTACTGTTAGAAACATTATGAACAGCTTCTAGCACAAACGGTGAGCCGATGTTTAGTGTGCCGCTACTGGCGGCTTGTCCTGGGCTGAGGGTAACTGGAAGAGATTCTCCTGTTAAAGACGATTCATCAAGGGTCGCTTCGCTATCCCCGCTGACGTAACCATCAACAGGAAGTACGGCTCCTGTTTTGATCAGCAATTTGTCTTTAGGTTTGATTTCCGTTATTGATATATTCTCAAGCGCTTCTCCAACATAGCGTTCCACTGTTGTTGGTGTGCGGTTTAGTAGGGAGGTTAATTCGCGTTTTGCTCGGTTGGCGGCATATTGCTCCAAGGTTTGTCCACCCGCGTACATCAATGCAATCACTGCGGCGGCAAGTGCTTCGCCTAGAATAAGTGCCCCAGTCATGGCCAATATGGCAATTAAATCAACGCCTAAGTCGCCACGACGTAAGCTTTTGGTCATATCCCATAATGATAATATGAGTGCCGGAACAACAGCGATGTCCCAGCTTATACGTCCCATCTCGACATTGCCAACACTGTAGAGAACAAGTCCCGCAAGCGTTGCAATGGATGTCCATAATAGGGTGAGATATTTTGTTTTTGACATCGGGTACCCTGTTTCAGAGTAGAGTTCTGACTAAAAAAACAATACTAGAACAACCCAGATATAAGGTCAATTATTCTCAAACTTAGTCTGATATTTGGCCTCCTGCAGTTTTCGTTAATTATTCAGGGAATGCTTGTAGGATATATGAATTGTCATTTAAGTCACTGACGGCTACTAAGTGATTAATAGAGATTTGAAAAGAGATTCAGTTTGATAGTGGTAGCGTCGAATGTTTGATGTGTTTGATTTTATTGGTTTTGGTTCAGCATTTAGGCAATATTTATTCTTAGATTCTGAAAAATATATCTTTTTGTATTGGCTTGGTGATTAGATCTGCCAAGGTAAATTGTTCTGCATATTCAAGGTATTTGTTTTGAGCTTGATCTAAAAACTTTCTGAGCTCACAACTTTGGTTGATTCTGCAAGCCGGTACATCACAGTTGACTGGTTTGAGAGTAACTTCCATCAGTTCAATGACCTGTCTCAGGTTTATCTCGTCCTTATTTTTTCCTAATTTAATACCACCTGTAGGGCCACGAACAGATTGTATAAAACCGTGGCTGACAAGCTTTTGCACTACTTTCATTAAATGACTTTTGGATATATCGAAGGTGTCTGAGATAGCCTGAATAGTAGCGAGTTTGTCTTCAGTTTGAGACCCGAGATAAATCAATACCCTAAAAGCGTAGTCAGTTTGTTTAGTGAGTTGCATAAAATTCGCCATTCCAAATTTTTACTTTGATTGTGGTTGACATTTTACATTAGATTCATCTAGTATGCATCTTAATAAAGATTCATTCAATATGAATCTTTATTGTCGATTAACTAAAACAATAGGAATCTCAGTTATGTTGTCAGATGAAATCATTCAAAAAGTAAAAGAAACGGCACCGCTTCTTGCTGAGCAGGGTGTGAAAATTACAGACATTTTCTATGAAAAGTTGTTCTTTAATCACCCGGAGTTAAAAAATATCTTCAACATGGCAAACCAAGCGCAGGGAGAACAATCGAAGGCATTGGCCGAATCTGTGTTTATGTATGCGAGCCATATTGATCAACTGGAATACCTAACACCAATGGTGAAGCGTATTGCACACAAGCATGCGAGTTTGAATATCTTGCCTGAGCATTACCCGATTGTTGGCAAGTATCTCTTGGAAGCAATCAAAGAGTATCTAGGATTGGAAGAAAATGACTCACTTCTGGAGGCATGGGCACTTGCTTATGATGCACTTGCATCTATTTTCATTAGTGTTGAAGAAGAGATTTATGCTGAAAATGAGAATAAGCTAGGTGGTTGGAGAGGGTTTAAGCCATTTTTGATCGATCAGGTTGTGGATGAGGCAGAAGGTGTTAAGTCGTTTTATTTACTGCCAGAAGACAAGCAAATGGTGTCGTTTAAAGCTGGGCAATATGTTGGTGTGAAAACCAAACCTGCTAATGATGATTATGATGAGATCCGCCAATATTCCCTTTCTAATGCGCCGGGTGATGATTTCTACCGGATTACTGTTAAAGCTGAAAATAGAAATGCTGTTCCAGCGGGCGTGGTGTCTAACTATCTGCATTCTGCGAAAGTAGGAGATGCGGTTTGGTTACAACCGCCAACAGGGAATTTTGTTTTAAAGGATAGCTTTCGCAGCAAAGTGTTTATTGCGGGTGGTGTCGGTATTACGCCTGTGTTGAGTATGCTGCTGAATGAGCTGAGATACTTTGATAGTGAGAAAATCACTTTCATTCAGTGCTGCCGTGATAAGAAACATCACATTATGGAAAAGGAGTTAAGAACCCTGCAAGAAAACTATGGATTTAAATATAATGTTTCTTATGAATCTGATGATGGTGGTGATCACCGTGGTTATTTGACAAAAGATGTACTTAAAAAGTGGTTGCCAAACGATGAGGCAGATGTTTACTTCTGCGGACCAAAGACATTTATGTCTGAGGTGAATAGGCTCTGCCAGGAGCTTGGTTATGAAGAAGACCAGTTGCATTACGAAGTTTTTGGGCCAACCACAAAGTTAAGTTGAAAGCATTATGTTTGCTAGGTGAAACTGCTTTCTATAGTGGTTTCACTTTGTTCGATTGTACAATCAGTCAGAATCGGTTTTTTTCTTCCATTGCCCACTTTCTTCCGTGATTTCATACTTCGCCCAGAGTACGAATTGCTCTTTCGTTAAGCACTCGTTTGTGTTTTTATTGCCTCCAGTTATCTGTTTGAAAATAATCAAATCCTTTTCTAGGGACTCATCGATGATTTGTCTTATAGACCAGTCTTTCCCCGGTTTGCCGTTGCAGTAATAGCGACCCAGTTTGATATCACTTTTGTGCAAACGTTTCTGTTCTGAGTTGGCGTGAGCAAGTGCAAAAATTCTTTTTAAATCATACTCATTGATGTCCACAAAAGAATCAATTTCCTTTAAGGCATTGATAAAGTCATAGTGATCAAAAAAGTCGTTGGGTTGTTGAGGTTGTAAGCGCTTTTTCTGGTTGAGAAAAGCGGGGTATCTACGCCAGTGAAAGAAGGCATTGAACAGCATGGCTATCATAAAGATCGACAAGGCGTTTAAAAGGACTGGCGTAATAACAAACTGATAACCCAAAGAGTGAATTGTTTCAGTTGCCATGACGGCGCTGAGAGCTGTCGCCCCACCTGGGGGGTGAATGCACTTCAGGTAATACATGGTCAGGATGGATAGCCCAACGGCGGATGCAATGGCGATAGGCATGTCGGAAATCAATAGTCCACAGGTAACACCGATAGCGGCAGAAATCGTATTGCCCGCAATTAAAGGCCATGGTTGAGACAAAGGGCCATGTGGAACGGCAAATAACAAAACTGCGGATGCGCCCATAGAGGGGACCAGTAGCCAGTGGTGGTTTTGTCCTAAAAAATGTTGGCTGATGACAATGATGGTTATGATGGAAAGAAAGCCACCAAAGGCGGAAATAAATTTTTCGTGATGGCTAGAAAGTGACTGTTCAACACCAAGAAAGTCGAAAAGTGTTTTGAGAAAATTTTTCATAGATAAAGGTTGTGTTTTCAGGCATCTGTTGTAGAGAAAAGATGCCTAAGTAGAGTTTTAAATATCACTGGATGGTTCAAGACCGGCTTTAATTTTTTCCAGGACGCGGGTTATTTCCCCTTTGTTTGTATGCCAGATAGCACCACTGCTCAGTACGAAAGTGATGACTAAAGTCAGTAGCATGAGGTTACCTGAAAGGTATAGGAAGATCATCATGCCGATATTGCTCATATTGGGATCGGAAGTCATGCTATTGGAGATGGTGTAACCGATTAAGAATATCGAACCGCAAATCAAGTAGCTGATAAAGACGATGCGGTTGTGCCGAATTGCCAAAGACCAATTGGCAGCAACGTACCAATATCCGTCCAAGTCAGATTTAAGTTTGATTAATAGGGATTTCCAGTAGAAATACTGCAACAGCATGATGCTGAGTGAAGTGATTGGAATCACCCAGAACCAATGTATTAAATTCAACTCAAATAAAATCACTACGGCGAAGAGATGGACGAGAATCACATTCATGTTGAAAATGTTATGTGGCGTTCTGGCCTGTCTTTTTTGGTTATAATCCAATTCAGGTTGTGACATATGACGACTCCTTATATAAGGTATATATTAAATGCATCTTATATTAAAATGAAAAAGAAGTCTATAAGGTATATATAAAATACATTTTATGCAGTTAACGAAATATACAGATTATGCTTTGCGGGTATTGATGTACTTGGCCATCCAAGAAGATCGTACGGAAAAAATTCAGATTCAAACCATTGCAGATAAGTTTGGTATTCCGAAAAACCATTTGATAAAAGTTGTTCACCGATTAGGTCAGGAAGGATTTATCAGCACTGTAAAAGGAAAAGGAGGCGGTATCTTTTTGTGTCGCGCACCTTCTACCATTTCGGTAGGGCAAGTGGTTCGTCGTTTGGAGACGACCTTGAATCCAGTTAATTGTGATGAACCTGTTTGCTGCATAAAAGAAGTCTGCATGCTCAAGCCCGCACTCTATGCTGCTATGGAAGCATTTTTGTCTACTTTAGATAATTATACTTTGGCGGACATCACGCAAAACGAACAGAATCTGGTGAACCTGTTACATACAGGCGGTACGGAGAACTTCTTCAAATAGACGACTATGAAATATTTGAACCCCGCAAAGAGCTTGGCGAGGTTTGGGTTGTCTGAAATGGGTGTTTTAATTGCCCATCATCATGCTTACGTAAGCATCTTTTAGCTCTGCTCTTTTGCAGTCACTTTTTACATTTCTTGCTGCGTTTTTAAATGCTACATAAAACATGGTGCCTGCCGCTTGTAAGTGTTGGGTTGTCCAACTTTTTATAGAATCAGGTCAACGGCATGATATGCGGATGCATATTTTTTTATTATAAAAATGGGGGATATTAAAGATGTTTTCATATTTTATTAAAGTTGAAATGGTATTCTGCACCGACATACATGCCTGATATACTAAAAAGATAATTTCCTCCAGGATGAATAATTGCTAGGGATTGGTAAAAGGATAAGAATGAACAATATTTCAGATAATCTTACTCCAACGAGTAGGTTTCTTGGACTGGCACCATTTTTACGTCTGAGTTTGGACGATCAAGATTTAATGCCGATTGCGCAAAACATATTCCAACAGTTGGAAGAGGATTCAGCCAATCCTGAGCTATTGATGAACCTGTCCATGGTGATGCAAATTCTGGGTGACCCTAAGGTTGGGCTTGAGCTGCAAAAGCAGGCCTTATTGCTAAAAAGAACCTATGTCATACCATCTGTAACCGGGAAGGCTAAATATCGACTTTTATTGCTGATGGCACCGGGTGATATAGCTGAGAACACACCGTTAGACTGCCTGATGGAAGGTGAAGAGGTCGAGTTGATTTTCTATTACCTGAGTGAAGAAGCACCATGGTTTATCGACCCGATTCCCGAGCATGATGTCGCGATGGTCGGTGTGTGTGAATCTGCACACCATAAACCTATGCTGGAAGCACTTACCGAAACTCTGAGACACTGGCAAGTACCGGTTATCAATGCACCTGAGTATATCGGTGTTACTGATAGGACTTGTGCAAGCCGCTTGCTGAATCCTGTACCAGGTATTGAAGCGCCGATGACGTTTTTACTGGAAAGAACATCACTGGCTGAGTTAGCGGCAGGTGAAACTGTGTTATCTGAAAAGTATGAAGGCGTTCGTTTCCCCATTTTGGTCAGGCCTCGTGACTCTCATGCCGGGCGTGACCTTGAAAAAGTAGAATCGACAGAAGCCCTGGCTCAATACCTTGAAAAGGTTGAAACTGATGAGTACTTTCTCTGTAATTTTATTGATTATAGTGACGAACAAGGTGACTTCAAAAAATTCAGGATTGTCTTGGTGGAAGGGAACGCCTACATTTGTCACAAGGCAACTTCCAAGCACTGGATGATTCATTACGTGAATGCTGGTATGCTCGACGAAGAGGCAGAAATAAAGCGTCAAGACGAAGCCTATAGCATGATGCATTTCAATGAGTTTATTGAACGTCACGGTGATGCTTTGAAATCGATTTACGAAAAAACAAAAATGGATTACTTAGGCATTGACTGTGCGGAAACCAAAGACGGTCAATTGCTGATTTTTGAAATCGACCACGTGATGGTGGTGCATGGTATGGATCCTGTTGATAAATTTGCATACAAGTTGCAACCAACTCAGAAAATCAAGGATGCATTCAATACAATGGTAGAGAATAAAATCAAAGCCTTTCCATCTGACGAAAACAATAGTTAACCCCGCCGAAACAGACGAATCTAAATGAAGAATTTAAACGAACTCAACTTTTCTGCTGGTCCTGGTGCATTGCCGGAGACTGTTCTCAATCAAGTTCAAGAATCCATTTTGACCTTGCCGGAAACCGGAATGTCAGTGTTGGGAATGAGCCATCGTTCAGATTGGTTCAGTTCGGTTTTGGAAGAGGCGGAGACCAATATCCGTCAACTGCTTGGCATTGGTGAAGAGTTTCATGTGCTGTTCTTACAAGGCGGCGCAACCCAACAGTTTTCAATGATTCCAATCACGTTGCTCAGAAACACCGGACGGGAAGCAGAATACCTGCAAACCGGTTATTGGGGTAAAAAAGCCATAGTCGAGGCAGAAAAGGAAGGTAAGGTCAAAACCCTATGGTCGGGGCAGGCGGATGGCTACAAGCGTTTGCCGGACGATGCAGAATTGTCGTTTTCAGAGCAAGCCGCTTATTTGCACTATGCTTCCAATGAAACGGTAGAAGGGTTACAGTTTCATCGTGTATTGGGTCCTGACAGCGTTCCTCGTGTATGCGATATGTCATCTGATTTCTTATCGCGCCCAGTTGATGCCGACCGTTTCTCTATCATCTATGCGCATGCCCAGAAGAACATTGGGCCAGCTGGTGTGACTGTGGTGTTAATCAAAAAATCACTGTTGGACAGCGCGCAGGAACAACCAAATTTACCGTCGTTTTTGGATTACCGTAACCATGTGGCGACACACTCCAATTACAACACGCCGCCAGTGTTTGCGATTTACGTGACCTTATTGGTGACACGTTGGATCAAGGATGTGGTCGGTGGTTTAGAAAACATGGAAAACATCAACCACCGAAAAGCCGAACTACTTTATCAGGCGATTGATGACAGCCAAGGCTTTTATCAAGGCTGGTCTCGCAAAGAAGATCGTTCTTACATGAATGCGACCTTTAACCTGACTACGCCAGAGTTGGAGCAGCGCTTTTTACAGGAAGCCGCACAAGCTGGCTTCTCTGGATTGGATGGGCATCGCTCATTGGGCGGTGTTCGTGCTTCTCTTTATAATGGTTTGACGGTGCCTGCCGTTGAGCAACTCTTGGACTTCATGTCTACCTTTGAGCGCAAACATCGTTAATTATTGCTTTGGTGCATTGCTTTGGTGCAGACGACCCTTTTTGATGCCCTGATTAAATGGATTTTTATTTATAACTGATTGAAATAAAAGTCTTTTCTCTTTTGGTATAGCCGTTGCTTATTACGAAATAAACAAAACGTAATAAAATATTAACGTAACCAAGAGAGAGCACTATGGCAATATTCCCAAAATCTTGGACGACTCCGCGAGTAGAACTAGATAAGGCATCAAAAATTTGGCTGACCATTGCCAGTTTTGCGATTCCTCTTTTGCTTTGGAGCTTAGTCAGCTATGTTCCGTTCCTTTGGCATCCTGACATCAAAGTGACTAATCCGGGTAATGTCAGTTATTTCCGTGAAGGCACACTTGTTAAGGAGGAAATTTTTGAGCGCGAAGTTGAGAAACGCTTGGCGATCAAAGGTGAGAATCCAGCCAATATTCCACAGGGTATTCCTGCCAACCCAGTTTACTTGCCGGCACCGCATGAAGTCGCCTTGGCGATGTATACTGCATTCACCACGCCACCAAAACGCAACAATGAACCTTGGTTGCATCAAAGCCTTTGGCATTCTGTTCAAATTATCTTTTGGGGCTTTTTCTGGTCAATGGTCTTTGGTGTGCCACTCGGCATCTTGGCAGGCACCTACGACTCGGCATCGAGAATGATTGAACCCTTCACCGAATTCTTCCGCTACTTGCCCGCACCCGCATTCGGTGCATTGGCGGTTGCGATACTGGGGATTTACGATGCACCCAAAATCGCCATCATCTTTATTGGAACCTTCTTCCAAATGGTGCTGATTGTCGCCACCACCACCCGTAAATTGAACATGGCTTTGGTAGAAGCAGCATTGACGCTGGGTTGCAAAGGCAAGTCTTTGATTCGCAGAGTCATTTTGCCGGGCGTTTTGCCAGACTTGTTCCGCGACATGCGTATTTTGTTGGGTTGGGCATGGACCTATCTGATTGTTGCGGAACTGATTGGAACCAGCTCGGGGATTACTTGGTTTATTACCCAGCAAGCACGCTATAAAAACTTCGACAACGTATTTGCTGCGATTTTAATGATCGGGATTTTGGGAATCGTCACCGACATGATTCTGGCGAAACTGGGTAAACGTATGTTCCCTTGGCACAATGCAGGATAAGCGGAGAGAAATATGACTGAAACGACTATGAATATTGAAAACGCACATCCGCTGGACAAATGGGTTACACCGGAGATTGCAGCACGTAACGATCGTATTGAGATTCGTCCTGTCGCGCTTGAAATCAAAGAACTACACAAATCCTTTGAGCACAAAGGTAAGGTCAACAAAGTCTTGAACGGCATTGATTTCACTACTCACAAACGTGAGTTTATCTGTGTGGTAGGACCTTCAGGGTGTGGTAAATCAACGCTGGCGAGACTGGTTGCTGGCTTGGAGCAAAAAGAAAGCGGCCACATTCTGGTAGAAGGGAAAGAGGTTACGGAACCTGGCCCGGATCGCGGTATGGTGTTCCAAAGCTATTCTCTGTTCCCATGGATGTCGGTCAAGCAAAACGTGATGTTTGGTTTGACCCAATCAGGTATGGCGAGAAATACAGCCGAAGCGGAAGCGCTACAGTGGATTGATTTGGTTGGGCTTTCCAAATTCGTCGATGCTTACCCTCACCAGCTTTCTGGTGGGATGAAGCAACGCGTGGCGATTATCCGCGCGCTGGCGAATCAACCGAAGATCCTGTTGATGGATGAGCCTTTTGCGGCTCTTGATCCGAAAAACCGTTTGAAGATGCAACAGTACCTATTGGAAATATGGCGCAATATCGACATTACGATTTTCTTTATCACGCATGATTTGGATGAGGCGATTTATCTGGCAGACCGCATTTTGGTGCTAGATGCCAACCCTGGTAGAGTAAAAGAAGTGGTTAAAGTACCACTTCCTAGACCAAGAGTGGATGACACGCTTTTGACTGAAGAGTTTTTGGCTACTAAGGCCTATTTAGAAAGCCTTGTGCACCCTCCGGAAACGGAAGATGAGGAGTCTATGGAAGACAAGCTCAGCATGGTGCGCATGGTTCCCGTTAACGCAGAAGTACCGGACATTTATTAATATGGCACAACAACCTACAAACCTAGTGAGAACCAGTGCCTCGTTACCAGCGAAGGTGTTGGAAGATTTAGACAAACTGGTCGTCGATCGTGGTTTTAACAATCGTTCCGCTTTATTGGCGGAAATGATTCAAAAGGAAGTGGCTTCTTATCGCCAGAACTTCACCAATGAAGTTATGGCAGGAACCTTGACCTTGGTGTTCGACCATTCTATTCCTGGCTTACAGCAGAAATTGAATCACCTTAAGCATCAATATGTTGCGGAAATTATTTCCTCAACGCAGATTCAGTTGATGGATCAGCACACGCTAGAAGTGAACTTGATGCAAGGCCCTGCACAGGACTTGAAACGTATCAGCGATGAAATGCTATCGAATCGCGGTGTCAAAACCGGGAACCTTTATTTAACCCATTCAGCTTTGCCACCCATTTTTACAAGGGGGAAAGACGCAAAACAGGAGAAGTCGGATGACTGAAAACAACGCGAAAACCACACCAAAATCTACCAGGTTGGGGGATTTGATCTGGCGTGAAAATCTGCCTGGCGGCGCACACTGGTCAGGCGTGATTCGTCGTGGAACCGTTTTGAGAATCACCGATGTTCAAGGTGGTGCTAACGCCTCTATGCTGATCAACAACATCGAAGTGAAGAACGAGCGCTACAACATGCCGGACACCTTGAAAGCACAAAAAACTGCTTTCCTGACAACACCAAATATGTGTTTCAGCGATATGGGGCGCGTGATGTGTTCCATCATCGGTGATACCTGCGGCTGGCACGACACCATTGGTGGTATTTCTAATGCCCGTATCGTTGAGAAGAAATACGGCGTGAAAAGTTACCAAGAAGCGCATAACGACTACTACAAAAGCGGTTTTGACAGCTTGATTAATGAGTTGGAAAAATGGGGCTTGGGTGTCAGCGACATCATGCCGAACATCAACTGGTTCAGCAAAGTGCGTGTTGAAGATTCGGGTGCCATGACTTTTGTTGAAGGTAACTCTAAAGCGGGCGATTGCGTCGATTTACGTTTTGAGATGGACTGTATCGTCAGCATTGCGACAGCGCAGCATCCGCTGGACCCTAACCCGAAATATGCCCCGAAACCGATTGAGTTGAGCGTGTTCAAAGCCATGTCTGTCGGGCAAGATGACCCTTGCAGATTGCATAGAGCAGAAAACGAACGTGCTTACTACAACACCAAGATTTACTATGGAGAAAATCCAAATGGCTAAGATGCAAACAGAAACTTTTGACGATAACCGTATTGTTTACCGTGAAGTGGTGGAAGCTGGCAAGCCTTGGATGCATGAAGTCAAAGCAGGCCAATATTTCCGCATTGTCGACTTGGAAGGTAACCAAGCGGTCGATACTTTGTTCTACAACGCCAAAGATCATTCCGAACGTTATTCGGCGGCAGACACCATTCGTGAGCAGGGCAACATCTACCTGACCACTGGCAGTGTGTTGCAGTCCAATATGCTCAATCCAATGTTAACGATTGTCGATGACACTTGCGGGCGTCATGACACCATCGGTGGCGCTTGCTCAGCAGAGAGTAACACCGTGCGTTACGCGATAGAAAAACGTCACATGCATTCTTGTCGCGACTCGTTCCTGATGGCATTGAACACTTGTGATTGCCATGCTGACAAGCCAATGACAAAAGGGGATTTGGCGAGTAACATTAATTTCTTTATGAACGTTCCGGTTTCTCCAGACGGGCATTTGGATTTTGATGACGGTATTTCCGCTCCGGGGCGCTATGTTGAGATGCAGGCACATATGGATGTGTTGGTGTTGGTGTCAAACTGCCCACAGTTGAACAACCCTTGTAATGGGTATAACCCGACACCGGTAGAGATGATTATCTGGGCTTAAAGGGGCATCAGCGACCCAATTGCATCGTTGTGTCCTCGAAAATTTCTCGCCTATCAAATGATATGTTTTGAAATTTTCTTGCGGGGCGCCTAGCACTTGAGCCACTGCTGACCCTTTAGGAAGAAAGCCGGTTGCGAAGCTTAAGGGATTCGTTGGGCGGTTTCAGTATCGAACGAACTTGAAAATTGTAACGGATAAAATCTAGGACGACCTAGTTGAAATAGAACCTTCAGAACGATCTGATAAAAGGAAAACCCATGTTTAAAAAAGTGCTGATTGCAAACCGCGGGGCCATAGCGACTCGCATCATTCGCACCTTGAAGAAAATGAATATCGCTTCCGTGGTGTTGGCATCCGATGCCGACCGCGCATCACTTCATGTCAAAGAAGCCGATGAAGTCATTTTTCTCAAGGGTAATGCCGCAACAGAAACCTATTTGAATGTTCCTTTGATTCTTGAACGAGCCAAGGCATTGGGCGTGGAAGCCGTTCATCCCGGTTATGGTTTCTTGAGTGAGAATGCCAGCTTTGCCGAAGACTGTGAACATATGGGCATCCGTTTTATTGGGCCGTCTCCTCAGCATATGCGTGACTTTGGTTTGAAGCATACCGCCCGTGAGTTGGCGATTGAAGCCAAAGTACCATTATTACCTGGTTCAGGATTGTTGGATTCGTTAGAAGAGGCTTTGGTAGAAGCTGAGCGCATCGGTTACCCTGTGATGTTGAAAAGTACTGCGGGTGGCGGTGGTATCGGTATGCAGAAATGTGATACGCCGCAGGTGTTGTCAGAAGCTTTTGAGCAGGTAGCGCGTTTGAGTCAGAACTCTTTCGGGCAATCCGGTATTTTCCTGGAAAAGTTTGTCGTTAATGCACGTCATATCGAAATACAGATTTTCGGTGACGGGAAAGGAAAGGTCGTTTCCTTAGGTGAACGAGATTGTTCTTTGCAACGTCGTAATCAAAAGGTGGTGGAAGAAACGCCTGCGGTGGGTATCAGCCGTGATATGGTCGCTGAGATGGAAGCCCATGCAGTACGTTTGGGTGAGTTAGTCAGCTATCGATCTGCCGGAACGGTGGAATACGTTTTTGACGCCGATGCACACCAATATTATTTCTTGGAAGTAAACACGCGTTTGCAGGTGGAACACGGTATCACCGAAGCGGTAAGAAATGTTGATTTGGTCGAGTGGATGGTGCAAGTTGCGTTTGACCAAAATCTACCAGGTCGGGGTGAGGTGAATCCTGCAACCGGGCATGCGATTGAAGTACGTGTGTATGCCGAAGACCCATTCAAAAACTTCCAGCCAAGTGCTGGTAAGTTGACAGGTTGGCAAATGCCGACGGATTGCCGAGTGGACACTTGGTGTTCAAAAGGGCAGGAAGTCAGTTCTTTCTATGACCCGATGTTGGCAAAAATCATCGTCACCGGTAAAGATCGGGACGAAGCGGTTAAGAACCTGAACAAGGCACTGAAATCGACCAGTATTCACGGGTTTGAAACCAACGTTTTTTATCTGGAAGCTTTGAGTGAAGCGCCTGCGTTTATCAAAGCGGAAGGTTTATATACTCAATTCTTGAACAGCTTTACCCATGAACCTTTTACGGCGGAAGTGACCAATCCGGGCACACATTCCATGTTGGTGAGTTATCCGGGACGAGTCGGTTTTTGGGATATAGGCGTACCACCTTCTGGACCGATGGATGCGTTATCGCACCGTTTGGCGAACCGTTGTTTGAACAACACGGAAGATGCCGCAACCATCGAGATGACGGTGTCCGGCATCAGTTTGAAGTTCGATCGCGATACGGTGATTTGTATTACTGGTGCCGATATTCAGCCGACTTTGGATAAAGAGCCGATTCCTATGTGGAAACCGGTGCATGTCAAGGCAGGGCAATTGCTGAAGTCAAAAGTCATCAAGGATGTCGGGCAACGTGCTTATTTAGCGGTGTTAGGTGGTTTTGATGTCCCGGATTACATGGGCAGCAAAACGACTTTCTCGCTAGGCGGTTTCGGTGGACATGGTGGTCGACTTCTGCGCGCAGGTGATGTGTTGCGTCTATCGCGTCACAGTGTTCGTGATGCCGAGTTGTGCGATTTGCCGGAAGGACTGATTCCAACACTTAACAATCGAGCGGAAATCGCGGTGATTTACGGTCCGCAAGGCGCGCCGGATTTCTTTACCGATGAAGATATTGAAACCTTTTTCTCAACGGATTGGGAAGTGCATTACAACTCCAGCCGCACCGGGATTCGTCTGATTGGTCCAAAACCAACATGGGCGCGTAAAGACGGTGGTGAAGCCGGGTTGCATCCATCAAACATCCATGACAACCCTTATGCCATTGGCGCGATAGACTTCACGGGCGATATGCCGGTTATTTTGGCGCAAGACGGTCCTAGTTTGGGAGGCTTTGTTTGCCCGGCGACCATTATCGAAGCAGAGCAATGGAAAATGGGGCAGTTGCGTCCGGGCGACAAGGTGCGTTTCAGACCGGTTTCTATCGATATGGCGGAAGAAGCATTCAAAGCACAAGAAGCCGCATTGGCTGGTTTGTCTGATTGGATATTGCGGGATACCAAATTCCTTGCATCACCCACAGAACAATCCTGTTTGGCATTGGAGATTTCTTCCGACGAACATGAGTTTGGCGTGAAGTATCGCCGTTCGGGTGACAGTCATTTGTTGATTGAGTACGGTGCGATGGAACTGGATTTGGCATTGCGTTTCCGTATTCAGGTGTTGGTCGAGAAGTTGAAAACGTTGAAAGACCAAAGTTCAGATGAGAACCCAACCTGGCAGTTTTTACGTGACTTGACGCCAGGTATTCGCTCTTTGCAAGTGCACTACAATCCAAGACAGATTTCGCAGAATGAGTTGATTCAAAAATTGAAAGGGCTGGAAGACGAGATTTCATCGGCAAAAGATTTGACGGTGAAAAGTCGTATCGTTCGCCTACCTTTGTCTTGGGATGATCCAAGTACGCGTTTAGCCATCGAAAAATACATGACCACGGTGCGCCCTGATGCGCCTTGGTGTCCGAGCAATATCGAGTTCATCCGTCGTATCAACGGGCTGGATTCCATTGAAGATGTGAAGCGTATTGTCTTTGACGCCAAGTATCTGGTCATGGGCTTGGGGGATGTTTACTTGGGTGCGCCAGTGGCGACACCTTTGGATCCGCGTCACCGTTTGGTTACCACTAAATACAACCCAGCTCGTACCTGGACGCCGGAAAACGCTGTCGGTATTGGTGGCGCTTACATGTGTGTTTATGGCATGGAAGGCCCCGGTGGTTATCAGTTTGTCGGGCGTACCATCCAAATGTGGAATGCTTATTTCAACACGCCATTCTTCCAACAGGGTAAGCCTTGGTTACTGGATTTCTTTGATCAGATTCAGTTTTATCCGGTGACTGAAGGTGAGTTGGCGCAGGCGAGAAACGATTTCCCGTTGGGTCGATACGATATCGACATCGAAGAAACGACCTTGTCTTTGAGTGCCTATCAGGCATTTTTGGCAGAAGAAGCCGATAGCATCCAATCTTTCCAAACGAAGCAGCAGGCAGCATTTGAAGCTGAACGTCAGCGTTGGGAAGAAACCGGACAGGCAAATTTTGAGTCTACTTCAGCGCAGGAAGAAGTGCTGGGCGAAACGCCGATAGAAATTCCAGAAGGGTTTGAAGCGGCATTGTCGCCGATTACCGGAAGTGCATGGAAGATTACCGTCAAGCCGGGTGACAAGGTTGCTGAAGGTGATGTCATCGCCATTTTGGAAACCATGAAAATCGAAATTCCAGTCGAAGCGGAAAGTGACGGTATTGTCACCGAGATTTTGGTGAATGAAGGGGATTTGATTCAGAACGGGCAAGCCATCATGATTTTGGAGGTTGCAGACGCATGAGCACTAAACATAATTTCGATTTGAGAATTTCTTCTCTTCGTCAGGCTTATGCTGATGGAGAACTGTCTCCTAGGGAGTTGATGACGTTGTTGGTGGAAAAAGCGGAGTCTTATGAAGACCACAATATTTTCATCCACCTGTTATCCGATGAAGAGCTTGAACCTTATCTGACTAGGCTTGAGGCTTGCGACCCAAGTAGCCACCCTTTGTGGGGGATTCCATTCGTCATCAAGGACAATATTGACTTAGCCGGTGTTCCGACAACGGCAGCTTGTCCTGAATATGCCTATGTACCGGAAGCTTCTGCGACCGTTGCCCAACTTTTGGTGGATGCCGGTGCTATTCCTCTCGGTAAGGCAAATATGGATCAATTCGCAACCGGTTTGGTGGGCACGCGCTCTCCTTATGGTGTTTGTCATAACGCTTTCGACTTCAACATGATTTCCGGTGGATCAAGTTCCGGTTCGGCGGTGTCTGTGGCATTGAACTTATGTAGTTTTTCATTGGGAACGGATACTGCCGGTTCAGGACGTGTGCCGGCGGCATTCAATAACCTTATCGGTTTGAAGCCATCCAAAGGACTTTTGAGCACCAAAGGCGTTGTGCCTGCCGTGCGTTCGCAAGACGTGGTGAGTGTGTTCGCGCTGAACTCCCAGGATGCCTATGAGGTGTTTGAAGTGGCGGCACAAGCCGATGCAGAAGACGAATTCAGCCGTAAGGAAATGGATTTGATGCCACCGGCTTGGGGTGCTCGTCCGGTGTTGGGGATTCCCAGCTCGGAAACCATCAGCTTTGCCGGAGACGAACAGGCTGAAAAGCATTTTTATGACTCGATTGCCGAGCTGAAAAAACAGGGCTATGAAGTCAAGGAGATTAACTTCCAACCTTGGTTGGATACTGCAAAGCTTTTGTATGAAGGCGCTTGGGTTGCCGAGCGCTATGTTGCCATCGAAGCCTTTATGGAAGAGTTTGAAAATGTCATGGATCCGAGTGTGGGGGCGATTATCGCAGGAGCGAGAAAACTCAGCGCGGCGGATGCCTACAAAGGCAGTTATGCCTTGCAGAAAGCACAGGCACTCACGGCATCGCTATGGCAAGACATTGATTGTATGTTGACGCCAACCACGCCAACCATCTACTCAATCGAACAAATGCAAAGTGACCCAATCAAACTGAACTCGGTATTGGGAACCTACACCAACTTCATGAACCTATTGGACTATGCCGCGTTGGCGATGCCGACAGGCTTTAGAGAAGATGGCCTGCCGATCGGTTTGACCATGTTTGCGCCTGCTGGAACAGACAGGTTGCTAATGAAGCTTGCCGATAAATTACACGGTCATTTTGTACCGACTTCAGGCGCGAAAGAAACGCCTGTGACAACAACGCATTCGGAGTTCTTTGCTAATCCGCATGCTATTCCTCTGGCAGTGGTTGGCGCACATTTGACTGGGTTTCCTCTGAATGGGCAGCTGATTGAGCGTGGTGCGAAATTATTACAGACGACGAAAACTGCGCCAAAATATAACTTCTATGAGTTGTCTGAAAGACCGATATTGAAACCGGGTTTGGTCAAAAACGAAGCGGCGGGTGTCAGCATTGAAGTGGAAGTTTGGGCGATGCCAAAGCAGCATTTAGGGTCTTTCCTTGCGCTGATTCCATCGCCATTAGGATTGGGTAAAGTCGAATTAATCAATGGTACGCAGGTTGTTGGGTTTGTCTGTGAACCTTACGGTATTGAAGGCGCTAAGAGCATTAGCCTAACAGGCGGTTGGCGTAACTGGATGGCGGTTAGAACAGGTTAAAAACAATTTAGTCCAAACAAGTCTCATCCAAATTTTAGACTCCGGTTTTTCTCAAAAACTTAATGGGGAAAAACCGAAGTTTTTCTAAAAACCCTATTAATTATCTTGTTTTATTTGCTGTGTTTTGTACAATCAAAAGCAGTACTCTCATTTTATTAAGTAATTCAAATTTAACAGTTTTTTTCAGAAAAGCTTTCTGAAACAAGCCCGTTGTCTTTTTTGCCTCGATGGAGGTGGTTGTCATGCGTCTATGACTTTGTATGTGACTTAAGCGTATGCGCATGTCGAGAATATGAACCGTCAAAACCTTGAAAGGGAAGGATAGGTATCGATGTCTACTACAAGGAAGTTATATATCGCGCTCATCAGTGTTCATGGATTGATTCGCGCCAAAAATCTTGAGCTGGGTCGGGATGCCGACACCGGGGGTCAAACCCTGTATGTATTAGAATTGGCACAAGCGCTGGCAAAACATCCCGCTGTTGGGCGTGTTGACTTGTTTACCCGAAAGGTGGTGGATAAGGAAGTTTCCAAAGACTATGCAGAGCCGTGTGAACGACCAGAAGATAATTTTCGCATCATAAGAGTGGAAGCGGGACCAAATCGCTATTTACCGAAAGAACAGCTGTGGGATCATCTTGATGCCTTTACCGATAATATGATGGATTATTTTAGGCAACAAAATGATTACCCCGACATCCTCCATAGTCATTACGCTGATGGAGGCTATGTCGCTGAGCATTTGGCAAACCAGCTCGGCATTCCTTTGATTCATACCGGGCACTCTCTGGGGCGTGTTAAACGCAGGCGACTGTTGGCAAGTGGGCTGTCTGCACAGGAAATAGAAACTCTATACAACATGACGCGGCGGATTGATGCGGAAGAAAATGTACTGGCGGTGGCAGAAAGAGTGATTACCAGTACTCACCAGGAAATAGAAGAACAATACGAACTCTACGACTTTTACCAGCCCGAAAAGATGCGGGTTTTGCCTCCCGGGACCAATCTTAATAATTTCCAACCTCCGGATGGCGATGAGCTGGATACGCCTTTGTTTTACGAATTGGTGAAACACCTTAAAGAACCTTTCAGGCCAATTATTTTGGCGCTCTCCAGGCCAGATAGGCGCAAAAACATCGTCGCGTTGGTGGAAGCTTATGGGCAGTCTTTGAAATTACAATCTTTAGCAAACTTGGTCATTATTGCAGGCAATCGCGATGATATCGACGACTTGGATCAGGGCGCTCAAATGGTGTTTCATGAACTGTTAGTCGCAATAGATCGCTATGACCTTTATGGAAAAGTGGCTTTGCCAAAGCACCATAAGCGCGATCAAGTCTCGTTGATTTATCGAATCGCTGCGGCTTCAAAAGGCGTTTTCGTCAATCCGGCGTTGACTGAACCCTTCGGTTTAACACTGATTGAAGCAGCAGCTTCCGGTCTGCCGATTGTGGCCACGGAAGACGGTGGGCCACGAGATATTGTCGGCAACTGCCGAAATGGTATTTTAATTGATCCACTAGAGCCCAAGAGTATTAGCGATGCTCTGCTCAGGTTGCTCAGTTTTCCTGAACTATACAAATCCCATGTTTTGAATGGGTTGAGGCAAGTTAAGGAACATTATTCATGGGAAGCCCATGTAGAGCGCTATCTTGACGTGATTGACTCGGTGGCGGACAGTTCGCAACGACTTCAAGCGAAATCCATGGTACGTAGTCAGGAACTTTTTCCAGATAGAGCTTTTGTCAGTAGTTTGGATCAGAACTTGATGGACGATGGCGAGGCATTGCAGCAGTTGATTGGACTGTTGAGGCAAAACCGAAAAAACACCTTGTTTATTATTGCAACGGGGCGTCGTCTGGATTCTGCATTGAAATTGATGAAAAAGCATGGCATGCCAGAGCCGGATATTCTCATCAGTAGTGGCGGTACGGAAATTAACTATGCCCCTAAGCTAACCATGGACACTGCTTGGAGTCGACATATTGATTACCACTGGACGAGATACAAACTGAAAGAAGTTCTCAAAGACTATCCTGGGTTGAAACGCCAACCTAAGGAAGAACAGAGTTTCTTCAAACTCAGCTATTACATTGATCCTGAAGTCGCGGATGTTGAAGAGATTAAGCGTTTGTTGCATCAGGAAGATTTGTCGGTCAATGTGCAGATGTCATTTGGAAAATTCTTGGACATCTTGCCGATTCGTGCTTCTAAAGGCATGGCATTACGCTATGTGGTCGGGCAATGGCAGATCCCACTTGAGCGGGTTTTTGTAGCTGGCGGTGCAGGTTCGGATGAAGACATGATGAGAGGAAATCCATTAGCGGCAGTGGTGGCAAACCGTCACGCTGAAGAGTTGTCGCAACTGGTGGATGTGAGCAGAATTTATTTTGCTAAACAGCCTTATGAAAAAGGTATTTTAGAAGCGTTGTCGTTTTACGATTTCTTTGGTGAATGTCGTGACCCTAGGGAAGAAGCCACTGTTAACCAGGTAAAGGTTTTGGAGTCGGAAGGCCAATGATGCATCATTCTTTATTGTTATGTACTGACTTGGATAGAACGATGATTCCAAATGGCATTGAACCGGATGTTCCAGAATCACGGCAGTATTTTTCGCAATGGTGTCGCTCAGAGGGCGTTTGTTTGGTCTATGTTACCGGCAGGCATAAAGCTTTGGTTGAGGAAGCGATTGAGAGCTATCACTTACCGATGCCAGATTATGCCATCACCGATGTGGGTACCAAAATTTATAAGATTACCAATGGCAATTGGCAAAACTGGTCTGATTGGGAAGAGGAAATCTCCGGTGATTGGAATGGTTGGGATAACGCAGGTATTCGCCGCTTATTAGAGCCTTTTTCCCTGCTTAAGGCGCAGGAAGAGGCTAAGCAGAATACCTACAAGGTCAGCTACTATGTTTCGCCCAATGAAGATGTTGATGAACTGCTGAAACAGCTAGGGGCCAACCTGGCAGAAAATGGCATAAAAGCCAGTTTGGTTTGGAGTGTGGATGAAACGCAAGATATTGGGTTGTTGGATATTCTGCCATCTGAAGCAACCAAATTGCATGGGATACGTTTTTTGCGAGATCGGTTAGGCTTCCCGAAGCGTGATGTGTTTTTTGCAGGTGATAGTGGAAACGACTTACCGGTTTTGGCGAGTGATATTCTTTCGGTATTGGTTGCGAATGCCACCGAAGAAGTTAAGCAACAAGCGCTAAATTTAGCGGAACAAAATGGACATGCGACGACACTCTATTTGGCAAAGAAGCAAGGGCGGCGTAATGGGAACTATGTAGATGGAATATTGCAGGGATTGGAATATTTTGAATTCTGTAACGGTTTGGATGACGTTAAGTCAGATAGTAAGGATGGAGACTAGGTGATGGCTACGGAAAAGACTTTGATAGTGGTGTTTGGAGAGGTGTTGTTCGACTGCTTTCCTGAAGGGGAAGAAGTGTTGGGTGGTGCGCCTTTTAATGTCGCATGGAATTTACAGGCATTTGGCGATGAACCTGTATTTATTTCCCGCATCGGGAATGATCCTAGAGGCCAAAAGGTTGTTTCCGAAATGCGTCAGTGGGAAATGAACCTGAGTCAGTTGCAGGTTGATGCTACCCATCCAACGGGGCAGGTTGAAGTCGCCTTGCTTAGTGGAGAACCGCATTACACCATCACCACGGATTGTGCCTACGATTTTATTGATTACCACGAAATCAAACCCATGCCAGAAGAAAGAATCGTTTACCACGGTACGCTTGGTCTACGTAACCGAGTGGCTCGCCATGCATTGGTTGAGTTGACGTCTTCTTTTGGAAACTCCATTTTTGTCGATGTGAACTTAAGAGATCCTTGGTGGAAAGAGGAGGAGGTTTTTTACTGGTTGGATTCGGCACGCTGGGTGAAACTCAATGTAGATGAATTGAGAAGGCTAGGCTTTTCTAATGAAAACTTGGAGCAAGCCATGAAAGAGCTTCAAGATAGGTTCGATTTGGAGCAAGTGATTTTGACTTGTGGCGCCGACGGCGCTATGGTGGTTGATGACGAAGGCAAACTTTATCAAGTACAACCTGAATCGGTTACCGATGTGGTCGATACTGTCGGTGCGGGAGATGCTTTTGCATCTGTTTACCTACACGGTCTGGTACAAGATTGGCCAATACAGAAAACGTTGGAAAACGCGCAAAAATTCGCTTCACAAGTCATCGGACTTCGAGGGGCAACGACGAATGACAAGGACTTTTACGACACGATCCTAAATACCTTTAAAGAGTAGAAGGAATCTTATGTACGAGCAAATTTCGCACACGCTGTTAAATGACATTCTCAACCAAATAAAACCGGAAATCTCCAAGGCAGATTTACGCCATTTCTACACGCGCCTTGGCGCCAATTTCTACGCTATTCACTCCTTGTTTGAAAAGCTGTACGGCGATCGTGACGACTTTCAAGAACATGCCTTACGCTTGGTCGAAACCATGGCGCGTAAATACATCAATCGACCTGAAGTACTGAAGGACGCCGATGCAGGACGAGAGCGCGACTATAACTGGTTCCTAAGTCAGAAATGGGTTGGGATGGCGCTTTATGTCAATGGTTTTGGTGGAGATTTGAAAGGCATGTGCAATCACTTGAGTTACTTCCAGGAATTGGGAGTGAACATGGTGCATGTCATGCCAATCATGGAGTGTCCTGAAGGAAAAAGTGATGGCGGCTATGCGGTCAGTAATTTTCGTGAGATAGATGAACGCGTTGGTTCTTTGGAGGATTTGACACGTTTGGCGGATGAAATGCGTCAACGGGACTTGTTATTGGTGATGGATGTGGTGCTTAACCATACGTCCGACGAACACGAGTGGGCAGAAAAAGCCAGAAAAGGCGACCCAAAATATCAGGATTACTACTACACCTTCGAGAATCGAACTGTGCCCGATATGTTTGAACAAAGCATGTTGGAAGTCTTTCCGCAAACCGCACCTGGTAATTTTACCTGGGACGAGGAAATGCAACGTTGGGTAATGACGGTATTCAACAACTACCAATGGGATTTGAACTATAACAATCCGGCGGTGTTGATCGAGATGCTAGATGTCATTTTGTTTTGGGCGAATCAAGGGGTGGATGTTCTGCGTTTGGATGCAGTGGCTTTTTTATGGAAAAAAATCGGTAGCACCTGCCAAAACGAACGTGAAGCGCATTTGATTCTACAGTTGTTGAAAGATTGTTGTCAGGTAGTCGCACCGGGTGTGTTGTTTATCGCCGAAGCGATTGTTTCGCCATCGGAAGTGATTAAATACTTCGGAGAAGACGCCGTCATTGCCAAAGAGTGCGAGATTGCCTATAACGCCACCTTTATGGCGCTGATGTGGGATGCTGTCGCCACCAAAAATGCTAAATTGCTGAATCATGGAATCAAGAGTTTGCCGGTGAAGTTGGATAGAGCCACTTGGCTCAATTATGTCCGCTGTCACGATGATATCGGACTGGGATTTGATGACCGTGATGTGATTTTGGCAGGATATGATCCTGCTTCGCATAGGCATTTCCTTGTGGACTACTTTTTAGGAAAGTTCGAACATTCTCATGCTAGAGGATTACCCTTTGGGCAAAACTTGAAAACTGGTGATACGCGTATTTCAGGTTCATTGGCTTCTCTGGTGGGGCTGCAATATGCGATAGAAACCGGTGATATTGAGGTGACAGATAACGCCATCAAAGTGATTCTGTTATTGCACAGTTTGATTTTCTCTTTTGGCGGTATTCCCTTGCTTTATTATGGCGATGAGATTGGCACTCTGAATGATGACTCCTATTTAGCGAATCCCTACAAGATGGATGATACACGTTGGGTGCATAGGCCGACAATTAATTGGGAAAAGGCGGATTTAAGGAACGTACCGGGAACGGTCGAATATGCTATTTTCAGTGCGCTCAAGCGCATGATCGCGGTCAGAAAAGAAATTGAGGTGTTTGCCGATTTCAACAACAGGGAGTTGATTGAGGTGGATAACCCAAATCTATTTGTCTTCGAACGTTACAACCTTCATAGACAAGCGGATCATGTACTGGTGGTTGCCAATTTCAATTCAGAACCCCAGTATTTGAACCTGTCGGAAATAGGTGAGTGGAAACAACAACAGCATCAGATTGTTGATCTTTATACCGGAAAGTCGCCAGATATTTATAAAGATACGCTTGTGATTCCGCGCTTTGGTTTTTACTGGTTACACTTGGCGTAAATTGCTAGAGAAAAGCCTAGTTTGATAGGGGGTGAGGTGTTTAGAAGTGCCAGCTGGCACCTCTAAACAAGTATGAACGTTAGAACAAGTGGCTATAACGCTTGATTTCCCATGCAGAAACAGTTTTGTGATATTCATCCCACTCCTGTTTCTTGTAACGAATGAATTCATTGCGAAGTTCTGAACCCAATACTTCTTCAACGAATGGATCAGCAGCAAAGGCTTCAACGGCTTCGCCAAGGTTTTGAGGTAGGAACTCAATGCCTTTTGCTTGACGTTGCTCTTCAGTCAATTCATATAGGTTTTCTTCTTGCGCTTCACCTGGGTTCAGCTTTTCTTTAATGCCTTGTAAGCCAGCAGACAGCACAAGTGCAGCAGCCAAATATGGGTTGACCGCACCATCGGCATTACGGGATTCGAAACGTCCGCCACCCATTGGTACACGCAAGGAGTTGGTACGGTTGTTGGAGCCGAAAGAGTTGAATACCGGCGCCCAAGAGAAGGTAGCCATATCTCCTTGACGGATCAAACGCTTGTAGCTGTTGACCGTTGGTGAAAATACCGCACACAGAGCAGGACCGTGCTTCAATACACCGGCAATGAACTGGTAACCGATTTCCGTCAGACCGAGACCTCTAGGGTCGTCTTTCGGATCGCACTTAAAGACGTTTTCTCCCGTTTCCTTATCAAATAAAGACATATTGAAGTGTGCGCCGTTACCGGTTTTATCCGCAAACGGTTTTGGCATGAAAGTCGCAAGTAAACCTTCTTCCTTAGCATAATGTTTAGCCATATAACGGAAGAAGATAAAGCGGTCGCACATTGTCAATGCATCACTGTACTGGAAGTCGAACTCATACTGCCCGTTGGCATCTTCGTGATCCAATGAGTACAAATCCCATCCAAGATCATTGATGGTGGTTGCCATTTTATCCAACCACTCGAAGCGATTCATAAAGCTTTGTACGTCATAACAAGGTTTGGTTAGCTTGTCGTCTGGGTCAGGAACCGACAGGCTTCCGTCTGCCTCTTCCTTCAATACAAACAATTCGCACTCGATACCCAAGTTGAAACCAAATCCCATTTCCTCGGCTTGTTCCAACGCTTTTTTCAGTGCCACACGAGTGTTGATTTCATAGGGTTCGCCATGCAGTGTGTTGTCCGCAGCCATCCACATGACTTCAGGTTGCCATGGAAGTTGGATGGCGCTATTCAAATCCGGTACAGAAGCGATTTCATCATCGTTAGGTCTTTGCCCCAGGCCATCCAATGCATAACCGGTATAAAGCTCCGAACCTTTTACCATATGCCCTAAATGATCAATCGGTACAAATTTCCCTTTTGGGATACCGTGTATGTCGACATAGGCGCCAAGACAATATTTAACGCCCTTTGATTTCCAATCTGCTTGTAGTTGTTTAACATCAATTTCACTGTTCATTTGAATCTCCAAAATTCAAGTTGTTCAATTCGGTTATTTGTTGCTGTTGATAGGTTGGTGATAGGAGTAGGGCAAGGGCGGATGCTCTTTGATTCCCTGGTTGATAACTTTGCTTAAATCGCTGACCATCCAGCTGAATAATTCATGGCCTTTTTCAATTGAGGCCTCACTAGGCTTGCCTGTTACGCCATTCAAACTTGTGCGATTCACTGGATGAGAAAATACACAGTCCTCGGTGCGATCTGGATCATCACTCTCTTGCAGTTTATCGGGTCTGACCATTTCCGGAGCAACCGCCATCATCAAAGAGGTTTCGGCTTCATTGGCATGCCAATCGTCTGCATCCCAAAAGTGACGTTCTTTAACTCTTTCGCTAATGGTGGCGGAATTGATTAGGGCTACCATCAAGTCGTCATGTTCGGCACGTAGCATTTCTAAAGCACAGCGCAAAGGAGCAAAATTTGAAACGTGACTGTTGAGGATGAAGAGTCTTTTGAAACCGCTATACACAACCCAGTCGCCAATTTCTTTAACCACATCAATTAAGGTTTTAGGCTGTAGTGCAATGGTTCCAGGCCATTTCTTTGAGTGCCCGATAGAGCAGCCATAAGGCAGTGTCGGTAAAACGGCGATATCGGTTATTTCACCGATGGATTTCGATAGTTTCTCTGCAATTTCCGAATCCATGCCGCAGCCCAAATGAGGGCCATGTTGTTCAGTAGCGCCAACAGGTAGTAATGCCGCACAGGAATCGGATTGGGTAAATTTTTCGACCTCTTGCCAGGTCATGTGATGCCATTGCATGATGACTCCAATAATTATTACGAATTTATAAAAACGTAATAATTAAAAAACAAAAAAGAGCCCAATCAAAATTTTATTTTAAATTTCAATTACTTGACTGAAAAATGGTGTGAGTTTTGGAAATTTTTATGTTCAAAACCTTCCCTTTTAAGGGGAGGTTGTGTTCATTATGGTGCAGGAAGAGGTTTGCTTGGTGGGATGGCTTCAAGGAGGGCTGCAATCAGAATGCAGGCACCTCCAACCATTTCAGTTGTTCCCATGGTTTCGCCTAATATCAAGCTGGCGGAAACGACGGCGGTTACCAGTTCCAGAATGATGATGATGGAGGATTTTCCAGATTCCATTTTTGTAACGGCCCATTGTGTTGCCATGTTGGCTGCCATCATCCAGATCGCACCATAGGCAAACAGTACGAACCATGCATAAGGGGGTACCGAAAGAAATACGGGTTCTCCCAATTGAAGTACTACTACTGTGGAAAGTAGGACTGCGCCAAAGAACATAAAGGACAATTTGAGCAAAACGGGAGTAGCGGTAGATGCTCTATAAACGATGTTGTTCATTGCAAATAAGAAGCCGGACAAAACGGCTAGTGCATCAATCCGTGTGGGCGGTGTTGCAAAGGCATTGACTCCGCCAATGACAAGGAATGCGCCTGTCAGAGAGAGCGCCATGCCGAGCCAACGTATCTGAGTGATTTTCTCTCCTAGAAAAATCCGGCCACCCAGAACGCCCCATAGTGGCAACATGTAGAACAGTACCATTGCGCGTATGACATCGCCATAAATCATGGATGTATTAAACGCAAGTTGTGCCCCGCCGCCTAATAGCATGACGCCAATCAATGCAGGCCAGTTTTTTGAGATAAGGTTTTTATATTTCCATACAAAAGGCAAAGTTACTACAAACATAATGCTGTAGACGAACAGGGTAATGGGGATGCCGTTGAAGCCTAGTTCATGTAAGTATTTAAGGGGTAACCAAGTGAGCCCCCATAAAAATGATGCTCCAAGGAGCGTCAACACCGCGAAGGATTGCATAATATTCCTGCTTTGAAATTTCTGTTATGGCTCTGAGTCAGTTCGGTGGTTAGGTTTCTATAAAGTTTTGGAAATCGTGTTGGAGGGTCAAGCTCATCCATTGGTTGATTTTCCAAATGTCGGCCACCGGCATTTGAGTATAAGGTTGTAAGTGACAGTAGCCATCTGGTCCGAACTCGGGCGTTAATGTTGAAACACTATACCCTCGCTGAGCTTGGTTTGCCCCAAACAATCGCCAGATTTTCTGATGGGAATGCAGTGCCTCATAATACTCGGGTGCAGCAGGATCTGGCACTTGGGGGCCTTGATCATAGCCGACGCGACCATGAATGTGGTGAACTCTGTCGGCAATGGCTTCGATGGTATTCATTTCTGAATCCATCAATCGTTCGCAGACAACGCACCAGTGACTAATATCTGCGGTCAACTTCATGTTAGGAAGGCTTTCGACAATCCTGCGGGTTGCCCAGGGCGTGAAAAGGGAACGGCTACGGTGCGTTTCAAAGCTCAGGGTGATGTTGTAGTCATCGGCAAGCTCAATAGCTTTGCTGAAAAAGTCAATGCTTTGGGATTCCTCCCATGCATCGCAACCCGTAATGCTGGTTGCAAATAGCGGTTCAAGCATCATGCTATTGTCTAGCTGACGCTTCAAGTCATCAAGATGTTGTTGGGGGGACCAGCTTCGATCTGGGACATAGTCTCCGCCAGTGACAATCTCAGCAATATAGTCACAGGCATTGTTTTGAATGGCATTCAGCATATCAAGTTGTTGTTGGCGGTTATCAGGTGTTTGACCTTCAATGCCGCTAAACCCCGCATCAATGGCTTGTTTGCAGGCTTGGTCGATGGTTAGCTGATTGCCCCAAAGGGTTTTAAAAGTTTTAAGTTGCATATTGGATGGTTCGGCTTACTCGAAAAAATTCGGGAAGCGATTATGTTTTTGAAAGAACGCCCAGTCATGGTTCGGCCAGATATCCGCTTGTAGGCTTTTGCCGAGTTTTTTCAGCTTCTGGATGCTTTCAATTGCCAGTTGATCTTGATTCTGCCAGCACAGGCCCGGAGCGATTTCGTCTTCGATGTTTTCCATCAGGTCAGCGGCATCACCAGCTAATAGGATAGGACTCCCTTTTGGTAGCTCAATTAACATCGACATGTGACCTGCAGTATGCCCTGGGGTTTCTATGGCACTGACACCTGCGGTTAAGTCATATTCTCCAGTTTGAAGTTTCCAGTTGAGTGGTAGGTCGAAATCTGAGGCAAAGTAAGCTTCGTCAGCAGGTTGTTTTGCGGCATCCATCTCTCTGGTGTGTACATGAACTTCCGCATTACAGAACTCACATAGTCCTCCTGCATGGTCAAAGTGCAAATGGCTGCAGAAAACCACATCGACGTCCTCTGGCGCTAGCCCCAAAATTTCCAAGCGATTGGGTAGGCGTTCTTCTTCGTTCATTTCCGGTGGACCAAAAGGGAAACCTTCATGCTCGTAATAGAATTTACGCTTTTCCGTGTTTTGGATTTTTTCATAATCACACCCTACGTCAAATAGGATACGTCCGTTATTGGTTTCGATAAGGTAGGCGAGGATGGGTGCTTTGATGATTTCGCCATGACCTCGACCTCTGGTCGACAAGGTCTTCTCATAAGTGTGTCTGCCAGTCAGGATTGGCCAGAATTTTTTTACTTGTGTCATGTCATCCTCTTAATGAGCTGTCAGGAAAGAGACGCCATCTACTCCGATAAAGGTTTCGCCTTCATCTGTTTTTACATCTAAGTAGACCGGATCGCCATTCAAAATTCTGGGTATGCGATAGCGGTGAAAACTTTTGGCCAAGTGTCCCAAAGTTAAAACCTGGGATTTGTCCGCGCCATAGATTTCCTGATGTAGTTTGGGGAGTCGATACCAAGGTTGCAGTTGTTGGTCATGATGAACATTGTGGTAGCAGAAATTCAACACCAGCAAGTTCACCCAAGGGTGTCTCTCGGAGAGCAAATTCGAGTAGGTGTTTTTGTGCTCAAATACTCGATCGCGCATTCTGGCTTCAGGGCCGCGCGGTTGGTCAAGAGTTTCAAAAACCTCATAGGTGTGTTGGTGCACATCCATAAAGCGCATCACGGTCATGAACATCAGGTAGGCAATCGGATAGAAAATCAATACCTGCCAACCAATGCTTGCCAGCCACGCAAAAAATGCGATTCGAAGCGCGAGAACGGTAATTACTCGTGTGCGTCGAGCCTTGCGGTTTTCCTTTATGAAAGGTAAAACAATCACCAAGGCATGCATCAGAATTTCCAACGCAGGAATATAAGCCCATTCAAGCGTTTTAATGAGTTTAAGAAATTTGGGGTGTTGTGCGAGTATCGGTCTGAAATCAAATGAGACGATATCGGCACGGTCGATATGATGACGGTTATGTTTGTTTCGAATGTCTTCGAAATGTGAATAACTACTGCCCGTCACCCAAAGCAATAATTCGGCATATCTTTGGTTATGCTTTTTATCTCTGAATAGGCTCATGTGCGCTGTTTCGTGAATGAGATAGGCTGCGATCACCATAGAGTGTGCCAAGATAAACGTACCCAATATATTTGCAAAAATGGTGTCTGAGACTATGAGGGCAAAACCACCGACATAGGTTGTAATGACATATGCAAAAGCCATTAGGTTCGGTAAAAAGGCATCTTCATGTCGGAAAATAGGCTTGTCTTTCATGTTAGCCCCTTTTGTTTTCTAGAAAAAAGTCTATTGAGACTTGGAAAGCTCTCCGAAGCGAATGCTTCGGAGATGGGAGTTAAATTTATTTCATTGCTTCAGTTAAGCTACCGTCAAAGTAAGCATTAACATCTTGATGTTTGTCATACACTTTGTTGGCAACGTTGAAGTCGTCAGAAACTTTTGAAGAACCGTAGATTGAATCTAATCCAGGACCTTTTTTGAAAGCTGCTTTTGCTTCTTCCAAAGTCAGAATTTTGGTTCCTTCTAAGAAAGATGCATATTCTTTAGGATCAATATTCACGCGAGATGCCATGATTTTGACCGCATCGTCATGCGTTTTTGGATCTTTGATATAGGCAACAGTTTTGTACCAAACTTTCAAAACCTTTTCCCAGTCTTTTTTACGAGTAGCAAGGCTTTCAGGGTTTACTGAAAGACCATCATAAATCAACCCAGGATCATTGGCAGATGTGTAGAAAGCTTTTGAACCAGGAACACCTTTAAGTGCCAACCCAGAACTAGGTTGCCATGCACCTACAGCAGATACTTCGCCTGAAGCAAGAACCTGAGGTGTTTCATTGGTAGGTACGTTAACCAGTGTTACGTCTGACTCCTTCATGCCAGCAGATTCAAGTGCTTTCAACACTAGAAGGTGATCTACGAACCCAACTTCAACACCAATTTTCTTACCTTTAAGTTGCTTCATTGATGTGATGCCTGGTTGACCGACGATCATATCGTTACCATTTGAGTAGTCGTTGATGATAATCATCGTGCTCGGCGCACCTGTCGAACCAGTTACTAGGGCATCACCGTTAGTCATGCCAACAGCATCCAGTTTTCCGGCTGCGTATGCATCCATAGAGGCAACATAATCAAACCATTCGAAATCTACATCAACGCCAGCTTTTTTAAACCAGCCTTTTTGAATTGGAATTTCCCAAGCAACCCAGCCAGGCCAATCGCTGTAACCGATTTTTAATGGTTCTGCCGCGTTTGCTTGCCAGCTCATTGCACTTAAAGTTAACCCAGCAACAAAGCCAAGTGTTTTGGACAACATTTTGGATTTCATTACACAATCTCCCAATTTATTATGATTTACCAAAAAGGTAATAATTTTTAAGCATAAGACGTACCATTAAAAATAAGCTATTGAAATATAAAGTTAAATTTTGTTTTTTGTTAAAAAAACGTTACTTTTTTATATTGAATTGCATTATATGGGTGCAATTAATGAGCGGTTTTGGTGTGTTTTGTGTGTAAAAGGTATGGCGTTGGAATTTTTAAAGATTTTTAATTTGAGAAACAATGTTTAAAGAAGAGGGGGAACTCTGTATAATAGGCGCTTCACAAAATGGTGACTCTGTTCGTCCCCTCGCGATGATGGGTTGGGAACCCCGCCAGGTCCGGAAGGAAGCAACGGTACCTTCTGATTCATGCGCCGAGGATCGGCGGATAGGGTCGCCACCCTTTATATTGCACTCCCATTCTGCTACTTCACAACTAATCTGTTTATTTGCTTTTCTCATTGTAATTGTTCAATTAAGTTTTTTCTATTGTGATTCGAGACAGGTTAAAATAGTTTCAATTTTGAAGCTAAAGTATTTGTATTCGTGAGCTATACCGTTCTAGCCCGTAAGTGGCGTCCGAAAAACTTTTCCGAATTGGTCGGTCAACAGCATGTTATGCAAGCGCTATCCAATGCCTTGGATCAACAGCGACTTCACCATGCCTATCTGTTTACTGGTACACGAGGTGTCGGTAAGACCACTATCGCCCGAATTTTCGCCAAGGCGTTGAATTGTGAGCAAGGCATTACATCCACACCTTGTGGGCAATGTCCGACTTGTCGCTCTATTGATGAGGGTCGATTTGTTGATTTGATTGAAGTGGATGCGGCTTCTAAAACCAAAGTGGAAGATACGCGTGAGTTATTGGAAAATGTTCAATACGCACCAGTGCAAGGGCGCTTCAAAGTTTACTTGATAGACGAAGTACATATGCTTTCCAAAAGCAGTTTCAATGCTTTATTGAAAACATTGGAAGAGCCACCAGAGCACGTCAAATTCCTACTGGCAACGACAGATCCTCATAAGTTACCGATTACGGTTTTATCACGTTGTTTGCAGTTCAATCTGATGCGATTGACGCCAACGCAGATTCAGACTCATCTGGCATATATACTTCAACAGGAACAAGTACCTTTTGAAGAATCCGCTTTAAGTATGATTGCAAAAAGTGCAGATGGTTCAGCTCGGGATTCTTTGAGTATTTTGGATCAAGCAATTGCCTATGGCGGTGGTCAAGTAATGTTTGAACCTGTGCAAGCCATGTTGGGATTAGTCGATCAGCAATTTGTTCTGAAGATTTTGACGGCGTTACTGAACCAGTCTCCTGATGAAATCAAGGCTGTTATGGTTGAACTGTCTCGCATGGGGGTTGATTATGAAGCTCTTAATCATCAACTGATTGAAGTATTCCATCAACTGTCATTGATACAAGTTTTGGGTGGACTGAATGATTTAGCGTTGGTAGATGAGGCATTCCTGCATCAGGTAGCACAAACGCTGTTGCCGGAAAAGGTGCAGATGCTTTATCAAGTGGCTTTGCTGGCTCAACAGGATATGCGTTTGGCACCGGATGTCAGAATCGGTTTCGAGATGGCGTTACTTCGCATGCTGGCTTTTGAACCGCAAACTTCCTCAGGTCAGCCTTCTTCATCCGTTCAGTCAAACGGAGCTAAGATTGAAGTGCCTGTTGCGACGCAGCGCTCTGCTTCTGCTCAACCGCAATCTACAGTGGCAGAAACACCTGTTATGCCTCAGGTGCAAAGCCCCGAACAGCGTCAACCAGAGCCTGCCTCAGTTGCTGCCACAGTTCAAATCGCTGAACCACAATCTTCAATGCCAACGCCGGCTAGCGGCACAGAGCAAGACGATAAAGATGTTCAGCATCTTATGAGTCTGAAGGAGAAGATTAGTCAATCTCTGGGAAAGCTCCGAACTAAATCCTCTGCTAAAGAGGTTGAAACACGCTCTGCTAAAGAAGCTGTTATGGCTGAGTCATCAGCGCCGTCTATCGAGAGTGTTGATAGTTCTGCCTTGTCAGGTTTAGCAGTATCTCCTATTACAGAAAATGTTGGTGTTCAGATTCAGCCGGTTGAAAAGGCGTCACCTGCCCAAACAATTGAGTCTTACAACTTAGAATCGTCTCTGCCAGAAGAAATGCCGCAAGTTCCTATAGAAGCGTACAGCGACGATTTCGCTCGAATGGAGCTTGATGCAGATGAAGTAATGGCGGACGCAGGTGTAATGAGTTCACCACAGGTTCAAATGAACGCGATGGTTGAATCTCCTGAAGCTGCCCCCGCGGCATCTCCTCCTGCTCCAGAAGCAGAAAATATTGCAGCAGAATCCAATGAGATACGACCGGAAGCAATGCTGGAAAGTTTGACTGCATTTAATGGCAGTGGTGTTGAAGAGTGGGTGAGGTTGGTGCAGGCAATGAACTTGGATGGCTGGGCAGGTGAGCTGGTGAATCAGTCTATGATGGTGTCCCATGACCAACAAGTTCTAATACTGAGTGTTGATCCGCAGCATGCGAGTGCTAAATCGGATTTGGCGTTGAGTAAGCTTGAAGAAGCCGTGAGAGAGAAACTGGCTTGCGAGTTGAAATTTATCGAGGCAGAAGGTGAGCACCTGACGCCTGCAAAATATTGGCAACAGCAAAAAGCTTTGCTGCAGCAAGATGCCGTACAATCGATATATCAAGACCCTAATGTCCAAGGGTTTATGGAAATTCTAAATATGCGGGTGATTGATTCGTCGGTACAGTCACTTGGCGATGTGCGTTGATATAAAAAAACGTTGAAGTAACAACATAAAAAGACAAGGAGAGGCCATGTTTGGTGGAAAAGGCGGACTAGGTAATTTGATGAAGCAAGCGCAGGAAATGCAAAAAAACATGCAAGCTGCGCAAGATGAAATTGCCAAAATGGAAGTCACTGGCGAAGCGGGTGGCGGAATGGTCAAGGTTGTGATGACCGGGCGTCATGAGTTGGTGAAAGTCGAGTTGGACGATAGTCTGATGGACGACAAAGAAATGCTGGAAGATTTGTTTGCTGCGGCAGTGAATAGTGCTGCACGTAAAGTGGAAGAGACCACGCAAGAAAAAATGGGCGGGTTGACTGCTGGGTTGAACATGCCTCCTGGTATGAAGATGCCATTCTAACCCCAACCTGGTAGATTTTTATGCAAAGTCCTTTGTTGACGGAATTGGTCAACGCTTTGAAAATTTTGCCCAGTGTTGGTCCTAAATCAGCACAACGTATGGCGTACTACTTGTTGGAGCGCAACCGGCAGGGCGCTCAAAAATTGGCAGATGTCTTGCAGGAATCCATTGAGAAAATCGGTCATTGTGAGCGCTGTCGTGACTTGACGGAAGATCCGATTTGTCACTTATGCAGTTCGCCTTCCAGAAATGCAAATGAGTTGTGTGTGGTTGAATCGCCATCCGATGTTTTGGCGATAGAGCAATCTGGAATTTATCGAGGCTTATATTTTGTGCTGATGGGGCACTTGTCTCCTATTGATGGGATCGGTCCAGAAGAGATTGGTTTGCCTCAGTTGGAGCAACGCCTGAAGGAAGAGGGAGTAGAGGAGTTGATTTTGGCAACCAACCCCACTGCCGAAGGCGAAGCGACGGCACACTACATTCAGCAAATGGCACAACCTTTGGGAATTAAAGTGACTCGTCTCGCACAAGGTATTCCGTTAGGCGGAGAGCTTGAGTATATTGATAGTGGAACACTTGGTCAGGCGTTTGCCGGACGTAAATGATGTGGATTTGCTGTCTATAAGATAAACAAAAAAGCCCTCGAAAGAGGGCTTTTTTGTATCTAAACAGATATGTCTTTTTGAAATTATTTTTTTCTTGCCATCAAAAATTCTAGCAAGGCTTTTTGTGCATGAAGGCGGTTTTCAGCTTCATCCCAAACAACGGTGCCAGGTGCATCAATGACTTCAGCGGTGACTTCTTCACCTCTGTGCGCTGGCAGGCAGTGCATGAAAAGAGCATCGTTGTCAGCACGTTGCATCAGTGCGGTGTTGACCTGAAAGTCTTTGAATGCCTTTTCACGTTTTTTTTGTTCTTCTTCTTGCCCCATGCTGGCCCACACATCTGTCACAACTAAGTCGACATTTTCTGCGGCTTCCATTGGGTCGCGGAAGATTTCTACACGATCAGCATGAGCCAGAACCAATTCTGCATTAGGATCATAGCCTTCAGGCGCTGCAATACGTAATTTGAAGCCATACTGAGCGGCAGCATTGATATAGGAGTGACACATATTGTTGCCATCGCCCACCCAAAGAACCGTTTTGTCTTTAATTGAACCACGGTGTTCGTAGTAGGTTTGCATATCAGCCAAAAGTTGGCAAGGATGGAAATCATCGGTTAATGCATTGATAACCGGCACAGAAGAGTGTTCTGCAAAGGTTTCCACGATGTCGTGCCCGAAGGTACGGATCATGATGCCATCCGCCATGCTGGAGATGACTTTTGCGCTGTCTTCAATCGGTTCGCCACGACCAAGTTGCGTTGCTTCAGGAGACATGAATAGAGCGTGTCCACCAAGTTGGGTCATGCCGATTTCGAAAGAGAGGCGTGTACGCGTCGATGATTTTTCAAAAATCATTGCCAGCGTTTGGTTTTTTAAAGGTTCGTAGATTTCACCAGCTTTCTGCATGGCTTTCAGTTCTGTTGCACGAACCAAAAGCGATTGCAACTCACTTGTAGTGAAGTCTTTTAGTGTTAAAAAATGTCTCATAATCCTAATCGGTTAGTTTAATTTTTATTGAGCCTGGTGGTTTTTTACCAGGTTGACTACTTTTTCAATCATTTCATCTATTTGCTGGTTTTGGATAACAAATGGCGGTAGCAGGCGAATGGTGTCGCCACGAGTGACATTGATGAGTAGGTTTTGTTCCAAAGCTTTTTGCACTAAATCACCGCATGGATGGTCTAGTTGGATGCCAATCATAAATCCTTTTCCACGAATGTCGACAACGTGAGCAATATCTTTCAATGCTTCTTTAAAGCGTTCGACAATCATTTGGCCTTTGGTGTTCACATGTTCGATAAAGTTGTGTGTTTCCATGATGTGTAGGGTGGCAATTCCTGTCGCGCAGGCAAGCGGGTTGCCCCCGAAAGTTGTACCGTGGTTACCAGGCGCAAACACTTCAGCAGCTTTACCTTTTGCTAAGCAGGCGCCAATCGGCATACCGTTTCCTAGTGCTTTGGCAAGGGTCATGACATCTGGAACAATACCTTCGTGCTGGTGGGCAAACCATTTTCCGGTTCTGCCGATACCCGTCTGAATTTCATCCAGCATAAGTAACCAGTCGTTTTGCTCGCAAAGTGTTTTCAGTGCTTTTAGGTAGCCGTCTTTTGGAACGTGTACCCCGCCTTCGCCTTGAACAGGTTCTACTAGAATAGCGACAATGTCCGGGTCATTGCTAAGTGCTTCAATTGCACCAACATTGTCATAAGGTACACGAACGAATCCTTCAACTAGAGGGTAAAAACCGTCGTGAACTTTTTCGTTGCCTGTGGCGGAAAGGGTGGCAAGTGTTCTGCCGTGGAAGCTATTTTCCATAACGATGACTTTTGCGCGTTCAATGCCTTTTTGATGGCCAAATTTACGAGCAATTTTCAACGCTGCTTCATTGGCTTCAGCACCTGAATTGCTGAAGAAAACGCGATCCATATTGGATAAAGCTATCAGTTTTTCTGCCAGCTGCATCTGTTTTTCAACTTGATATAAGTTGGAGGTGTGAATCAACTGATTTGCTTGATTGCAAATGGCTTCGGCAATAGCAGGGTGTGCGTGTCCAAGACTACACACGGCAATACCGCTGACGGCATCAAGATATTCGTTATTATGGTTGTCTTTGAGTACGGCACCTGAACCGGACACAAACATAACCGGTAGCCGAGAATAGGTGTTCATAATCGCTTCAGAAGGTGTTGTCATACTCAGTTCTAATATCTCTTTATTTTTAAGGTACGTTTAAATTACTGCTTTGTTTATCGCTGTGCCATAAAACAAAAAAGCAATCGCAAGACGGGCTTGGGATTGCTTTCTTCATGAAAGTGGCATTTTTTGATTAGGAATCAAAGTAATGATTTTAGCGATAAAAAAATGAATTTCAAGCAAAAACGCGGTTATTTAGTCAATGAATTGTCATCTTTTCATTTTATAAAACGCGACGATTGGGATAAAATGATTCGTTTAAGGTAATAATTAAATCATAATTAACGAAGGATGTTGCAATGCGTACAATGAGTGACCGTGATGGCCTGATTTGGTTTGATGGTGAGATGGTGGACTGGCGTGAAGCCAAGACTCATGTGTTAACCCACACATTACACTACGGAATGGGTGTTTTTGAGGGGGTTCGTGCGTATGAAGCAGAGCAAGGAACTTCGATTTTTCGTCTAGAAGCGCATACTGACCGTTTGTTCAATTCGGCAAAAATCATGAATATGCCGATGCCTTTCTCCAAAGAAGAAATCAATGAAGCGCAACGTGCAGCGGTTCGCGAAAACAATTTGAAATCCGCCTACATTCGTCCGATGGTTTTTTACGGATCAGAAGGGATGGGGTTACGTGCAGATAATCTGAAAACACACATTATTGTCGCCGCATGGGAATGGGGCGCTTACATGGGTGAAGAGAATCTTCAACGCGGTATTAAAATCGCGACTTCTTCTTTCACGCGTCACCATGTTAACGTCACGATGACCAAAGCGAAATCAAACGGTGCCTATATGAACTCCATGTTGGCATTGCAAGAAGCCATTAGTCACGGCTGTGATGAAGCGTTATTGTTGGATACAGAAGGTTATGTATCGGAAGGTTCTGGTGAGAACTTCTTTATGGTGAAGGATGGTGTGCTTTACACGCCTGAATTGACGGCAGCGCTAGATGGTATTACTCGTAAAACCATCATTCAAATGGCGAAAGAAGAAGGGTTTGAAGTTCGCGAAAAACGTATTACTCGTGATGAAGTTTATATCGCAGACGAAGCTTTCTTTACTGGTACTGCGGCTGAAGTAACACCGATTCGTGAGCTGGATAACCGTCAAATCGGTTCAGGCTCTAGAGGACCGGTAACTGAGTTGTTGCAAACGAAATATTTTGATGTTGTGCATGGCCGTTCTGCCAAACACATGGATTGGTTAACGCCAGTCGCTTAAGATTTACGTTTTAAGAGAGAAGATATGTCGAATCAAACTGTTGTAAAAATAACCTATGATGATGTTCCTTTAACTTGTCCGATGAAAGGACAGGAGCAATGGAACTCTCACCCGAAAATCATGCTGCCGATTGAAGAAACCGGTAAATCAAAGTGTCCATATTGTGGGGCGGAGTATGTGCTGGAAGGATGGGATCCTAATCATAGTTCTCACTAATGGTGTGACACTTCCCCCAACCTGGTAGATTTTGCTGGGATGAATGAAAAAGCCCCGAAGTTGGAAACAATCTCGGGGCTTTTTTATTGGATCAAATATGGTTCGTTTAAACAGAATAATCTTTTGGTGTGGTAACCAGGTTAGGGTGATTCGGTTCAATACCATGTATCAGGTGTTTTTCAAACTCGTTCAAACGTTTCACCACTGAGATGAATTTGGTGATATCTGTCCATCTGTCAATCAAGTAGGAGAAGCTGTCATTTACTTTTCCGAATGCATTCCCGGTTTGAGTAACAATCCCTAAAGAGATTACGCCGGTAAAGAGTGAGGGTGCCATCAATAAATAAGGCAGAATAATCATCACTTGGCTATAAAGCGTACTCCAAAGTGTAAAGTAGGAGTAGTGGTTGAACATGCGGAAATAGTTTGTTCTAAGTCCGGTGAAGAGTTCTGTCAAGGAAGGAATGTTTGCAAAAGCTTTGTCATCCTCAGAGTAAACAAGTTGCTTCCGGTAGGCGGCTTCAACACGTTGGTTGTTATACTCCAGGCCTGGAAGCTTAATCCCCACGACATAGGAAATTAGTATTCCACCAATGGATGTGATTAAAGCAATCCATACCAGTGAGCCTTCAATATGGTCTAAATAAGGTAAAGTCACTTTGCTAGAGAGTGTCCAGAGAATTGGAATGAAGGCGATTAGTGTTAGGGCAGCTCGAAACATGCCCAGCCCTAAACTTTCCAGGCTCTTTGCAAACTCATAAGTGTCTTGTTGGATACGCTGTGAAGCCCCTTCTATAGTGTGTGGAGAGTTTTCCCAATGTGGCAGGTAGTGAAAGGTAATTGCTTGACGCCAGCGGAAAGAGTAGTGCTGTGCAAAGTAAAAGGCGAACATGGCGATAAAAATGTATGGGATAGCGATGTAGGTGAATTCAATCATGCTGTGCCAAAAAGCTTGGATGTCATTGGCTTTCTGTAGGATGTCGTAAAACTTACCATACCAAGAGTTCAGAAGTACTGTCAGATAGACTTGAAGCCACGTGACAGAAACCAACAGGAATATACCTCCCCAAGCCCATAGAGCCCATTCCTTGCGCCAGAAAAAACTTTTTAACATTGATTGTCCTTGTCTGATTTTATTTTGTTGCCCAGTTTAGTGGATATTTCAGTATGGCAGAAGCCTTGTTGTTGTATTTTCATAATGCATTCAGCGTTTTTAAAACGTTACTTGGGTTTCAGGTATAAAAAAACCCGCACGAGGCGGGTTTTTTAGCAGTCGAATGTCGATTAGCTTGAATAGTACATATCGAATTCGATTGGGTGAGTTGTTGCACGGAAGCGAGTAACTTCTTCCATTTTCAATGCGATGTAAGAATCGATTGCATCATCAGTGAATACACCACCTGCTTTCAAGAAGTCACGGTCTTTATCCAATTCAGACAAAGCTTCGTCTAGAGATGCACAAACTGTTTTGTAAGTTGCTTCTTCTTCTGGAGGAAGATCATATAGATCTTTCTCTGCAGGCTCGCCTGGATCGATCTTGTTAAGAATTCCGTCTAGACCAGCCATCATTGAAGCTGCGAACGCCAAGTATGGGTTTGCAGTAGGATCTGGGAAACGTAGCTCAACACGACGTGAACGCTCAGAAGGTGCGTATGGAATACGGATAGAAGCAGAACGGTTTTTGCCAGAGTATGCCAGTAGAATTGGCGCTTCGAAACCAGGAACCAAACGCTTGTAAGAGTTTGTACCAGGGTTAGTGAAAGCGTTCAATGCACGAGCATGCTTCATCAAGCCACCAATGTACCAGATTGCTTCTTGAGAAAGACCTGAGTAAACGTCACCAGCGAAGATGTTTTTACCATCTTTAGACAAAGACATGTTGATATGCATACCAGAACCGTTATCACCAACGATTGGCTTAGGCATGAAAGTCGCTGTTTTACCTAGCGCTTGGCATGTGTTATGTACTGCATATTTCAAAATTTGAACTTCATCAGCTTTTGCAGTCAAAGTGTTACCTGCAACCGCTAGCTCACATTGACCCCCGTTTGCTACTTCATGGTGGTGAGCTTCTAGTTTAAGGCCCATTGCTTCTGCCATTGCGCAGATGTCAGCACGTACTTCATGAAGTTGGTCAACTGGAGGAACTGGGAAGTAACCACCTTTAACTTTAGGGCGATGACCCATGTTACCGCCTTCATAAACTTTTTCCGTGTTCCAAGCGGCTTCATTACCATCGATTTTAACGAAGCTACCAGACATGTCCGCGCCCCAGCGAACATCGTCGAAAATAAAGAATTCAGGTTCTGGACCGAAGAACGCAGCATCAGCAACACCAGTTGATTTTAGGTAAGATTCTGCTTTCTTAGCGATACCACGAGGATCTTTTTCATAAGATTCCATGGTTGCTGGTTCAACGATCATACAACGAATGATAAGTGTTGGATCGTTTGTGAATGGATCCATGAAGAAACCGTCTGTTTGCGGCATCAATAGCATGTCTGAATCGTTAATGCCTTTCCACCCCTGGATGGAAGAACCGTCAAATGTTTCACCATCGGCAAAAAAGTCTTCGTCAACTTTTGATGCTGGAATCGTAACGTGTTGCTCTTTACCATGGGTGTCAGTGAATCGAAGATCAACCCACTTAACGTCGTTGTCTTTCATTAGGTCAAAGATTTCTTGTGACATGCTGTGTCCTTATCGTTGTGTTAAGAGCGCAAAAACAGCGCTGTTTTTATAGATTTAAACAGGCAAAATGATAGCTTGAACTGTGCCAAAATTCCAATTATTTTTTTGAATAACATAAGTGTATGAAATGTAAGAAAAAAGGATGTTCTTTGATGATGCGAGGTGATAATGAAAAAAGCTTACAATGCATCAAAATGGTGCAAATAAAATTCTTTTTTGGGGCGTAATAAAACTGTCAAGTTTACCTTGAAAGTTTAACCTACTTGTCATTTCCGTAAGCTATATTTCTTGGCGTAACTCATAGGTTAAGGGTTTCGTGTTTTTACGTATATTTTTTGCGTATTGGTTTCCAAGTGAACGAGTGGGTTCATATTTTACGAAATCATGGCATTTTTTGCTGTCAAATCGCGTCTATTCAGACAAGAATCTACATAGAGCAAAGAAGTTTTATTTGAAAAATACGAAACCTAAGTTTACATTACTTCGATAAGACCTGCTTTGTGCATAAAGAAAAAACTATATGTGCGCTACGTAGCCTGTCAGAACAGGGTGTAAAGCCGGAGTGCTATCAAGTTTTTGGAGTAAGTGCAAACATCAAGCCATTGCTTTGTTTGCGGGTGTTCTGGATAGGCAGGCAGGTTTTAGAATTTTAAGAGGAAAGGTAGATGGACAAAAGAGAATTTACATCACACATTTCGGGTGAGTTGAATCGCAACCTAGAAGATTTGTTTAACCATATCTTGGAAATGGGTGGTTTGGTCGAGAGCCAGTTCGAAGGGGTGATGATGGCTTTGACTGAGAGCAATGTTAATCGTGCACAAGAAGTTATTTTGTTGGACAGAGCTGTCAATAATGCGGAAATGGTGATTGATAAGCTTTGTGCAAAAGTCTTGGCAAGACAGCATCCTACAGCATCTGACTTAAGACTGATTATCGCGACGATTCGTATCGCGATTGACTTGGAGCGTATCGGTGATGAAATCGTTAAAATTGCCAAAATGGTGCTAACTTTTGCAAATGAACAAGTTGATAATTGTGCGATTTTGCCGGGTTACATTCCGTTGATTGATATGTCTAACCGTTCCATCAATATGTTGCACGATGCACTGGATGGTTTTGCGCGCGTTACAACAGAAGCTTCTTTGAAGTTAATTCAAGAAGAAGAAAGTGTTGATAATATCTACAAAGATGCGTACAAAGACGTTATTGATGGGTTCAAGACATCACCTGAAAATGCAGCATGTCTTGCAGAAATTTTAATTACGCTTCGTGCGGTAGAACGTATTTCAGATCACGCACGCAATATCGGTGAAAGTATTATTTACTTGATTAAAGGTAAGGACGTGAGAGAATTGGATAAAGCAAGCCTAGTAGCCTTTATCAATTCATTTGATCACGAGGGTTAAGACAAGATGTCAGATCGCCATACCGTGTTGGTTGTTGAAGATGAAGCCGCAATCCGAGATATGCTGAACTTCACTTTATCAGCAGCCGATTTTAACGTTATAGAAGCGCCGAATGCCGAACAAGGCTGGAACTTACTTTTAGAACACAAGCCTGATTGTATTATTCTAGACTGGATGCTTCCTGGTACATCGGGTGTTTCTTTAGCGCAAAGAATTCGTCAACATGATCAAGTCGGTCATACTCCGATATTGATGTTGACGGCAAAAGGTGAAGAAAACGATCAAGTAAAAGGCTTTGAAGCCGGGGCTGATGACTACGTCGTTAAGCCTTTCTCTCCGCGTGCGTTAGTGGCAAGGTGTCATGCATTGCTTAGACGTCACATGCCGGACAAGCATTCTTCTGAAGTTATTAAAGCAGGCACGCTACAGTTAGATTTAAGCAGTTATCGTTTCACAGTCGATGGTGAGGAGGTGAAGCTTGGTCCTACTGAATTTAAGTTGATGCACTTCTTTATGACACATTCGAATCGTGTCTATACTCGTTCACAATTATTAGATCATGTCTGGGGTGAAAGCATTATCGTTGAAGAAAGAACGGTGGATGTTCACATTAGACGCCTTAGAAAAATCTTAGAGCCTGTTGGTGCTGCTAACGTTATCCAAACCGTTAGGGGTGCAGGTTATCGTTTTTCTACAGAATAATCGCAAGTAGGTTTGTCACATTGACCGAAAGTGTATCAAGAGAACTCACCTGGACAATTGCAACCCTTTGGGGGGCACTTTTCATTGGTTGGCTGATTGAAGATTATGAGATTGCCGTTGCAGGCTATCTGGTTTTTTATCTGGCACGTCATTTCTATAGTTTAAGAAAGTTTGAGCTCTGGATAAAAGGAAGCTCAAAAGCACCTTATCCACCAGGGTCAGGTTTTTGGTCTGAAATAGGCTACCTGGTTTCGAGAAAACAGCGTTCGCTGGAAAAGTTAGCAGAGCTGCAGGCAAATAAGTATCAGCAATTGCAAGCGGCGTCGATGTCAATCCCTGATGCCATTGTCTCCATTGATCCCAATGGCAAAATCGAGTGGTTTAATGCAGCTGCAAAGCGTTTATTACACTTGAGACATTCAGACGTTACCCGTTCTTTGGAGCCCTTGGTCAGGGTGCCGGAATTTATAGCTTATCTTAAAAATGAAGATTATTCAAAGCCGCTTATTTTGCCTTCATTTAAAGGGATGAAGCGTGTCTTGAGTGTGTCAGTTTTTGAGTACTATCAGCATCACCGTTTGATTGTCATCAAAGACATCCATGAGTTATACAATCTGGCGCAGATTCGTAAAGACTTTATTGCCAATGCTTCGCATGAATTGAGAACACCTTTGACTGTATTTAATGGCTATCTCGAAATGATGATTGATATGCCGACGCAGGATGTGACTTGGCAGAAACCTTTAGAACAGATGCATAAGCAATCTTTAAGAATGCAGTCTATTATCAATGATCTGTTGACTTTGTCTGCAATGGAATCCGAGACGTTGACAGAAGACAGACAGGTGGTGGATGTGCCAGCCATTCTGGGAGGGTTGCAGCAAAATGCAGGGCTGATCAGTGCGGACAAGCATCAGTTTACATTTGAAGTCGAAGAGGGTTTAAAAATAGTGGGCTATCTGATGCCGCTAACCAGTGTGTTCACAAACCTTATTTCCAATGCCGTGCGCTACACGCCTGAAAACGGTCGCATAACGGTTCGCTGGTATCAAACACAAAAAGGTATTTTCTTTGAGGTAGAGGATACAGGTATCGGCATTGCTCAAGAACACATTCCTAGAGTGACTGAACGTTTCTATCGTGTTGATACAGCAAGGTCTAGAGATACTGGTGGCACAGGTCTTGGCCTAGCAATCGTAAAGCACATTCTTGAAAGACATCAGGCAGTGTTAACTATTCAAAGTCAGATACGTGTTGGCTCGAAGTTTACCTGTCGTTTCCCATTGGATTTGAAAGCGGATGAGAAAGCAGAGGAAGTTTAACTTCCTCTCGCTCCAGTATTACGGCACCATAATGCCGCGAATCGTAAAATAAATAAGTGCTGCAAGGAATGCAGAAGCCGGTACGGTAATCAGCCAAGCGGCGACGATTTTCAAGAATGCAGAGCGCTTAACCAATTCTTTTTGATAAACCTTGTTCAGTGACTTACGTTCTTTTTTCGTAAGCTCCACCGAGGCTTTATGTTGCTTAAGCTCTGCTAACATGTGTTTCTTCTGAATCAAGCTGGCACTGGAAAATTGCTTAATAAATTGATCTACATCTGTTTGACCTAAGCTTTGATAGTGCTCACGAATTTTTTGAATGGTTTTTGCATGATTGCGTTTCAGATATTCTCGTAAGAAACCAACACCGAAAATCCCACCCACAGCAATGTGGGTCGAGCTTACCGGTAAGCCTAACTGAGAAGCGACTATGACTGTAATTGCGGCTGACATGGCAATAGAGAAGGCTCTCATTTGATCCAAGTCGGTGATTTCTTCACCAACGGTTTTGATCAGTTTAGGACCAAAGAGTGCCAAGCCTAAGCTGATACCCAATGCGCCGATTAACATAATCCAAAGTGGAATGTTGGCAGTAGATGCGACACCGTCGTGGGCTATAGCATCATTAATAGCGGCAAGCGGGCCCACTGCATTCGCGACGTCGTTAGCGCCATGGGCAAAACTGAGAAGGGCTGCTGCAAAAATAAGTGGAATGGTGAAAAGTGTGTTGACACTAGCCTTTTCATTTTTCATGGCGCTGGCCTGCTTTTTCATGACCTGTCTTAAGACTAGATAAACCAAAACCGCAATACAAAAGCCAATCAATGCAGCGATAGAAAAGTCAGTTTTCCAAATCTTTTTGAAGCCTTTTAGGATGATGTATGTCGAGAAAGCCCAAGCCATAATGGCAATCAAAAGTGGGAGCATTTTTCTAGCAGCCGCAACCATATCTTCTTGGTAGGTGATGCTGCGTTTTATCCATAGTAGGAAGCTTGCGGCAATGATGCCTCCGATAACAGGAGAGATGACCCAGCTTGCGACGATGGATCCCATTCTATCCCAGTTCGCGATATCCCAGCCTGCTGCTGCAACGCCAGCGCCTAAAACGCCGCCAACGATGGAGTGCGTGGTGGAAACTGGTGCGCCAAGCGCTGTGGCGACATTAAGCCAGATAGCACCAGACAACAAAGCCGCCATCATCAACCAAACAAACGTATGTCCATCCTTGATTAGTGCGGGGTCAATAATACCGTTTTTAATTGTGTTGACGACATCGCCGCCAGCAATTAATGCTCCGGCAGACTCACAGATAGCTGCGATGATAATGGCGCCCGCCAGGGTGACGGCTTTTGAGCCGACAGCAGGACCGACATTGTTGGCGACATCGTTAGCACCGATGTTCATTGCCATGTAGCCACCAATCATCGCACCGACGACCAACTCAATGCTGAAGCTGCCGGAACCCACGTGTAGGTTGGCAGAAAAAATCATGATGAAGATGATAAAAAGAAGTGCGGTTCCGAGACGAAACATCTCTCGGCGACTTTTTAATGTTGCGTCTTCAATTTCATTTATGTTTTGGAATTCCATGAGATGACTTGGTTATGAATACTTAGTGTGCAAATTGTAATCAATTAAAGATGGTTTATGACAAAAATGTGACAAAAAATATTTATTGTAGGCGTTTCGTCGAGTTTGCAGATGTTCTGTCATCGAAATGTCATTCAAGCTTAACATTCCGTTTGGGTTTCTAAGACAAAATATTTGTTTTGAATTTTTACTTGGGAGAGTAGGTGTGAAGCGAATTGTTATGTTTACCATTGGTGTATTAAGTTCTTTGGCTTCAACGCAAGCGATATCGCAAACAACTCAACTGACTTCTGGTGACAAGAACAAGGTTTATTGCAACTTTACCAGATAATTGCATGGCCTTATTGTGAATAAGGCCGAAAGCGGTTTAGATTAATTCTATTTTAATATCACTAATCGGAATGACACTACAAGTAAGAATGTGGGCTTCATCCGTTTCATAAACGGTATCTTGAATATTCTCGACTTTGCCGGATAACAATCTTACCTCACAGGCTCCACAGTTTCCGCCTCGGCAGCTATAAGGCATATCAAACCCAGCTTCATCTAAACATTCTAATAATGTAAATTGATCTTCAAACTCACATTCTCCCTGACCGACTACGGTGATTTTGTGCATGGTGTTTCCCTATTGTTTATTTCAATTCAATCAAAGTTATTTTAACAGATTACGCTAAAACGATAAGTTAGGTTTGTGAAATCTGATTAGCTCTATAAAAACAAAAAAGGAGCCTGTTTAGCTCCTTTTTAGATTGGCTGGTGTTACCAAACCAATAGCTTATAGCCGTGCTCTTGAAGTGCCATCAGAGCGGCGGCGCCGACTTGCGCGTACTCAGCAAAAGGACGAATATCTTGGTCAGTCCAGCCAATAGTTTTCATGGTGTTACCACAGGCAATCCAGCGCACGTGATAGTCTGTTGCAAGACTTTTGACGCGAGCATAGATTTCTGGCGGAACTTTACGCTGAGGGTGTTTTGCTAAAACATGAATACCAGGCCCGATGGCAACGACAGCAATAGCAACATTGTCCCCAAATTCAGTAATCATCGCTTGAATAGAGTTCAAAATATGTGTTTGATAATCTGGGTCGGATTTGTTCCACATATAAACCGCTTTGTGTTCTGGTGGGTCACCTGGAAAACGATCGCTTGGAGGAGTCTGAAGTTCTGGAAAAACCTTTAGAGTATGATTGGCCGGATTGGTTATTTCTGCATAGCCAGATAGCGGAATCATTAGCAGCAGAACCAAAGAAAACAGATTGAATCTGAAGAATTGAGTGCTGGCGATATGTTTCATATCAAGTCCTTTATGGGGTTTGATGAAAAATTTCAAGTTTATTGCTTTTAGTCTAAACGTTATTATATAGCGAATTATTCCAAATTATGATTGAGAAAAGAATGAGTTTACAGAGCGCAATAGAGTCAAAAATAGAAAGTACATTTCACGTTAATTATCTGAATATGGAAAATGAAAGTCACATGCACTCAGGGCCCGCAACAGAATCTCACTTCAAGATGACATTGGTAGCAGAAGAGTTTGAGGGATTATCTAAAGTAAAACGACATCAAGCTGTGTATAAGGTATTATCGGAAGAAATGCCAAAATTTCATGCGCTGGCATTGCACACGTTTTCACCAAAAGAGTGGTTGGAATCTCCACAAGTTTCAGACTCGCCGCTTTGTCGAGGTGGTGGAAAGTAAATTACTCTTCTGGTTCGTGGTTGGGGTCGGTTTCAGGGTGTTTTAGTCGCCAGATATAAATGAACTTTTCGCGGTCTAGCTTGTTTTGCAAGAGTTTCATTGCGGCGATGTACTGTTCGATATAGATGAAGTTTTTTCTACGTACGGTTTGCCATAAATGGCGATATTTTGTCGGTAAAAAGTCGTTGAAATGCGGTAGTAATCCATACTCGCCTTCAACGGCTTCAATGCGTTTCATGGCTTCTATACGGGCTAGATTTTTAAACTTGCGCTCGTATTGATCTAGCATTTGTCCAATGAGAAATACGAAAGTAGCTCCGATGATGAAACTGGCGATGAAGTAGCCTGTTAAAAAAGTGCCAAGTAGGGTGACGATGACCAAAAATAGTGCGCTGACAGGCATTGTCATGACAAACAGCCAAGCTTGGTTGCCTTTTGCTTCTTCCGTCAATTGTTTCAAATCCAAATCGCCAAGCTCAACATCGTGCAGACGTTCAAGCATTTCTTCTGCAGTTGGCTTTAAAGGAATGGCTTCATCTTCAATTTGAACTGTTTCGTCTAGTTGCTCTTCTGCCATGAATGATTCGCTGGTTATTTACGATAATTTTCCGCACAGCCTACGGTATGTCGCTCGTCCGTTTCCAGACAATATGCGGTGAGTTCTCCACCCCATAGACAGCCGGTATCTGTTGAATGTATTTTATAAGCATCGATTGCGCCAAGTGTCGACCAGTGCCCGAAAAAAATCTGCTTGTCGAGGTTTTTACGTTCGTCAATGGTAAACCACGGTTGATATTTGGCTTTATGAGTCTTATCTGTTGGTGCCATCTTGCTTTTGAAATCAAGTTTACCGTTTTTATCGCAATAACGCATTCTTACCAGTGCATTTAAAATATATCGGATGCGATCCCAGCCTCTTAGCTTGTCGCTCCACTCATTTGGTTCGCTGCCGAATAGGTGGTGTTTTAGGCTTTGTTTCCAGTCATCCGCCTGAATAACGGCTTCCACTTCTTTTGCATAGTCTTTTGCTTGCTCAATTGTCCATTGAGGGGGAATGCCAGCATGCACCATGACAACAGGAAGGGTGGAGTGTTCCACCATGAGTGGTTGGTGTCTTAACCAGTTGACTAACTCGTCAACATCATCCGCTTTCAGAATCGGCTGCAGGGTGTCGGTTTTGGCGCGATATTTATCCAGTCCTGTATAGGCGGCAAGCAGGTGGAAGTCATGATTTCCCAATACCATTTTCCCTGAGTCACCAAGCTCTTTGACAAACCTTAAGCATTCTAATGATTTTGGGCCGCGGTTAACGATGTCGCCGGCAAACCATAGCTCATCGTTACTGGAATCGTATTCAATCTTGTCCAGTAAACGCATTAAATCATCATAACAGCCTTGTAGGTCTCCTATAACGTAGGTTGCCATGCCTTATAAAGTCTCCTGATAAAAATTTGCCAGTTTTACAAATCCTTCAATGTCGATGCTTTCCGCTCTATCTGAAGGGGCAATGCCACATGCTTCGATTTGCTCTGCCGTTAACCAACCTTTCAAATTGTTGCGCAGGGTTTTACGCTTCTGTGAAAAAGCTTGTTTCACCAAATCCGCAAAGGTTTTGTCGTCTTTCGCCTGAAAAGGTTTTGAGCGGTACGGGACTAGCCTAACGATGGCTGAATCCACTTTGGGCGGTGGGGTGAAGTTTTCTGGACCAACGGTGAATAAATATTCCGCCTGACAAGCATATTGCATCATTACGCTCAGTCGTCCGTAAGCTTTGACACCAGGACTTGCTGTCATGCGTTCAACCACTTCTTTCTGCAACATGAAATGCATATCTTCAATTAAAGCCGAATACTCCAATAAATGGAATAGAAGCGGGCTAGAAATATTATAGGGAAGGTTGCCGACGATTCTCAATGCCGCCGTTGGTTTTTCTTCATTTTCAACCAGCGTTGCGTAATCGAAAGTTAGAGCGTCATGGTGGTGAAGGTTGAATGCCTTCATGTTGCCGAATCGCTTAGTCAGCGGCCCAATAAGATCGTTGTCGATTTCGATAATGTCCAGTTTTCTAACGACTTGAAGCAATGGCTCAGTCAAGGCGGCTTCACCCGGACCGATTTCCACCAAATGTTGCTCGGACATAGGGCGAATTGCCGCGACAATCCGATCAATAATTTTTGGATTGTTTAGAAAGTTCTGACCGAAACGTTTCTTGTGCTGGTGACCGGATGTTTTGGTGCGCTTTTCTCTCATGGCTTTCCTGTCATCTCGAGTGCAACCTGAATAGCGTATTGAAAGCTGTTAATGTCTGCTTTCCCTGTGCCGGCGATACCTAGAGCGGTTCCGTGATCAACAGATGTACGGACAAATGGCAGCCCTAAGGTCACATTTACGGCTTTGCCAAAACCAAGTGTTTTCAATACCGGTAACCCTTGGTCATGATACATGGCAAGAAAAGCATCAGCGGCTTCAAGGTTGGTAGGGCTGAAAATGGTATCAGCAGGCAAGCTGCCGATTAAATCCATACCTTCCTGCTGAAGCTTTTTGATAACAGGGTTGATGACGGTAATTTCTTCAGTTCCAAGGTGACCGTCTTCTCCGGCATGCGGGTTTAAGCCCATGATGAAGATTTTAGGCTGTTCAATGCCAAACTGGTTTTGCAAAGAGTCATGCAGGATGCGGATAACGCTCTCCAAGAGTTCTGCCGTGATGGCATCAGGCACATCACGCAGTGGTAAGTGGGTTGTTACCAAAGGCACGCGCAGCTGCGGAGTGGCAAGCATCATAACTACTTGTTCTGTATTGGAAGCCTCTGCCAGAAGTTCGGTGTGCCCCGTGAACTTCAAACCAGCTTCATTGATAATGCCTTTATGGATAGGACCCGTCACCATGGCGTCAAAGTCATTGTTCATGCACCCTTGAATCGCAGTGCCTAGCATTTGCAAAACATAGTCGGCGTTTTTGACATTGAGTTGACCGGCAATTGAGGGTTCAGCCAATGGAATATCTATGAGCCTGACCCAACCTGGCAGATTTTTGCTGGCAGGTTGGTTGAAGTCGAAGTGCTCAATGTTGATTGGCAGTCCAATCTGTTTGGCTCTGTGTTCCAATAAGGCTTTGTTACCAATGACAATGCATTCGACATTCTGGTCAAAACTTAAGTCTGATTGCGCAAGCTGAACGATTTGTTCAGGTCCAATGCCTGCAGGTTCTCCTGACGTGATGACAATACGTTTGAAGTCAGACATTAATTGATGTTCGCCTTATCGTTATCAAGGTCGTTCTGTTTGCCAAGGTTGATGTCTATAATGGCGTCATCTTTCAAGCGGCGCAGCCAGATTTCATAAGCTTCGTTGGCCTTTTTCAGGCGCAAGGTTTCCATCGCTTGTTTACGTTTATTGGCAGCGTTCAAGTCTTGCTGACGCTTGTCTGCAAGGTACAAAATAACCCAACCCTGTTCGGTAGCAAAAGGAATTGCAGTATGATGCGGTTTTACCCCAGCAATGGCCTTAGCGTATTGCAGTGGCATTTGTTGTATCGTTTGCCAACCGAGGTTACCGTGTGCGTTGACTGAAGCGGGGATGTCTGAGTATTGTTTATTCAATTTTTTGAAGTCTTCAAGGGATTTGATGTTATTTGCCAGTTCAACCAACGCTTTCGGTGGAGCAGCTTGTTTTTGCGCATTGTCAGACAGCAAAATAAAGCGGTACAAATGATATTGCTCAACGAGTTTGCTTCCTTTGTCGCGCTTACCAAGCAACTTGATGATGTGGTAACCAATCGGGCTGCGGATAATGCCGCTCAATTGTCCAACTTTAAGTGACTCAACGATGCTGGTAAAGAAGGTCGGAATCTGGTCTGTGGTCAGCCAGCCCAAGTCACCACCGTTCAATGCTTTAGTGCCTTCAGAGTAGCGTACGGCGACCTGGCTAAAGTCTTCACCGTCTTCAAGTTTTTTTAGGATGGTTTCGGCTTTCTTTTTGGCATCGTCACGTTGAGCAGGTGTGGCAGAATCTGGCAGATTCACCATGATATGGCCGATATGGTATTCGAAGTTGTTTTGTATCAGGCTCTGACGTTGTAAGTAGTTGTTGATTTCGTCTTCAGTGACTTGTGTTTGGTCCAGTACCTCAACTTGTCTGAGTTTTTGGAACAACATTTGTTGACGAATGCGCTCACGAAAATGCTGAAATCCGTCAGGCTCAGATAAGTTCAGGCGATCTCTTAGCTCTAGAACGGTTAGATTGTTGCGTTTAGCAATGTCTTCAACTTGTGCCAGCACTTCTTCATCCTGAACTTGTATGCCTCGGGATTTGATTCGCTGCATTTGCAGTTTGTCCATGATCATCTTATCCAACACTTTGCGCTTGAGTTGCTCAAGGTCTGCAATGTGGACATTACGGGCGGCAAGATCCTTTTCGGTTTCCGCAACCTGGCGATCCAGTTCGCTTTTCAGGATGATATCGTCGTTGACCGTGGCTACGATGCGGTCAAGCAATTGCCCTTTTTCCGGTTCAGCAAATGAAGAGATTGGAAGGAGTGCGGTCGATGTCAAGACTAAGACAAGCAGAGTATGTCGCCAAGTGTTTGATAATGTCATATTAGAAATCTAGTTTGTTGGTTAAGTATTTTGAAAAAGGTGTTCCGACGGAACTGAGGCCTTTGAGTTCAATCATGTACTGGATGCCGTAATTATACAAGCCATTTGCCAATTGTGCTTCTTTAACTGACAGCTCACTTGCCCAGCAACAGCTGTCGTATCGGATTGCTGAATTGATTTCCGTTTTACGCTCTGCAGTGAAGTCATAGTTCCAATAACTTCCAAGGGTCCATTTATCGTTGATGCGCCAGTTAAACCCTGTTGCAACGTTTTCTTGCTCACCGGGTCGGTTGTTATTCACAACGGTATTGGTCAGCAAGAACTTAAACCTTGGCGAGAGATCCAGTTTCATGCGATTGTTGGCATTCGTCAATTCGTAATTGTGGCGTGAATATTGGCTGGTGGAGGCAAAGCTGAATTTACCAACAGTAAGCCCAAGGTTCAGGTAGTAGTCCGATACGCGACTGGTATCAATGCTGGTGCCTGTAAGTTGAACCTTGCGGTCATCCAAATAAAAAATCTGTCCAATACCTGCTTGGGCAAGAGGGGTTCCGTCCGCTGTCAGGAAACGTGTGGTTAAAGCGGTAGAGACCTGATTGGTGTCGCCGATACGGTCATAACCTGAAAAACGGTTATAGGAAAACAGGTTGCTGAAGTCCAAGCTTTGTACTGCCGTGTCGAATACAGGAATATTGCTTTGGTTTTGGTAAGGCACATACAGGTACTGGACTTGAGGTTCAAGCGTTTGAATAAAGTCGTTTGAACCGAAGCTGAAGTTACGTTCGAATGTTAGCCCGCCATTAAGCGCATATTGAGGTACGGTGATGTCATGTTCATTTGCGCCAGTGGTGTTGTAGCCATTGTTTTGCATCGTATAGTGTACTTTGTTGGCAACCACTTCCGCTTTTAAATGGCCATAGGGCTTAACGAGCGTGTAATCCACGCTCGGTGATAAATAGGATCGCTTGGCTTCCGGTTTTTGCGCAAGAGAGGAGGAAACTTGAAAGTCGGTAGCCTCCGCTATGATGTTGGTGTTGATGTTTTTTAACGCGCCTTTATCAAAATTGTGAAAGTAGCTCATGCCGATTTCAGGCTTTTTCTCATAGTTGTATGGTGCGTCTTTTCTCAGTCTCAAGTAATTCAACATTGAAATATGAGAGCTGAAGTTCTGGTTTTGATAAGCCAGATTAACGTGTCGTTCAGTCGTTGTGACTGTGTCGAGTGTGGTGTCAACCGGAACGTCTGCATAGAAGCTTTTGTCCGATACTTCACGCCAAGAGATGTCGCTGTTCAATCCTTCGGCCCAGTGTTGCTGAGCGGTCAATTGAGCATCCCATCGATCGGTTACTGGGTTGGTGTGCTGTACGTTGCCACTACTGTCTAGGTAAGCAATGCCGTCTTTTGCAGTGAGATTATCTCGTAACCAATGAGTGGTAAGTGTCGCGCTGTGGTTAGGTTGTAGATAACGGAATTCATTACCAAGTACGGTGCCTCGCTTGGACATCTGCATTACGGTCAAGGTGTCGTCGTAATTTGGTGCAATGTTGAAGTAATAAGGAATCGCTAAATAGGACTCTGGTGAAGTTTGGTTGATGGATTGTTGTGTACCGAATGTAGGGAATAAGAAACCACTGGCACGGTTATCCATCGGAAAGTTGATGTAAGGCGTATAAAAAACCGGCAAGGTCTGAAAATACAGAACAGCATTTTTGCCGTAAATGCGGCGCTTGGCATCGTCTATTTTCAGGTGGCTGAAATCCAGCTCCCAGTCGTATTTTTTATCTTGCGGGGCGCTTTTCCCTTGCCAGAAAAAGTGTGTGAGCTTGCAGGTTGTGAAGTTGGCGTCATCTAAGTTGGCAAGGCGATCCTGTTGGTCGATGGAGACGGTTTTCGCTGTACCATGTGCTCGAGTATCGGTAAATTGGTATTGCGATTCATTGATGGTGGCAGTTTTATCGCTTTGGTTTAACGTAGCGGTGTTTCCAGTTAAGATAATGTCGCTACGATGGAGTTCTACTTGTCCAAAAGCATGAGCGGTTTGCTTGATGCGATTGAATAGCGCTTCGTTTGAGATCAAAATACTGCCTGGGCGCTCTATGACAACGTTTCCAAGTAGTTTATAGTCATCAGGCGAAGTTTGGATTAATTCATCAGCGGAAGCATTATCCTGAATGTCGGCACTAGGAATAGGGCGAGGCGTTGCAATCCACGCAGGTTTGCAGGATTCTTGTTGTGCGGGTGATGTGTCGCAGCTAGTGGAAGATGTGGTTTCGGTTTTAATTTTTGTTTGCTGAATGGATTCATTTGCGTACGCTGGAGACAGGATTCCCCACAAGCTAAATGCAAAACTTAGCGCAAAAAAAAATGACCCTATTCGTAGAAGAAAACGAAGATGAATTGACATCCAATTAAAAATCGTGAATTATGAATTAAACGCTTATTCTAACCGAGATTACTCTCAGTACGACCAAAGATTTGCATGACGGAACGTTTTCAAAAATTACTCACCTGGCTCGAGCAGCTAAATTCCTTCGATAAAGATGTCTTTACAATGCCGGAACCGGCATCGAACGATGCCAGTTTCAGGCGCTATTATCGTATTCAATTAACTCAAGATGTTGACACTTATCGACAGGGGCAGACGTTCATTATTATGGACGCACCGCCTGAGCATGAAGATTGTCGTCCGTTTATCAAAGTCTCTCATGATATGACTGCGATGGGTTTGAACGTCCCTAAAGTGCTTGAGCAGGATCTTGAATTGGGATTTTTGCTGTTGACAGATTTGGGGGCGGATACTTATGCGTCTAAACTCAATGACTCGACGGTGGATTACTTGTATCGAGATGCGATGCGCGCGTTAATCAAGTTGAACAGCTTGGGTGAACCATACGCAAAAGACTTGAAGCCTTATGATAGCCAGTTGTTAACCACCGAAATGTCACTATTTAGCGATTGGTTGGGCGAAAAACACCTTGGGTTGGGTATGAGTCAATTTGAAAAAATAGAGTGGCAGAATACTCAAGATGTTTTGATTAAATCTGCACTGCAGCAACCACAAACTTATGTGCATCGCGACTACCATAGTCGAAACCTGATGGTGTTGGCAAAAGGCAATCCGGGGGTTTTGGATTTTCAGGACGCGGTTCATGGTCCGTTAACCTATGATGCGGTTTCTTTGTTTAGAGATTGTTATGTACGCTGGCCTGCGGAGCAGGTTCGTGAATGGATTCGTGAGTATTTCCTGAGATTGGTGGAAATTAGACTGTTGTCTCGTGATGAGTGGAAAGGTTTTTCAAAGGCGTTTGATTTGATGGGGGTGCAGAGACATTTGAAGGCATCCGGTATTTTTGCACGGCTTTATCATCGCGATGGCAAAGACGGCTATCTTGCCGATATTCCCAACACGCTTGATTACATTATCGAAGTGGGAAGAGAGCACTCGGAGATGCGCTTTATTGTTGATTGGACAGCAGAAAAAGTTTTACCGAGATTGATGGAAATCAATAAAGCATCATGAGAGCAATCATGATGGCGAGATTAGGCAGAAATTGGTGGTAAATTAATAGATGAACAGGCGTGCAATGATTTTGGCGGCGGGTAGAGGTAATCGCTTAAGACCTTTGACGGATTCCATTCCTAAGCCTTTGGTGACAGTGGGTTCGTATTCCTTGATTGAACATCACTTGCATAAATTCTGCCAGGTTGGGGTCAAGGAAGTTGTCATCAACCATGCGTGGCTTGGAGATAAGATTGAATCTGCATTGGGCGATGGTTCTCGCTATGGTGTCAATATCTCCTATTCCTCAGAGCCAGAAGGTGGTCTGGAGACGGCGGGTGGTATTTTACAGGCGTTGCCGATGTTATCAGATGGGCAGCAGCCTTTTTGTGTCGTCAATGGGGATGTTTTTACCGATTATCCTTTCGATAAAATCTCTCAGTTGACATTGGCCTCTGGCATAATGGCGCACCTGATACTGGTACCCAATCCTGACTTTAAATCAGAAGGTGATTTTGGTTTGGAACACGGTATGGCTACCTTGGATAAGACCTATACCTTTTCAGGGGTGAGTGTGTTGCATCCTGCATTGTTCGACGGGTTTGAAGTTGGTCGGTTGGCGCTGGGAGGCATTTTGAAGCAAGCCATTGCCGATTGCAAAGTCACCGCAGAACTCTATGAGGGTTATTGGAGCGATGTGGGCACGCTAGAAAGATTAAATAAAACAAGACAAGATTTTGAATCAAATAAAATAAAAATGGAGAAACTATGAGTCACAAACATCAAGCAATGATTGATAAGGTATTTGCTCATCCAATGGCGATGAACTTGGATTGGAAAAAGTTGTCTTCAGCATTGACGCACTTTGGTGCGGAAATCTCAGTCTCTGAAAGTAATCATGCAAAAATCGTGATTAATGGCAATGAATTCAACTTGAGTTTGCCTCACCACGGTCATGAATTGAACAATCGCGATGATATCGCCAAGCTGAAACACTTTTTAGAAGATAGCGGGATTTCCGGTAGCTAAAACATCATAAAAAGACGATAGTCTCGGATAAAGAAATTCTCTGGAAGTAACTTGGGGATTCGGTTGTAATTGCATTATTAGTGTTTAATAATATGGCAGAATTCTTAAGTTTTAATCAATCTGAATGAAAGGATAGAAAATGAGATTAACAGGTCTTTTACTAGCAATGATGATGGCTTTGGGTTTGACTGCGTGTTCTGGTGGTAGTGATAAGTCTACTGATAAAGCTGCAGCCGCTCCAGCGGCTTCTGCACCAGCTGCGGCTGCTCCTGCAAAAGCTTACAATCCTGATAAGGATACAGACGGAGATTGCTAAGTTTTTAGCCAACTCAATCTGATTGAAAAAAAGAGCTAGCGCATTTGCCTAGCTCTTTTTTTATGCCATAAATAAATTCATCCGCTTAAAATACGGATATGAATGTTGTATCTAGTGAAAGGAGATGTTGAGAATGTTGTTTGTAATTTCCCCGGCCAAATCTTTGGATGAATCACCGGTTTCATTGAATATTGGAGAAACGCAATCCGACTTTCTCGATCAATCTCAGGCTCTTGTCAATCAATTGAAAGAATATGGTCCTGTCGATATTGCGGGATTGATGGGGTTAAGTGATAAGTTATCCGAATTGAACTATCAACGGTTTCAGGATTGGCAATTGCCGATGCCGTCAGATCATGCACGTCCGGCAGCTTTTTTGTTTAAGGGTGACGTCTATCAGGGCTTGGATATTCGGAGTCTGGATGAAAAGCAAGTGTCTTACTTGCAAAAGCATCTAGGAATCCTATCTGGGTTGTATGGTATTGTCCGTCCAATGGATGTGATTTTGCCATACCGTTTGGAAATGGGTACCAGTCTTGAAAATACACGAGGCAAAAACCTTTATCAGTTTTGGGGGAATCGTTTGACGGATTGGGTTAATAGCCACCTTGAGGCGTCGACTGGTAGGGTATTGGTGAATCTGGCTTCAAATGAGTATTTTAAAGCGGTAAATCCAAAGAAAATTAATGCAACCGTCATTACACCACAGTTCAAAGACTGGAAAAACGGCCAGTATAAGATGATCAGTTTTTATGCAAAAAAGGCGAGAGGGCTGATGGTGCGTTATGCAGCAGTAGAGCAAATAGAACAGGTAGAAGATTTAAAACACTTTGATTATGAAGGCTACCGTTTCGCGCCAGATTTATCCAATGCAACAGATTGGGTGTTTACGCGTCGACAAGAAGATTAATTACGTTTCTCAAAGAATGGGGTTTCCCATTTTGTACATAGAAAGTACGCCCACAATTGCTAGGGTCGATAATACAATCAAGAGCATGTAAGGGCGTACTTGTCGCGATGGCTGTTTTTTAGCTGAATGTGCGTTCATTTCTTTCTTCTCTTTTTTATGTCTACGAACTTTATCAAACGATATTTTCTTAATCTAATCAGAGTTATTTATCTTGAGATAAGTGTCAGAGAATAAAACCGGTTTTATCTTTAGACTTTTCGACAGGACTTCTGTATAGTTGCCGCGAAGTGGATCAGGCAATCGCAAGGCATGTTCTTGAGGAAAGTCCGGGCACCATAGAGCAGAATGCCAGTTAACGGCTGGGCGGCGTGAGTCGACGGAAAGTGCAGCAGAGAGTAGACCGCCTTCGGTTTTCCGGGGGTAAGGGTGAAAGGGTGCGGTAAGAGCGCACCGCTCAACTGGTAACAGTTTGAGGCATGGCAAACCCCATTCGGTGCAAGACCAAATAGGAAAATACGTACTTCGGTACAGGGTGTGGCTCGCACCTTATTTTCGGGTAGGTTGCTTGAATGAAGTAGTGATGCTTCATCTAGATGAATGATTGTCGCCAGCAATGGTACAGAACCCGGCTTATCGATCCACTTTTTATTTTTACCATCCTCCTGAAGTTAGCTTAACAGCCCCACGTTTCCTCCACAAAATCAAATTTTTTTAAAAAATCCCCACTTCTCACCACTATTTTTTAAATTAAATTCACAAACACTATATATTGTGCCATTTTTTTTAGATAGCACTATATGTGTGCTTTTCCTCATCTCGGATTAAAAGCTTAATTTCTTCAATCTCTTGTTGTTCTTACCTAATGCATTGCCGCATGTTTATTTTTTAACCTATTGAATTTAAACGTTAAATTTTTTATATAATTTTTCGGTGTTTACACCTTGATGGACGCTAAGTTATTGGTCTGCTTAGCAAAAATCTAGAAAAATCCTATTTGCATGGCTTGACAGTGGTGGTTAAGTTGCATATAGTGGCGTCAAGTGGAGAAATGTGGTGTAAAGTGGAAACATAATGTTGTTTTTCAGAGGCATAAATTCAATCAACATGGATACGAAGGGGCGGCTAGCCATTCCCAAGAAGTATCGTGAGTCGATTGAAGAAGCGAGCGAAAGTCAGTTGGTGGCAACCATTGATTTGAACAGTCCGTGCCTGCTGATCTACACCATGGATGAGTGGGAAGTGATTGAGCGTAAATTGATGTCGCTTCCAAATATGGATCCACAAGCAAGATTGGTTCAGCGCCTATTGCTTGGGCATGCCTCTGAGATGGAGATGGATTCCCAAGGCCGTATTTTGCTTCCAAGCATGTTAAGAGAGCATGCGAAGTTGGACAAGAACGTGATCTTGCTTGGACAAGGAAATAAATTTGAACTCTGGTCACAAGAAGCATGGGATGCATCGAGACCAGATATGTTGGATACCGCTTCGACGGGTCAAGTATCCGATGCGCTTTCAACGTTGAGCTTGTAATGACTGAAACCACAAATACCGAATTCACGCATTATTCGGTGATGTTGAAGGAGTCGGTAGAAGGGTTGGCAATCAAGTCGGATGGTATTTATATCGATTGTACCTTTGGGCGAGGTGGTCACAGTAGAGAGATACTGGGTCATTTATCAAGTGGAAACTTGATGGCGATTGATCAAGATCCAGAAGCAATAGAGTTCGCAAAGCAGCACTTTGCAGAAAGTAATTTCGAAATACAGTACGGCAGTTTTGAGCAGTTGAAAGAGTACTGTGACTCAAGGGGTTGGACTGGAAAGGTTGATGGGGTGCTTATTGATTTGGGTGTTTCGTCACCGCAACTGGATGACGCAAGTCGTGGATTCAGTTTTATGCGTGAAGGCCCTTTGGATATGCGCATGAACCCGGAAAGCGGGTTGTCGGCAAAAGAATGGTTGGCTGAGGTAGATGAAAAAACCTTGGCGCAAGTTTTAAGGCAATATGGTGAAGAAAGATTTTCCGGCCGTATTGCGAGAAATATAAAAGAAGCTGCGCAGGCTGGGCAATTGGAGACCACACTTGATTTGGCTGAGTTGGTCAAAAAGGCGTCTCCAAAAACAGAAAAAAATAAACACCCAGCCACACGTACGTTTCAAGCAATCAGAATTGCAGTGAATCGCGAGTTGGATGTGCTGAAAAACGTGTTGGAAGCCGCGGTACAAGTTTTGGGTTCGGGCGGGCGGCTATCCATTATCAGTTTTCACTCGCTGGAAGACAGGATTGTGAAGCAGTTTATTCGTGATCAGTCTCAGATGAAGGACTTGTTTCCAGATTCTCCGATACAGTTGGAGGTGGTGGAACCGGTGTTAAAAAAGGTAGGTAAACCTATTTTTCCTTCGGATGAAGAATGTCGTGAAAACCCACGCTCGCGTAGCGCGGTATTGAGAATAGCGCAAAAAATTTAATGCAACTTCAATTATGGGGTTGCGAGGGCAAATTGGACAAAGTTTTTTAACGTGTGTTTATTAAGGGGAGAATCACATGAAGTTTAATCTGCAAGAAACCATTCCAGAAGATGCTGGTATGCCAAAAATCAAGGTCATCGGCCTTGGTGGTGGCGGCGGTAACGCCGTCGATTATATGGTGCGTTCACAAGTAGAAGGTGTGGATTTTATCTGTGCCAATACTGATGTGCAGGCATTGAAAAATTCAAGTGTTGATACTTGTATTCAACTTGGTTTAAACGGTTTAGGTGCTGGCGCTAACCCTGAAAAAGGGATGGAAGCGGCAAAAGAAAACATTGAACAAGTCAAAGAAGCATTAAAAGGTGCGGACATGGTCTTTATTACTGCCGGAATGGGTGGTGGTACTGGAACTGGTTCTGCTCCGGTTGTTGCGCAAGCGGCAAAAGAAATGGGTATTTTGACTGTTGGTGTTGTGAGCAAGCCTTTCGGTTTTGAAAGACGCCAGAAAATTGCAGAAGCCGGTATTGAAAAATTGGCTGAGCATGTTGATTCTCTAATCACAGTTCCAAATGACAAACTGTTAAAAGTATTGGGTAAAGATTTTGTTCTTGCCAAAGCTTTTGATTATGCAAACGAAGTTCTTCACGGTGCGGTTCAAGGAATTTCAGAATTAGTGACTCGTCCTGGAATGATCAATGTTGACTTTGAAGATTTGCGTACAGTGATGACTGAGCGCGGTGTCGCCATGATGGGTGTTGGACACGCGACTGGTGAAGACCGTGCAATCAAAGCAGCTGAAAAAGCTATTGCAAACCCACTGTTGGAAGACATTTCGGTATCGGGTGCAAAAGGTCTGTTGGTAAATATCACTTCTGGTCTAGACTTTACGTTGGGTGAGTTCAACGAAGTTGGTGAGGTGATTGATCAGGTTGCTTCTGAAGATGCTAAGGTCATCATCGGTACGTCAATTGATGAAACAATGACAGATGAAATTCGTGTAACGGTGGTGGCAACGGGTTTGAGCGACATTGTTTCAACTGCACAACGTCCTGAAATGGTTAAGCCTAATCTTCAAGCTGTAGAGGCAAATAAAGCCGAAGAAAAACAGCAAGTCATTGAAGAAGTAGAGAGAAAACCTGAAGTTGTTAGGCCAAAAATGGTGGTAAACGGTGGTGTAACCGCGAGTGTGGAATCTAATTCTAACTACCTAGATATTCCAGCGTTTCTACGTCGTCAAGCTGACTAACCCTTAGACTGAAAGGGGTCCTTTCGGTCGATGAGTCCAGCAGCATGATGATGCAATCTCTCCCCAGTTCAAGTCAGCTAAAGCTTTTTAGCTGGCCAAGAACTATTGCACTCCTGCTGTTGGGCTTTATTTGTTTTCTTTTAATTCTTATCGTACAAGTCCAACATCAAGTAAGACATCTTGAAACACATTATGCAAAAGCGCTTCAAAAGGAAGTGGATTTGCATCAAGAGTTTGGCAAACTTACCCTTGAGTTGCACCATTTGACCGCTCTAGCAAGAGTGGAAGAAATTGCCGTTACTCAACTTCGCATGACTATCGATAAGACGCCAGAACATAACAATATTCAAACCATATTCCTAAATCCGGTTGTGAAGCCATCAATTCAAAGTGGCACCCTCTCAAAAGGAAAGGGTGATGAATAGCGTTAATCAATATCGACGAGTTCATCGTGATTCTGTTGTTTACGGTTTGATTCTTTTGCTGTTCGGCGCAGTTTTTGCAAAAGCCGTTGATGTCCAAATCATTCAATCTCATTTTTTGCAGGAAGAAGGTAATAAGCGTCAAATACGTGCAATGACGATACCTGCTCCAAGAGGTGAGATATATGATCGAAATGGCAATCTACTGGCACTTAGCACGCCTATTGATTCCATCTGGGTAGACCCTAAAATTCTCAGCTACTATCTAGATCCTGCTCAACAGCAGCAAGCAGCCAATGCAGAAAATCTGTCTGCAAAGGAACTGCAGCAGCAAAAGGCACAAGTCGCAGCGGATGTTAAGCGTTATCACCAAATGTTAAAGCTGCTCGGGTTGGATGAAAAAAATATCACGGCAACCCTTCTTGAGAAAAAAGATAAACGTTTCCTTTATATCAAACGCAGTGTTTTGCCTCCGGTTACCAAAAAAATTGAAGCGCTTGATGTTCCAGGTGTTTTCGTTCAAAACCAATATAAGCGTTACTATCCTGCTGGAGAAATACTGGGTCATGTTGTTGGTTTCACCAATATTGACGATAAAGGGATTTCCGGCATCGAAAAAGCCTATGACAAATGGCTTACTGGTCACCCAGGAAAGAAAGAGGTGATTAAAGACCGTGCTGGAAGAGTTGTAGATTTCGTTAAGGATTTAGTGCCAGCAAAACCCGGTCACGATATTACATTAAGCATTGATAAGGATATTCAGTTCTTCCTTTATCATGCCTTGAAAAAAGCTTACATACGCCATCAGGCGAAATCAGTGCAGTCCGTTATTTTAGATGCAAAGACGGGTGAAATTCTCGGGATGGCCACGATTCCAAGCTTTAACCCGAACAACCGCAGTCAATTGCAGGGTAGTCGTTTAAGAAATCGGGTTGTGACTGATGTGTTTGAGCCTGGCTCGCCAACCAAACCATTCATCATTTCCAGAGCGCTGGATTTAGGATTGATTAATCTTGATACCGTAATTGACACTTCTCCGGGGGCGATGTGGATTCAAGGGCAGCGAATTACGGATACAAGAGATCATGGTAAGTTGACACCGCAGGGCATTATCGAAAAATCGAGTAACATCGGTGCCAGTAAGGTTGCGTTTAAAATGACGCCAGATCAAGAGTGGCAGATGCTAAACAATGTTGGCTTCGGACAGGACTTAGGTATTTTTATGCCAGGGGAGTCTTTGGGGTATATGAAGTCGCCAGTTGAGTGGCAGAAAATAGACCAGGCATCGGCTTCATTCGGTTACGGCTTTAACATCAATTTATTACAACTTGCTCGAGCCTATACGATTTTTGCAAATCACGGTGTGTTGGAACCCGTTTCTTTAATTAAGTTGACGCCAAAACAAGTGGCAGAACGTAGAGCTGCGGCCTCTCAAAATGCGTCCGGTAAAAACTCAAACGAAAAAGATATCAATCTGGATACAAACTACTCAGCGACAGAAGTACACCGTGTGATTTCTGCTAAAAGTGCAGATGAAGTTCTGAAAATGATGCAAACTGTCGTTTCTCCTGACGGTACGGCGCCAAAAGCTAGGATTCCTGGGTATATGGTGGCCGGTAAGACGGGAACGGTTCATAAAACCAAAGCCGGTGGGTATCATCAGAATGAATATTTCTCGGTATTTGTTGGCTTGGTTCCTGCCTCCGATCCAAAATACATTATGGCAACCGTTGTTAATGAACCTAGCAGAGGGGTTTATTATGGTGGTTTAGTTGCCGCACCAATTTTTAAAGAAGTGATGCAAGATGTTCTTAGAATCAAGAACGTGCCACCTGACGAAACGTTGGAAAGTCTAGAAGAACACCGTTTGGTGAAGGAGGAGCGATGAAAAGTTTGCATGAACTGATCGAGTTTTTAGCGGTGGATCTACAGCAGCAGAAAATGGCGGCTGGCGAGTCATTGGTGTTGATGCGCCAGTTAACACATTTGTATACCAGCTCTTCTGAAATTACCGAAAACAGTGTGTTTGTCGCATTGCCGGGCAGTCGATGCCATGGCATCGAGTATATGGATCAAGCGATAGACCAAGGCGCCGCTTGTATTTTGACTGACCAGTTACCGGAGCATGTTGAAAGTACGGATGTTCCTGTTTTTTTAGTGAATGATTTGGTGGGGCAATTGGCTGGTTTGGCGGATTGGTTCTATCAAAGACCTAGTCAACAAGTGAAAATTATTGGCGTAACAGGTACAAATGGAAAGACTTCCACTGCACATTACATTGCTCAGCTTTTAGGTCAGCAGTATTCCGTGGGTGTCTTGGGAACCTTGGGCAATGGCATCCTAGGGCAGTTAATTCCGACAGCTAATACCACTTTGGAAGTAGTATCCCTTAATCGAAAGCTTGAAGAATTTGCCAGGTTGGGGGTTGAGTATGTGGTGATGGAAGTTTCCTCTCATGCCATTGCCTTAGGTAGAATCCAAAACATACGTTTTGAAGGCTTGGCATTGACCCAAGTGACTAGAGATCACCTGGATTTTCATGAGACTGAAGAGGCTTATCGCGAAACAAAGGCCATGCTCTTCTTGGAGTATCCAGCCAAATTCCGAGTGTTGAACTTAGGAGATTCACTCGGTAAATCCATTATGGAAACACTTGCGCAGAGCGTAGGAGAGGTCGTATTCGGTTACGCATTGAATGATTCATTTTGCGAGTTGGCCAAGTCTGACTTGAAGTCGGAAAGTGATGCGATGTTCTCTTGTGCTTGTTTCAGTGAGCTGCGTTTTGTCCCCACGGGAATGGAGGGAGTAATATTGCTCTCCTTATTTAAGGAAGATGAATCATTAGGGCATTCCGACCTGACATTTAACGCGGATTTGATGGGGGTCTTCAATGCAGAAAACCTATTGTGTGCTGTCACCGTCGCTTACGGGTGTGGGCTACCACTTTCAAAGATTGAGGAAGGTATTCATGTTTTAACGCCTGTGAGTGGGCGTATGGAAAAAGTTCACGAACGCCCATTGATATTGATTGATTATGCGCATACGCCAGACGCTTTGGCATCGGCACTGCACGCTGTGCAACAACACTTTGTGTCTGATGGTGGTGCAGAGCAACCAAAAGGTAAATTGTGGTTGGTTTTTGGTTGTGGTGGCGATAGAGATAAAGGCAAACGTTCATTGATGGGTGAGGTTGCAGAAAAGTTGGCGGGTTATGTCATCATTACAGACGACAACCCACGTAATGAAGCGCCGGAAGATATTGTAGCTGATATCGTCAAGGGGATGTCAAAGGCATCGGCAGCACAAATTATCCATGACAGAGCGCAAGCAATCGAATACGCGATCCGCCATGCTGAGCCATCTGATATTGTGCTGATTGCGGGGAAAGGACATGAGAATTATCAGGAAATCCAAGGACAGCGATTTTTCATGAGTGATGCTGTTTTAGCGGATTTAACCTTGAGAGAAATTGCGCAGGAAGCGGCGAGTGAAACAGGTATGAGAAAAACTGACACAGGGAAAATCGATTTATGAAATGGATGCTTAACGATTTGATTGTGGCAACAGGCGGTGAGTTAAGTACTCAGTCTGCAGACAAAGAGGGTGTCGGCTTCGATTTTGTTTCTACCGATAGTCGTGAGATGTCGACAGGCGGGTTGTATATCGCGGTTAAAGGTGCAAAATTTGATGGCCATGCGTTTGTGTCTCAAGCGGTGACGCAAGGCGCTTCGGTCGTATTGGCATCCGAGCCAGTCGAAACGTCGGTGCCAGTGGTTTTGGTAGCGGATACGCGAATTGCATTAGGGCAGTTTGCCGCTTGGCATCGTAAGCAGATGCCGCTGAAGAAATTGATTGCTGTTACCGGAAGTAATGGGAAAACCACGTGTAAGAACATGATTCAACATTTGCTTTCCAAGCAAGCGAAAGTGTTGGCGACACAAGGGAATCTTAATAATGATTTTGGTGTGCCGAGAACATTGCTGCAGTTAACTGACGAACATGAGTATGCGGTAGTGGAAATGGGCGCAAACCACCACAAAGAAATTGAGTATTTAACCCAGCTTGCAAAGCCTGATATTGCCATAATTACGCTGGCAGCTGGAGCGCACCTAGAAGGTTTTGGCTCTCTGGAAGGGGTTATTCACACCAAAGCTGAAATATTGTCGGGTTTGCAGGATAAAGTCGGTGTGGCAGTATTGAATACGGATTCACCGGGCTTTGATATTTGGCAAGACATGTGCCGCGAGCGAGAACTGTCTGTACTGACGTTTGGCTCCACAGCGATTGCCGATGTACATTATGAGCAGTTTGAACAATCGTCCGATGTGATTGAGTTTGATGTTGTTTCTACCGCGGATAAAGTGATAAACCAAGGCAAGTCGCATGTTGTGGCGCCCATGCTGGGAGAGCACAATGCGATGAACGCCTGCGCCGCGCTGACGGCAGTGATGGCATGCGGTTTCAAGTTGGAAGTCTTGACCCCCAACCTGGCAGATTTTTGTGGGGTTTCAGGACGCCTGCAAAAAGTATCGTTACCCAATGGTATTTTGATTGACGACAGCTATAATGCCAACCCGGATTCCATGAAGGCTGCATTAAGAACACTTGTTGCGCTTCCCGGTAAAGGGTTAGCTTGTTTAGGCGCCATGGCAGAGATAGGGGAAACTTCAGCTTCCGCTCACGCTGAAGTGGCAAGTTATGCGAAGTCATTGGGTGTGTCTTATCTACTGATTTACGGTGAAGCGGCAAAGCCGATGATTGATGCTTTCGGCGAGGGCGCTTTTTGGTTTGAATCTCATCAGGCATTAACGGATAAAGCGATTGAATTGATAGAAAAAGACAGTCTTAATCATTGCCTAGTGAAGGGGTCTCGTTCAAGCAAAATGGAAACCGTTACCCAAGGCATTTCAGAATACTTTAACAATCATTTAAAACCACAGAATACTTAGGATAGGCTTATGTTAATTTATTTAACCGAATTTTTAGCACACTACATCTCCGGTTTCGGTGTTTTTAAATATGTCACCATGCGCACCATCATGAGTGTGCTGACGGCACTGGTACTATCATTTATCATCGGCCCTAAGGTCATCCGTTGGTTGATTCGCTTGAAGGTTGGGCAGAGTGTCCGTTTGGATGGGCCGGAAACTCACCTGGTGAAAACAGGTACCCCAACCATGGGCGGTGTGATGATTCTGTTCTCCGTGACAATTTCGGTTTTGTTATGGGGGGATTTGACTAACCACTACTTATTGATTGTGACACTGACCATGCTAGCATTCGGTGTAATTGGCTTTATCGACGACTATAAAAAAGTCGCCTATAAGGACCCTAATGGCATGCGTTCACGCACCAAATATCTATGGCAATCCATTATCGGGTTGATTGCCGCCTACAGCCTGTTTGCGATGGCACAAGTTCCTACCGAACATGAGTTATTGATTCCTTACATGAAAGATACGTTTATTCACCTCGGCGCCTGGACGGTGGTGCTGTCTTATTTTGTCATTGTCGGAACCTCTAATGCGGTTAACCTGACGGATGGGTTGGATGGTTTGGCGATTATGCCGACGGTAATGGTTTCAGCCGCTTTGGGCGTGTTTGCCTACATGACCGGGCATTTGTACTTTTCGGCTTACCTGACGATTCCGTATATTCCCGGAGTGGAAGAATTGACCATATTCTGTGCAGCATTAGCGGGTGCAGGATTAGGCTTTCTTTGGTTTAACGCACACCCAGCGCAAGTATTTATGGGGGACGTTGGTTCTTTGTCTATCGGTGCCGCGCTAGGGGTAGTTGCCGTTGCCGTGAAGCAAGAGTTGGTTTTATTCATCATGGGCGGGATTTTCGTTGCGGAAACCCTATCGGTGATTTTGCAAGTGGGGTCCTACAAGCTACGTAACGGAAAACGCATTTTCTTGATGGCACCTCTGCATCACCACTTTGAACAAAAAGGCTGGCACGAATCACAAGTTATCGTGCGGTTTTGGATTGTCACCATCTTTTTGGTGTTGATTGGTTTGGCCAGTTTGAAGATTCGTTAAAAAAATAAACAAGAACAAAAGAATAAGAAGAAAGGGAACAGCCGTGCATCTTGTCGTGGGTTTGGGGATTACCGGAAAAAGTGTTTTACACTACTTGTTGTCGCAAGGCGTAGACTGTCTTGCTTTTGATACCAGAGAGGGTTTTGACCTGACTGTTTTGCAGACTGAGTTCCCTTCAGTGCAATTTGCCAGCGGTCAGTTACCTGTAGAGTGGATAAGTCAAGTTTCGGATGTTGTCATCAGTCCTGGGGTTGCTACTTCAGAACCTTGGCTGGATGTATTTCATCAAGCGGGTGTACCGATTATTGGTGATATTGAATTATTCGCTAGAGCAGTAGGTAAGCCTGTTGTGGCAATCACCGGGTCAAATGGTAAAAGTACTGTGACAACCCTAACAGCACAGGTGCTTGCTGAAGCTGGTTATCGTGTCGGCCTGGGGGGGAATATTGGTGTTCCTGCATTGGATTTATTGAGAAGTGGACAGGGTTTTGATGTCTTTGTTTTAGAGCTTTCCAGTTTTCAATTGGAGACAACCTATTCCTTGCAACCAACTTCGGCAACGGTACTAAACGTATCGGAAGATCACATGGATCGCTACAGCGGGTTGGAAGACTATCTTCAAGCCAAAATGACGATTCTTAATAACACGCAATGGAGTATATTGCCGTTTGATCTTGTGGATAGCCCAAGCAGTGAGCAATCTCATGCCTTGCACTTTGGTTTACGCTTGGCAGTAGATGGTCAGCCTGCGCCTTTGACGGACACTCAATATGGTGTGATTGATGATAATGGCGTCCATTGGTTGGGTTATAACCATACGCCATTGTTAAAAATTGAAAGCATGGCACTGAAAGGTGAACATCATCAGTTGAATGCGCTTGCGACGATGGCTTTGTGCAGACCTTTTAAGGTGTCGCCTCAAAACTATGAGCGTGTTTTTTCTGTGTTTACAGGGTTGCCGCATCGAACGCAATTGGTAAAGGAAGTAGATGGTGTTCAATGGATCAACGACTCAAAAGGTACCAATGTTGGGGCAACACAAACAGCCATTAGAAGCTTTGCTAAACAAACTAGAGACTCCGGTGGGCAAGTGATTTTGATTGCAGGTGGGGTCGGTAAGGAAGCAGACTTCTCCCTCATGGCGAAAGATGTTCAAAGCGCCTGTCGTAGCGTCATTTTGTTTGGTAGAGATAAAGACATTATTCGCAACGCTTTAATATCAAAGGTTTCGGAAGCGAAAATGCATCTGGTTGACGATTTAGTTCAAGCGGTTAACCTTGCACGAGAAAAGGCGGAGAAAGGCGATGTGGTTTTATTTTCACCTGCCTGTGCCTCATTTGACCAGTTCGCCAATTATATGGAACGTGGAGACGTTTTTGAAAAACTTGTAAAGCAACTTTTTGAATGACAATCTTCAAGGTAAAAGCGAAATTTTTATGAAGCAAACCGATGAATCTCTTTCTCTCCACCGAGTTCGTGACTGGAGAGAACTAAGCAAGCAATGGCCAATTGATTTTTGGCTGTTAGGCGCATTGCTGGTACTGATGGTCATTGGTTTGACAATGGTTTCCTCCAGTTCTGTTGCCATCAGTGAAAAGCGTTTTGGCAACACGCTACATTATTTCTTACGCCAAGCATTCGCAATGGGGCTTGGTGTCTTTGCTGCCTATATCGTGTTGCATGTTCCTTTGTCATTTTGGGAAAAACATCGCGGTCGAATTTTTATTTTCGGTTTGATATTACTGGTGCTTGTTTTGGGGGTCGGTAGGGAAATCAATGGTTCCAAACGTTGGTTGCCCCTGATAGTCATGAACTTCCAAGTGTCGGAGTTTATGAAATTAGCCGTTGTTATTTTTATGGCGGGTTATCTCAATCGTCATGCAAATGCAGTTAGAGAAAGCTTTGAGGCGGTCATGCGCCTGGCGATACCGTTTGGTGTAATGGCAATTTTGCTGTTGTTGGAACCGGATTTCGGAAGTACCTTTGTTATTGCCGTGGTGATTACCGGCATGTTATTGATTGCCGGCGCACCTTGGCGTTTCTTTGTATTGACCGTATTACCGATGGCCGCCATTTTGGTTACAATGGTCATCACCTCACCTTATCGTATGGCAAGGGTGACTAACTTCCTTGACCCATGGTCTGATCCTTTTGGTAAAGGTTATCAGCTAACCCAAGCGTTGATTGCCAGTGGTCGTGGCGAATGGTTTGGTGCTGGCATCGGTAAATCTGTGCAAAAACTACTGTACTTGCCTGATGCTCACACGGATTTTCTCTTTTCGATTTACGCTGAAGAATTCGGTTTGATTGGAGTCGGTTTCTTGATCTTTCTCTACCTGTGGATTCTATTCCGTTGTTTCCGAATTGGTCGTAAAGCGATTGAAAACGCTAAAGTGTTCGGTGGATTAATCGCTTATGGAGTGGGGATTTGGATTGTGCTTCAAGCGACCATCAACATGGGGGTAAACCTCGGTTTGTTCCCAACCAAAGGGTTAACGTTGCCATTTATGAGTTATGGGGGAAGTAGTGTCTTGCTGCTTTCCATTGCCATCGCCTTAGTGTTCCGGGTTGATTATGAAACTCGTTACTATGAAGCGGAGGAAGCAGAGTGAAGCGAATATTGATCATGGCTGGCGGAACGGGAGGGCATGTTTTTCCCGGTTTGGCATTAGCCGCTAGCTTCAAGCAAAAAGGGATTGAAGTTGCCTGGCTTGGTACCCTAGGTGGTATGGAAAAAGAGTGGGTTGAGAAGGCGCAAATAGATTTTTACCCCATCCGAATCAAAGGTTTGAGAGGAAATGGATTGTTGGGCTGGCTGAAGGCTCCGATAAATGTCTTGAAAGCTTGGATGCAAGCTCGACAAATCATCAAACATGTTCGTCCGGATGTTGTACTTGGAATGGGGGGATTTGTGTGCGGCCCAGGGGGCTTGGCAGCAAGAAGCCTTGGAATTGATTTAGCTTTGCATGAACAAAACGCCATAGTGGGGTTAACAAATCGCTGGTTGGCACCTTTTGCTAAGCATATTATTACCGCCTTTCCACAAAACCAGCTTCAAGGTGATAAGGTTGTGTGCCTAGGGAATCCTGTAAGAGAAGGCTTGGAAGCTATTGCAACCGTCAGTGTGCATCGCCCATTGCATTTGTTGGTCTTAGGCGGGAGCCGCGGCGCATTGGCACTTAACAAAACGGTTCCTCAAGCACTCGCATTAATGCCAGAATCGAAACGTCCCGTTGTGATTCACCAAACAGGTACTAAAACACTTGATGAAGCGCAGCGAGCTTATCAAGTGGCAGGTGTTACCGCCAAAGTTGTGCCATTTATTGATGATATGGTAGAAGCTTACGAGCATGCAGACTTGGTGGTTTGTCGTTCAGGCGCCCTAACAGTGTCGGAGTTGATGGCATCTGCAAGGCCCGCTATTATGATTCCTTTTCCTTTTGCAGTGGATGATCACCAGACTGCTAATGCAGAAGTGTTGGCTGCTATTGGCGGCGGAGAAGTGATTCAGCAAACCGATTTAACGCCGGATAGTTTGGTGGCTCGCCTGCAATTTTGGCAACAGGATGATGTACTAAAAACGGCCTCTGAAAAAATTCGAGCGAAAGCTCCTCAACAAGCAAAAGAACAGATAGTCGAATTATTGATCAATTCGTAATCTGCATTAAGCGATCATCAAACAATCAAGACAAAAGTATTAACTGGAGTGGAGATGTCGATTCAACAAAACAATCCTGTTTTTCCCGACTTAAAAGGCAAGCGGATTTTGATTACCGGTGCATCAAGTGGCATCGGAGCAGGTATGGCAAAAGTGTTAGCTGAAGCGGGTTGTCGTTTGGTGTTGCATTATCATGCCAACCCGGAAGGGCTTTCCAGAACGCTTGATTCCATAAAAGATACTGGTGTTGAAGTGGAAACTGTACAATCTGATTTTAGTCAGTTGTCATCTATCAAGCCATTTTTTGAAAAAGCATGGGCAGCATTTGCCGGGTTGGATGGTTTGGTCAATAATGCGGGGGTTATTACCAAAAGTTTAAGCTTGAAGGATGATGAGGCAGATGCCTACGATTATACGCTGGCAGTCAACCTACAGGCACCATATCGTTTGAGTACCCTGTTTGCTAAATACTGCATTGCAGCTGAGCAATCTGGCGTGATTGTGAATAATTCAAGTATTCATGGGCAAGCGACTTGTGAATGGTTTGCTGCTTATGGCTCTTCTAAAGCTGGGCTGGATGCGTTAACAAAAGTTCATGCTGTGGAGTGGGGGCAATATGGCATTCGTGTCAATTCTTTGGCGCCGGGCGTGGTGCCGGTAGAAAGAACCTTTGACGTGTTGTATCAGCCAGCCATGGAAAAGAAGTGGGTGGGTGCTATCCCTGTCGGGCGTTATGGAACGGTTGAAGACATGGGAATGGCGACGGCATATCTTTTGTCAGACGCGACAAGCTGGATGACAGGAAGCGTTTTAACGCTCGATGGTGGGCTGATTGCTAGGGGAAATTACCCAAAAAGGGACTAGCAATAAAAATTGATTGGCATTTTAATTGCTAGTGCAAAGACGTGTCGAAAAATATTATAAAACGGATGGAGTCATGGTGGATTTTCTTAGCAAGCTAACAGTCAAACGAAAAATGCGTTTTGGTTTTGGCGTGATTTGGGCTGTTCTAGCAATCATCACTATTCAAGCTGCAGTCAACTTATACATCGTTAGGGTGAATGTCCAGAAGGTCGTTGACGTCAAACAACCTGTCGCTTTGAAAGCCAGTGAAATGTCTATGACACTGGAGAAAAGCATGAACTCGTTAAGTATGTTTATGCTGACGAATGATGCTAAAAGTTTAGACGCCTATGAAGGTGGGTTGAAAACAGCGGAAACGCTTTTGGCCGAAGTCCGTAAAAACGTTTCAAATAGCGATTCCAAACAAAATGCTGATTTGAATTCCATCGAAAAATCTTTGAAAGAACTTCCTCCATTAGTGGACGAAGTTAAATTGTTGCAAACCGATCGAAACAAAAAATTTCCGGCGTTTGAGTTCGTCAATAAGAACATGATCGGTCCTGCGCAAAAAATTCAGCAACAAATCAGTTTGATGATTTCGTCAGAATTAGAAGATTTGCAAGCACGCAGAAAACCTGTGTTATCAACCTTATTGGCAATGCAAAAAGATTGGTTGAATATGCAAAGTAGTATCCGTGGTTATGTCGCGTTTAGAACTGATGCTATGGCGGGTGATGCTGAGAACTATTTAAATCAGTTTGAGTCAGGTATTGATAAGTTGTCGCAGCAAAAAGACATCGAATTAACGCTTGAAGAAGAAGACGGTATTGACGCAGTTAAAGCACAGTATGTTGATTATCGTGAAAGTTTTATGAAGCTTAAAGAAATTCATCAAGGCCCTAAATGGCGCATGGACACTTGGTTGATGGAAAATAAAATTCAGCCTGTGTTCAAACAAATCGAAGAGCATTTGAACTCGATTTCTAGTCAAGCAATCAGTGATATGCAAGACACCAGTCAGACGGTTGTTGATAGCACGTTGCGTAATTTGATTTTGCTATTGAGCTTGTCAATTATTGGTCAATTGGTGGGTATGTTGATTTCTCGTAAAGTGACTCAAGCGGTTGTGCATCCAGTCGAGAACTTAGCCACTGCAATGAAAAATATTTCGCAGGGTGAAGGGGATCTGACCAAGCGTTTGACGATTAAAGGTCAGGATGAATTGGCTGACTTGGCTAACTACTTCAACTTGTTCATCAGTCGTATTCAGGAAATGTTGAAAGAAGTTACCGAAACCGTTCATGAGTTGGAGCAAGCTTCAAGTGGTTTGCTAAGGGTTACCCACGAAACGAAAGACGGCGTTGAAGAACAAATGTTGGCCTCGGAGAAACTGAGTAACTCCATGGTTATCATGGATGAGAAGGCGAAAAGTGTTGAAGATCATTCGCACAATACTTCAAGTGCCACTGCACAAGCTGTGTCACGAGTTAAGGAAAGTGGGGAAGTGGTTACCAGTGCTGCGGAGACAATCAAACTGGTATCTAATCGAATGGATGAGATTACCCAAGCCGTTATGCAATTGAATAACGACAGCCAAACCATCAGTACTGTTATTAATGTGATTCGTGAAATTGCAGAACAAACTAACTTGTTGGCCTTGAATGCGGCAATTGAGGCGGCAAGAGCCGGTGAGCATGGACGAGGATTTGCCGTCGTTGCCGATGAAGTGCGTGGCCTGGCGCAAAGAACGCAAGAGTCTACGTTGCAGATTGAAGCGGTTATCGAAAAAATTCGTAAGGCGACAGAAGAAACCGTTACGGTGGTCGAGCAAGGACAAGAGACGACAAAAATCGGTTATGACTCTGTCATGAAGGTGCAGAAAGTACTGAGTCCGGTTATTATTTTAATGGATGACATCAATAACATGAGTAATCAAATGTTGGCATCAGCACAGTCGCAAAACGAGCTTGTGAATGAAGTGAACGGCAATATCAACCAGATTCACAAAGTGACTCGCAACACAGTTGAAGGTGCAGCTAATACGGAAACCTCCGGTAACCAATTGCAGCACTTGGCTGATAAGCTTGAGCAGCTGGTTCACCAATTTAAAATCTAATTTGATTTTTTGATAAAAACTGCCTGCTGGCAGTTTTTTTATGTCTCATAAGAGATATTCATTTTCGCTTGCGCTCCGGTTTTGCTAGACTTACGTTTTATAATTTTTTAGTCGTAGAATATTAACTTCAGTTTTAGCACTTATGTGGACTTATCCCTCAATCGATCCTATCGCTCTGGCCCTGGGGCCATTACAAATTCACTGGTACGGGCTTATGTATTTGGCAGGGTTTCTCTGCTTCTGGTTATATGGTTCCTATCAAGCAAAAAACAATCAATACTGGAATAAAGATTTAGTTGGTGATTTCTTATTCTATGGTGCGTTAGGGGTTATTCTCGGCGGACGTATTGGCTACATTCTTTTCTATGATTTGCCGCACTACATCGACCATCCATTGGATATGTTCAAGCTTTGGATGGGAGGTATGTCTTTCCATGGTGGATTAATGGGGGTTATTTTGGCTATGTTGTGGTTTGCGCGCCATAAAATGAAAGTACCTTTGTTTGCCGTTTCAGACTTTGTCGCTCCGATGGTGCCATTTGGCTTGTTCTTTGGTCGTATTGGCAATTTCATCAATGGCGAATTGTGGGGTAAAGTTGCCGATGCGCATTCCTTCTTCGCTATGAAAGTTTTTGATCCAGCGTTGAATCAGGTGGTTCCCAAGTATCCGACGCAGTTGTTGGAAGCCTTTTTAGAAGGACTGATGTTGTTTATCTTATTGGCACTCTACCAAAAAGGTAATCGACCTATGGGCGCTGTTTCTGGTATGTTTTTAGTGTTGTATGGAATGTTCCGCTTTTTTGTGGAGTTTTTCAGAATGCCGGATCCTCAGTTGGGTTATTTAATGTGGGGTTGGTTGACGATGGGGCAAATATTGTCCTTCCCTATGATTTTGATTGGTTTAGGCTTGATGGCTTGGGCGTATCGCAAATAGAATAAAGAAGCGTAATTCGAGAAAACGATGAAACAGTATTTGGATTTGTTACAACACATTATTGATAACGGCTATGATAAGGGTGATAGAACGGGAACGGGAACACGCTCTGTTTTTGGTTATCAAATGCGGTTTAACCTGCAACAGGGTTTTCCTTTGGTAACCACCAAAAAACTCCATTTGAAATCAATTGTATATGAACTACTGTGGTTTCTGAAAGGTGACACCAATATTGATTATTTAAAAGAGCATGGTGTGCGCATCTGGGATGAATGGGCAACTGAAGATGGTGACTTGGGACCTTTGTATGGTAAGCAATGGGTTGCCTGGGAAAAGCCGGATGGAACGACCATTAACCAGATTCAGGAAGTCATCGACACATTGAAAAAGAATCCGAACAGCCGCCGTATGATCGTGTCTGCTTGGAACCCGGCTGATTTGCCAGATGAATCGATTTCGCCACAGGAAAATGTTAAACAAGGGCGAATGGCCTTGGCGACTTGCCATGCGTTTTTTCAGTTTTATGTCGCTGATGGCAAGCTTTCGTGCCAATTGTATCAGCGAAGCGCGGACACTTTCTTAGGCGTGCCATTTAATATTGCCAGCTATGCTTTGTTGACACATATGATTGCACAACAGACAGATTTGGGTGTTGGGGACTTTGTTTGGACGGGTGGCGATGTACATCTTTACAACAACACTATGGAACAAGCCAAGCTTCAGCTGACCAGAGAACCTTTCCCATTGCCTAAATTGAATATTAAGCGTAATCCTGCATCCATCTTTGACTATGAGTTTGAAGATTTTGAAATCCTAGACTATGAATCTCATCCGCATATTAAGGCCCAGGTATCCGTATGATGGAAGCAGGCATGGATTTTGATTTTTCAAATTGCAATCTGTCGATGATTGCAGCGATGGATTTAAATAGAACCATCGGTATAGATAATCAAATGCCATGGCATTTGCCGGATGATTTAAAGTTTTTTAAGGCTAAGACATTGGGTAAAACGGTTGTGATGGGACGCAAGACTTTCGAGTCATTAGGTAGTAGGCCTTTACCTAAAAGACGTAACTTGGTGATTACACGCAATGCGGATTATCAGGCGGAAGGCGCAGAAGTGTTTACGTCGATTGAGCAGGCATTGCAAAGTTGTCAAGGCGAAGCGGAAATTATCATTATGGGTGGAGGGGAGTTATATAGACAAATGCTTCCCTATGCAAACAAACTCTATGTTACCAGGGTACAAACCACCGTGCCAGGGGATACGGTCTTTCCCGAATGGAAAGATGATGAGTGGCAAGTGGTGGAAAAAGAATGGCATGATAAGGATGAAAAGCATGAATATGCTTTTGATTTTGTGGTGTTACAAAAAAAATAAAAGAAGAGGATGGTTGTGATAAATGAGTATCAAAACAAAATTAATGAGCATCAAAACAAGACTGCTGGTCGGTGTGTTGGGTGCTATTTTCTTTTTATTAATTTCAAATCTAATTGCGCAATATGTTTTTAGACAGGCAACTGACACTACCAGTCAAATAACCAATGCGGCTGATCAAAAGCTAGAGATGCTCAATCAAATTGAGATTCTTTCGGGTTATAGGGCCGCGTATACTCGCGATTTAATCATTTATGATGATAAAAAACTTCTTCAGAATACAAGGGAGAAGTTGAAGGTGACAGCAAGTGATATTGTTGACGCATTCAATACGCTAGATAGGATGCAATTGTCCAGCCAGGAAAAAGACTATTTAGAAAAAATTAGGCAAAGTGTAGTCAGTGCAAATCAGTCATTTGGTAATTTTACTTCGGCCATAGACGAAGGGTTTTCTGATGAAGCCAAACATATTCTGGTTAACGAGTTCAATCCAAAATTTATTGCTTTTTCCAATATTGTTACCAATTTCAAAAGTTACGAGGAGAAGCAGAACACTGAGCTAGCTAATCAACTCGCATCACAGCAAGACTTTGGTAATAAGGCTCTGTGGTCGTTACTTGCGTTGAGTGTAATTATTTTCTCAATAGTTGGTTCGATTTCCGCAAAAATCTTGTTGGCTCCAATTTATGCCATGCGAGATACCATGGCAAAAATTTTGGAAACAGGGGATTTGAGTCATCGTGTTCCTATTTATTCTAAGGATGAAATCGGACAAAGTGCGCAATCCATTAATGAGCTTTTGACGACGATTAATGGTGCCACAAATGATGTTAAGTCGGTTATGACTGAAATTTCTAATGGTACGTTCAAAGAGAAAATTGAGAACGAATACAAGGGTGATTTTGAGTTACTCAAAAAAGGCGTTAATAGTTCGTATGATCAAATTTACAATATGGTTGTTATGTTAAGGGGGACTGCTTCCAATTTGAGAAATGGTTCTTTAGAGTCTATATATAACGAACATGTAGAAATGAAAGGGGATTACGCAGCTGTCATTACAGATATCAAGGTAGCAATGGATGCTATAAGATTCACGGTTGATGATATTTCTCGAACGTTGGATAGTCTTTCAAAAGGTGATTTCTCCAAGCGTGTGGAAGTTGAAGCTATGGGTGAGTTTTCAAAACTCAAGAATGCTATCAACAGTACTATTGACGGTCTTGATCAATTCGTTGGTGAGGTTGTCACCGTTCAAAGCAAGATTAGTGAAGGAGATCTCACAGATTATGTTAGAAAAGATTATTCAGGAAAAATGGCTGCACTAAAGGATAGTCTAAATTTTTCAACTCAAAACATGGCATGCATGATCGCAAAAGTTGGTGCTGTCACTAAACTGGTCTCTGGTGAAGCAAGCACAATCGCAAGTAGCAGTGCCACCGTGTCTGACCGTATTCAAGAGCAGACAATAGCGCTTGAAAAGACTTCCACGCAAATGGAAGAAATGACAAAAATTGTTCAGCAAAACGCTGAGGTGGCTTCCAATGCAAATGCTATGACGCAGCAGGCACAAGTAAAATTGACTTCTGGCGTTGAAATTATGAAGAGTGCTTTGAAGTCGATGGATCAGATGACTGAGGCAAGTAGAAAGATCAATGATATTATTTCTATTATCGACAGCATTGCTTTTCAAACTAATTTGTTGGCCTTAAACGCAGCTGTAGAAGCGGCAAGAGCGGGTGACCACGGTAGAGGCTTTGCAGTTGTTGCAGGTGAAGTCCGTAGTTTGGCTGGGAAGTCATCGGATGCCGCCTCTGAAATTAAAAAGTTAATTGAAAATTCAGTCAATATTAGTGATGAGAGTGGGCGCTATGTCAAACAGACTAGTGATGCATTGATTGAAGTAAATCATTCAATAAAAGAAATGTCAGGCATGATTTCTGAAATTGCTTCTGCAAGTCGTGAACAAGCAGATGGTATAGCTAGAGTTAATGAGTCTATTTTAGAAATGGAGTCTAGCACTCAGCAAAATGCTGGTTTGATAGAGGAATCTGCTTCTGGAAGCCAAGATTTATTCAGTCAATCTGAACAGCTTTTACATATGGTACAGGGTTTTAAAGTAGATGAAACTATGTCGAAAAGAATTGCTAGAAATCAGAGTTCACATATCGCCCAGCATTTTGAAAAGATGATAGAGGCTCATCGGTCTTGGAAAAGTAAAATTCGTGGTTTTATAAATGGTATGGATATTGGTGTTACCTATGAGGTTGCAACTGACCATACTGCCTGTATTTTAGGGAAATGGTACTATGGCGAAGGCCAAAGTTTGATGCATATGCCTTTGATGCAAGAGCTTGGACAAGAGCATATGGAAATGCATCAGGCCATTAAGAAAGTAATGGATGCTAAAGAGATTGGCGACGACAGTCTAGTTGCAGAAGGTTTGACGCAAATCGATAAGCAATCTGAAAAAGTGGTGGCAATTCTAGAGCAGTTGGAAGACGAAGTTTCCTAATTGAGTTTCACCCTAAACGGGCAAATATTGTTTTTACAGTGTTTGCCCGTTTCTATTCTATAGATTCATTCTGAATCAAAGACCCCAACCTGGTAGATTTTAATACAGTCAATAAAGTGGAATGGCTTTTAGAGTGGCTTTCTGATGAAACTTGCCAAGAAAATCAAGCTGGCAACCACTACGATTGATGGTCCGGCTGGCGTGTCCCATTGCATGGAAAACAGTAGTCCAAGCACGATCGATAGCAATGCGAACAGGTAGCTGATGTAGAGCATTTGTTCTGGCGATTTTGACAGCCTGTGTGCTGCAGCTGAAGGAATAATCAATAATGAGGTAATCAACAGAATACCGACAACCTTGATTGCCAGTGCGATCAACAGCGCCAACAAAAGGGTATACATCAGTTGAACCGATTGTGTACAAACCCCTTCAACCTGTGCTAATTCAGCATTCAAGGTAATATTGAGTAGGTCTTGCCAATAACGAAAAAAGTAAAGTACGACAGCGACCAGTAGTGCAGACATCAAGATGATATCTGTCGTGTTTATACTAAGAATGTCGCCGAAGAGATAGCTCATGATGTCAATCTGGATATGATTCTGGAAGCTGAGAATTACTAGCCCCAAAGCCAATGTACTGTGTGCCAGTAGCCCTAGAAGCGTGTCTGAGGATAGAGCAGTTTTTTTCGATAAAAAGAAAATCGATAAGGCAATTACCACAGAAGTCAGCATCACCGCCAGTGTCAGATTAAGCTGCAAGAGTAGCCCTAGGCTAACCCCCAATAATGCCGAGTGTGCCAAGGTTGCGCTGAAATAGGATTGGCGCTGCCACACCATAAAAACACCTAGCGGTGTAGCGATAGACGCGACTAATAAGCCGCCCAATAATGCAAGAACCAGAAACTCAGGTGGGTGCAGTAGAATATCAATCATTTCAATAGCCCATGAGTATGGTCGCAGGTATCGCCGTGGTGGTGTTCGTAAATCGCGATTTCGTCGAATTCCTGGCCGAATAGATTTTTAAAGGCGGGAGACTCGCTGACGATTTGAGGGTGCCCGGAGCAACAGATATGTTCGTTCAAACAGAGCACTTGATGCGTGCTTTTCATGACGATATGCAGGTCATGACTTACCATTAAAATACCGCAATGTAAGGTATCTTTGATTTCATTGATAAGATGGTAAAGTTCGACCTGACCTTGTAGGTCAACACCTTGCACGGGTTCATCCAGCACCAGTAAATCCGGCTTACGGATTAAAGCTCGTGCAAGCAAAACACGCTGCATTTCACCGCCTGATACTTTCTGGATCGGGGTGTTCAGTAGTTTTTCTAGCTTCAGAAGTGACACGGTTTGCATCAGCTCTGTGGTAAAATCCGCTTCCATTTTTTGGGTAGAGAAAAAGTGGGGTTTGCGTAATCCCAGCTTGAGAAAGCGAGCAACGTTCATCGGTAAAGAAGCATCGACTTGAATTTTCTGAGGCATGAATCCGATAGACAGATGAGGTGAACGCCAAATCTTTCCGTGTGTAGGTTGAATCAGGTCAATCAGGATTTTTAGCAGGGTGGATTTCCCTGCACCATTTGGACCGATTAACGTAGTGATCTCATTTCGCTTTATCGTTAGGTCGATATTCTGCAACACACGCTTTTCACCGAAGAAATGGCTGATATTGGTTGCTTGCACCAGAATTTCGTTGGTGTCGATTTGGGAAAGATTAAGGGATGCATTCATAGCGACTATTGTATGTGACACTTTATGCTCTGTGTATCAGATTTTATGAGAATATTACCCGATACCATTAAAAACCCGTTTGAGGATTTTGAGATGAACAAGTTATTGAAGTCTGTACTCTTGCCCCTTGCATTGATGACGATGATGCAAGCTGCCGAAGCAGCGAGAGTTGTCGTGACGATTCCGCCACTGCTATCAGCCATTAAACCTTTGCTGGGTGTGCAAGATAAAGTCACGGTTTTGCTGACCAGAGGGCAATCGCCACACGGCTTTACCATGAAACCCTCTCATGCATTGGCGCTACAACAAGCCGATATTATTGTTACTGTAGGTTCGGGTGTTGATCAATGGGCTCAAAAAGCCATTGAGAACGCAAAGCAAAACCATTCTGTTGAAGTGGTGAGGATGACGGATATCTCTGGCATGACGCTGATAGAAGGTGGTGATGACGATGACGAACATGGTACACATGACCACGCGCTTCATGAAGAAAATCATGATGAAGATGGTGATGCGTTCATGAATATCAATCCTCACCTGTGGTTGGATATTGGAAACATTGAAAAAGTGGTTGAGGCTTTCAGTCAGGCATTGCAGAAAAAGGATGAGAGTCGTGTCGGTGAAATCGCTAGCCAAACACAAGCTTGGCTGGCTAAATTACAAATGACGGATAACGACATCAAGCAACAATTGTCGTCAGTGAAGCAAGTGCCTTACATGGTGTTTCATAATGCGTTTGTCTATTTTGAAAAGCGTTATGATTTGAATAATAAAGGTGCATTACATAATAGTGCCGAGCGTAAAGCGGGTGTAAAACGTCTTGTTGATGTTGATGACATGATTCAGTCAGGTGAAGTGAAATGTGTTTTCCAAGAGCCGCAGTTGTCGAACAAACAATTAACGGGACTCGTTAAAGGTTCCAAGGTTAGGTTGGGTACGTTGGACCCTCTTGGCGATGGTAGTTTGGATACGGCGCAATTTATGGAAAAATTGGCACATCAATATCTGAGTTGTTTGGCCGCCAAATGAGTAATGAAGTTCTGCTACTTGGGTTGCCAGGCTGTGGTCAAAGCCGCTTTGCTGAAGCATTGAGGGTTCACTGTCAAAAGCAACAGGTTCAATCTCCAATATGCATTGAAAGCCTTGAGGTTGGTTCTCAAACGAAAAAGCGGGTTTGGACACTAATTGATATTCGATCCGAATTACACCATGATCAGGCGGAAAACTATTTGTTGGCCTGCCTTGAGCAGAGCTCTGGAGTGGTGTTTGTGTTTGCAGAATCGGCGGATTTAACCACGCAAGCATTCTGGCAGAATTGGTTAAAACGCCAAGGAATTGATTTGCCCGTTTTGCGCTGGTTTTCGCAAACCTTTGCGGAAAATTGGCACTGGCAGTCGTTCGGTGACGAAGTTTTGGTTAATCAAAGTGAATTCCCAAGGTTGTCTTTGCAGAGCATGGAATTTGAGTTAGGTACTATTTATCTAGAGCATCTTTTGTTCGGCTTGGACTCGATCAAGCAGAACTTGGGTGCTGAGATCTGGCGAGTAAAGGCCAGTGTGCAAACTCAAGAGTATGTAAATCCTGTTTCGATAGAAGGCACAATCAACCGTTGGGATACCTACGCCGTCGAGCAGGCTAGTGGAAAGTTGACAGTTCTAGGAGCTTCTCTTGATAAAAGCTTGTTGACCGAGATTGTAGAAGCGAGTGCATTGGTGTAATACGCGGTATTGTTTATGAGGGTAGTTTTTTAATCGAAAACAACCTGAAAACTGGACAATAAAACAATATCCGACTAAAATACTAGGAAATTAAATTAGAAGCTGTAGTACCTATGTCAGAAGCGACTCAATACGAAGAGATAAACGACCTACTAAATAAGAAAACTGGTTACAAAGAAGGCTTTGTAACTCAGACAAGCGTTGAAACCTTTGAGAAAGGAATCAGCGAGGACGTTGTGCGCGCGATTTCGGCGAAAAAGAATGAACCGGAATGGATGCTGGAGTTTCGTTTGAAAGCCTATCGTCATTGGTTGACGATGGAAGAACCTCATTGGGCGAAAGCCAACTACGACCCACTGGATTACCAAGATTACAGTTATTATTCAGCACCAGAATGTTCAGCCTGTGGCGGTGATGCCTGTGCGGCAGATGAAGCTAAAAAGGCTGAAATCGCTGAGATGGATTTGGAAGTCGCTAAAGCCTTTGCCGCGCTCGGCGTGCCGATTGTCGGAAATGAAAACGAAAATACCAATATCGCGGTAGATGCGATTTTCGACTCGGTTTCGGTATCAACGACCAAGCGCGAAGAGTTGGAAAAGTTGGGCATTATCTTTTGTTCGTTCTCCGAAGCGGTTCATGAGCATCCAGAACTGGTTCAAAAGTATTTAGGAACGGTTGTTCCTTATCATGACAACTATTTTGCGGCGTTGAACTCCGCAGTGGCGTCTGATGGTACTTTTGTTTACATTCCGGAAAATGTTCGTTGCCCGATTGATCTATCTACTTACTTCCGTATCAATGAAGCGAAAACAGGTCAGTTTGAACGTACGATTTTAATCGCCGACAAAAACAGCTATGTCAGTTACCTTGAAGGGTGTTCCGCGCCTGTTCGCGATACTTACCAGCTACATGCTGCGGTGGTAGAAGTTATCGTACTGGATGATGCCGAGGTGAAATACTCTACGGTACAAAACTGGTATCCGGGTGACGATGATTGCGAAGGTGGTATTTTGAACTTCGTTACCAAGCGCGGTATCTGTGAAGGTAAAAATTCAAAACTGTCTTGGACGCAAGCGGAAACCGGTTCTGCGATTACTTGGAAATATCCAAGCTGTATCCTGAAAGGCGATAACTCAATTGGCGAGTTCTACTCGGTCGCACTAACCAATCGTCGCCAGCAAGCGGACACTGGAACCAAGATGATTCACATCGGTAAGAACACGCGTAGCACGATTATCTCTAAAGGGCTGTCTGCGGGTAGATCGGATAATACTTACCGTGGTTTGGTGAAGATTTTGCCATCCGCTGAAAACGCGCGTAACTTTACCCAATGTGATTCGATGCTGATTGGTGATCAATGTGGTGCGCACACTTTCCCTTATATTGAAGTGGAAAATGCGACAGCGAAGATGGAACACGAGGCAACGACTTCCCGTATTGGTGAAGACCAGTTGTTCTATTGCCAGCAACGGGGCATCAGTGAGCAAGATGCGATTTCCATGATCGTGAATGGTTATTGTAAAGAGGTGTTTAAAGAGCTGCCGCTTGAGTTCGCACAAGAAGCTGAAGAATTATTAGCAATCAGTTTGGAAGGGTCTGTCGGATAAAAGCATACCGGCATTGATACTCGAAATAACAAGATTTTAGAAATGAATGGTCTGTATGAATGCAGGCTGAATAGGGTTAAAAAAACATGTTACTCAACGTTGAAAACTTAAAAGCTGAAGTGGCCGAAGACGGCAAGCAAATCTTGAAAGGCTTGAATCTGCAAGTGAATCCAGGTGAAGTTCACGCCATCATGGGGCCTAACGGTGCAGGGAAAAGTACTTTCTCAAGTGTGTTGGCGGGTCGTGAAGATTATGAAGTGACAGAGGGTTCTGTTGATTTCGATGGTGAAGACTTGCTTGAAATGGACGCGGAAGAGCGTGCAAGAAAAGGGTTGTTCCTGGCTTTCCAATACCCTGTGGAAATTCCTGGCGTCAGTAACAAGTTGTTCATGCAAACTGCATTGAATGCCATTCGCGAAGAAAAAGGACTGCCTGCGCTTGATATGTTCGACTTTGACGAATATGTGCAGGAAAAAATGGAATTGATGGGCATGCGTAAAGACATGCTTGAGCGTTCGGTTAACGTTGGTTTCTCCGGTGGTGAGAAAAAGCGTAATGATATTTTCCAAATGGCATTACTTGAGCCAAAACTTTGCATTATGGACGAAACCGATTCAGGCCTGGATATTGATGCCCTTAAAGTGGTTGCCAATGGTGTGAATTCACTTCGTGATCCAAACAGAAGTTTTATTGTCGTAACGCATTATCAACGTCTGCTTGACTATATCAAACCTGACTTCGTTCATGTTTTGTATGACGGGAAAATTGTCAAATCTGGCGGTTTTGAGCTGGTACACGAACTGGAAGATCAAGGGTACGATTCTATTATCCAATCTCATGAAGCGCAGCTAGCGGGATAATTTATGGCGGCTGTGAATCCAATAAAACCTAGAAAACAAAGTCCAGTAGCACAAAAAACGATTGAGCATTACGTTGGCTTGTCTCAAAGCCTAAATGCCAAGACGCAAAATCAGATGTTATCGGCTAAGCGTTTAGATGCCCAGAAAAAACTTCAGGCACTTGGGTTGCCGATGCGTCGTGATGAGGATTGGCAGTACACTTCTCTGAACCACTGGATGCAAACCGCTTTTGAGCAAAATCTACCAGGTTGGGGTGAGGTTAGCCAAGATCAACTGAAAGCTATTTTGCCAACATTCGAAACGCACCGCTTCGTTTGGGTTGATGGTGTCTTCTCACAAGACTTGTCATGTGATTCTGGTAGTTTGCCTTCGGGTTTGACGGTAGAGAATGCGGAAATCACCAATGCCGATTTAGTGGACTCCAATCATGCTTTTGAATTGCTGCATGATATGTTGGCTGAAAGTCGCACTAAAATCCACGTGCAAAAAGGGGCGGCAATCGAAAAACCGGTCGAGTTGGTTTACATACAGACTCTGCCAAAAAGTCTTGCTACCTTGAGCCTAGATGTTCAGGTTGAAGAGAATGCGCAGCTGAGTTTGATTCAACAGGTGGTTTCTTTTGCTGATGAGTCGGTTTGCATCAACGGTGTGTTGCAAATGGAGTTGGCCGCGCATGCTATTTGTAAGCAGTATGTGGTTCAGGATTTGAACATCAACGACTTTTATTTCAATAACCAACACGTCCGTCAGCAAGCTTCGTCTGTATTTGATACCTTGTATGTCGGTTTGGGAGCAGAAGTGTCTCGCCATCAAAATACGGTGAACCTGTGCGGAGAGTACGCTGAGGCTTCTCAAAACACCATCGCTTTTGGTAAAGGTGAGCAAACAATTGACTCACGCACTGATACGCAACACCTTGTACCGCACTGTAACAGTCAGCAGCTACACAAGTTTGTACTGGATGATCAAGCAAGAGGCGTGTTCAACGGCATGATTTACGTCGCAAGAGGTGCGCAAAAAACGGATGGTCAGATGGATAACAAGAATTTGTTATTGTCGAATGACGCCAAAATGGATACTAAGCCTCAGCTTGAAATCTATGCGGATGACGTGAAGTGTTCGCATGGTTGTGCGTCTGGGCAGATTGATGAAAACCAAGTTTTCTACTGTCAGGCACGTGGTATACATTATCATGATGCGGTTCAACTTATTACCAAGGCATTCTTGTTAGAGCCTTTGGATAATGTATCGAATACTGCTATCCGTGACTGGCTAATGCAACGCGTAAGTAAGTTGCTAGCTTGATCATTTCTTTAGTGGTTACCTTCCCTTTTTTATGAGTGAGTCTATGAACGATTTTGCACAAATCCGTCAACGTTTTCCTATCTTGAAACAAACTGAAAACGGTCAACCACTGGTTTATTTGGACAGTGGAGCAACCTCGCAAAAACCACAGGAAGTTATCGACGCAATTACTCGTTACTACACGCTTGAAAACGCTAATGTGCATCGCGGTGTTTACGGGTTGAGTGAGAGAGCGACAGAAGCCTATGAAGGTGCTCGTGAGAAAGTAAGAAGATTCATGAATGCTGTTTCCACCAAAGAAGTGGTGTTTGTTCGCGGCACTACCGAAGCGATTAACCTTGTAGCGGCAACCTGGGGGCGAGCCAACATGAACCCAGGCGATGAAGTGATTATTACCGAGATGGAGCATCACTCAAATATTGTGCCTTGGCAGTTGTTGCGTGATGAATTGGGCATTCGCTTGACAGTGCTGCGTATCAACCAAAAAGGCGAAATCTGTCTAAACGCATTGGAAAGCTTGCTTTCAGAGAGAACCAAATTGCTGTCTATCACTCATATGTCGAATGCACTGGGAACCATCAACCCTGTTAAGGAAATGACGGCATTGGCGCATAAAGTCGGTGCGAAGGTTTTGATTGACGGTGCTCAGGCCGTACCTCATATGAAAGTCGATGTTCAGGATATTGGTTGCGACTTTTATGCGTTCTCCGCGCACAAAATGTATGGTCCGACGGGTATTGGTGTGCTCTATGGTAAAGAATCTTTATTGGAAGCCATGCCGCCCTATCAAGGAGGCGGAGACATGATCTATTCCGTTACCTTTGAAAGAACTGAATACAACGTCCTTCCTTATAAGTTTGAAGCCGGTACCCCTCATATTGCTGGCGGTATTGGGCTTGGCGCAGCAGTGGATTTCATGGAATCTATTGGACAAGATAAAATCGCTGAGTATGAAAATCAGTTATTGCAGTATGCAACTGAGAAGTTGAAGGCCATTGATGGGCTACGCATTATCGGTGAAGCCGAAAATAAGGGCGGCGTTATTTCATTTATTGTTGAAGGAGCGCACCCTCATGATATGGCGACGTTGATGGATCAGGATGGGATTGCAGTTCGTGCGAGCCACCATTGCGCCATGCCGGTGATGCAGCATTTTGATGTGCCAGCGACCGTTCGTGCGTCATTCGGTGTTTACAATAATTTCGACGACATAGATTGTCTTGTTGCGGCGGTGGTAGAAGCAAGGGATATGCTGCTTTAACTTTCTGCCTTCTCAAGATGGTTTTGAGATTTTGGACTGATAAGTAGGTTTGGAGTATGATTGCTCTATAGAAGGTTTTTTTATGGAGGAATGGTATGGAAGCGCTTAAAAAAACCGCCGAAACCATGATCAAGGAAGATCAGTCAACAGGCTTAGTTGCAAAGTTTAAAACTGCTTGGACCGAGCTAGAAATCTATCAAAAAGTTTTCCTTATCTTTGTTTTGATTGCTTTTCCATTGGGGCTGATTTTTCCACCAGTGATGGAAATTTTATTGTTGCCCTTCGCATTCGTAACCTGTTCCGGTTAAAAGGAGCAAGTAATGTCAGAAGCATACAATTGGATTCGATTGGAGTGCATTCCTCTGCCTGATAGTGGTTTTGACCCTTGTATCGTTTTTTGGAACCCGACCGAACAAACGATATTGGGAGATGCGGCAGAGCAGATTCTAAAGTGGGTCAGAGAAGCCAAAGAAAAGGGCTTTATCAGTACGCCAACGCTTAGTCATTTTGAAATTGTCAGCCCTTTAACGCAACCTTCAGAGTTGGCCGCTATTTTGGCGCAGTATTATTGGGTGATTCCTGTTCCAGTAGAATCACCTGAACAATCAACTACTAATGATGACAAACCCGTACTGCATTAAAAGTTACTTGCGCTGAATGATGCATTTCATCTAACCTTGAGCTCAGGTTTTGGTTATCATATAGCGAAAAATGACAGAAAGATAAACAACTCAAACAGGCTAGACCTGTACCGGGCGAGATTCTACCCATTTTATGAAAGATTACGTCAAGCAAATTCATTTTGTCGGCATCGGTGGTGTCGGCATGGCAGGGATTGCGGAGGTCTGCCTAAACCTAGGTTACCAAGTCTCCGGCTCAGATATCCGTGAAAATATCACCATTGCACGTCTAAAATCACTTGGTGCGAAAATCCAAATCGGACATGACGCCAGTTATGTCAAAACCAGTGATGTGGTTGTCGTTTCGACAGCAATCGGCAAAGAAAACCCAGAAGTCAGTTATGCCCGTGAGATGCGTATCCCCGTGATTCCTCGCGCAGCAATGTTGGCTGAGCTGATGAGGATGCGCTTTGGCATCGCAATAGCCGGCACGCACGGCAAAACTACAACCACCAGTTTGGTGGCTTCGATTCTGACTCAAGGCGGTTTGGATCCTACCTTTGTGATTGGTGGTAAGCTGAACCAAGTGGATGCCAACGCCAGATTGGGTTCTAGCCAATATTTAATTGCTGAAGCAGATGAATCAGATGCTTCCTTCTTGCATTTGTCTCCAATGATGTCAGTGGTAACCAATATTGATGAAGATCACATGGAAACCTATCAGGGCGATTATCAGCAGTTGGAAAACACCTTCATTGAGTTCGTGCATCGGCTCCCGTTTTACGGTATTGCGGTATTGTGTGTTGATGATCCAAATATTCAGGCCATCATTCCTAAGTTGTCGAGAAAGATTTATACCTACGGTTTTTCCGAAGCGGCGGATGTTCGTGGCACCGACATCAAGGCAAAAGGGTTGCAAATGCAATTCACGGTTGAGGCAAATGATGTTCCCCAATTCGAGGTGGTGCTAAACCAGCCTGGACGACATAATGTTTTAAATGCGCTGGCAGCGATTACCATCGCCTTGGAGTTGGATGTTTCCGTTCAGGATATTCAAACAGCATTGGCAGACTTTGGTGGGGTAGGAAGACGTTTTGAAGTCTATCCGAATTGTTTGGTTGGTAATAAAGCGGTGACGATGGTTGATGATTACGGACATCACCCCACTGAGTTGGCAGCTACTTTGAAGACGGCTCGTGAAGCATTTCCCGATAAGCGTTTGGTGCTAGTGTTTCAACCACATCGTTACTCAAGAACGAGAGATTTGTTTGATGATTTCGTACAAGTCTTGATGGAACCGGATTTACTAGTGTTGATGGATGTTTATCCCGCGGGGGAAGCGCCGCTTACCGCCTTTGACTCTAAGGCCTTGTTGCAATCGTTGAGGTTGTTAGGGCGCAAGGAAAGTGTTCATGTGGAAGATCGTCAACAACTGGACGATGTAATGCCAAACTTACTGATAGAAGATGATGTAGTCTTGGTGATGGGAGCCGGTGATATCGGACAAATCTCAAAAGACTGGAAGGAACAAGGAGCATAATCGTGGCCGACCATATTGATGTCAAAGCATTGGGAAAAGTGGCGGTATTGATGGGCGGTACCGCTGCAGAAAGAGAAGTTTCTTTAAAAAGCGGTAAAGCCGTTTTGGATGCGCTTGTGTCTCAAGGTGTCGATGCAGAAGGTATAGATGTTGTTTCTGTTGAGCAATTATTGGACGTTGCCAAACACTATGACCGAGTCTTTAACGTTGTGCATGGCCGTTGGGGGGAAGATGGCGGTATCCAAGCGGTATTGGATGCGTTGGATGTACCCTATACCGGTAGTGAAATGGCAGCGTCTGCTTTGACGATGGACAAGCTGCGTACTAAATGGTTATGGCAGGGCGCGGGCTTGCCGACGCCTGAGTTTGTCCGCGTTTCCGAAACACAACCGTTTGATGCCCAAGGTTTTTCTCTGCGTTTTCCTGTGATTGTGAAGCCTTGTCATGAAGGCTCGAGCATCGGCATGCGAAAGGTCGAAAATTTAGAACAGTTAATTGAAGCGGTTGATTATGCACAAGAGTTCGATTACGAAGTTTTGATTGAGCAATGGATTACTGGTCGTGAGTTTACCTGTGCCATTTTAGATGGTGAAGCTTTGCCTTTGATTGAGCTTCGGACATCCCACTCTTTTTATGATTATGATGCGAAGTATCTGGCAAATGACACACAATATATTTGTCCAACGGATTTACCTGTAGAACGGGAGGTAGATATTCAACAGCTTTGTTTGCAGGCGTTTGATGTTGCCGGTTCTCGTGATTGGGGAAGGGTTGATTTAATGATGGATGCAAACGGTCATATTTGGCTGATTGAGTTGAACACGGTTCCCGGAATGACAGACCACAGCTTGGTACCCATGGCGGCTAAAGCTAAAGGAATCAGTTTTGAGCAATTAGTTGTCAAACTGTTAATGCTGACGCTGAAACATACCAAAGAATCCTGATAGAGATTGGAATGCTGAATAAAAAGCTGGCCTCAACGATTCTCTTACTTCTGATTCTCATCGGAGCCTTGGGGTCGATTATCTTTTCGCCAAGCCATGTATTGAAAAGCTACCAAATCAAAAACACTCTGAAAAAAGTCGAGTCATCTCAAGTGGAATCTGTAGTGAAGCCTTATTTGGGGCAATCATTTTGGCGCTTAAACCTTGATGAACTTCACGCACAGATAGTGAGATTGGATTGGGTGTATCGCGCTTCGGTTACTCGCCATTGGCCAAGTCAGGTGGATATTACCATTGAAGAGCAACAGCCAGTTGTGCGTTGGGGTAAAGATGGCTTGCTGAATAAGAATGGGGATATTTTTTATCCAAGCGATATTAAGGCCTTTCAGAACCTTGTAGAACTGGATGGCGATGACGGTAAAGCCAAACAGTTATTGAAGGATTTGGTGATTTTTCAGAAAGCTTTCGATCAATTGGGATGGACAATTTCCAGGATAGTGATGAACGCCGATAATGTCTGGCAGATATACTTTGTTAAACAACCAACGATCGAGCTGGATGCAATGGATTGGCAGCATAAATTGAATCGATTTATTCGCGCTTATCCATTGGTCAAAGAAGCGCTAAGAAAAAATGCACGTCTGTATGATTTGCGCTATAGTAATGGCTTCGCGATCAAACAAAATTCTGAAACGCAACAAACGGATAAAACAGGTTCTTAATGCGAGTTATCGCAACAAATTTTAAGAATGTTTACCTGAGTTTAAGCAAATTGCAATGAGACTGAACCAAAAGGTAATGATGTAAATGGCAAAAAAGCAAACCACTTCTCACTCAAATATCGTCATCGGGTTGGATATCGGCACATCAAAAATCGCTGCAATCGTCGGTAAAGTGAAAGACGACGGCGAAATCGAAGTGATTGGAATGGGGACTCATCCTTCCAAAGGCCTTAAGAAAGGGGTGGTTGTTAATATCGATTCCACAGTTGAATCCATTCAAAGAGCTATTGACGAAGCAGAGCGCATGTCAGGCATTCAAGTGAATTCAGTATCAGTTGGTATTGCTGGAAGCCACATCAACAGTTTCAACTCGAACGGCATGGTGGCTATCAGTCACCAAGAAGTGCAAGAGCAAGATGTTCAGCGCGTTATTGACGCGGCACAAACCATTGCCATTCCGGGAGATCAGCAAGTTCTGCACATTTTGCCGCAAGAGTTTATGATTGATAACCAAGGTGGTATCAGAGAACCGATTGGGATGTCTGGTGTACGTTTGGAAGCTAAAGTCCATATGGTAACCGGTTCGGTTAGTGCAGCACAGAACATTACTAAATGCGTCGAAAAATGCTCTTTAACCGTTGATAACCTTATTTTAGAACAGCTGGCTTCTGCTGAAGCAGTTTTGTCCGAGGACGAAAAAGAGCTAGGCGTTTGTCTTGTGGATATTGGTGGTGGCACAACGGATATCGCCATTTTTCAGAATGGAGCCATTCGTCATACAGCGGTTATTCCGGTTGCTGGCGATCAGGTCACGAATGATATCGCGGTGGCTTTGCGTACACCGACACCAGCTGCAGAACAAATCAAACGTCAGTACGCTTGTGCTTTACCTCAGTTGATTAACCAGGATGAAGAGATTGAAGTGGCGTCAGTGGGAGATCGTCCAGCACGCTGCCTATCTAGAAATACCTTGGTAGAAGTTATCGAACCTCGTTATGAAGAACTGTTCCAGTTGATTCAAGCTGAGTTGAGACGCACCAATTTTGAAAACAAGATTGCTGCCGGTATCGTGTTGACTGGTGGTAGTTCAATGGTGGAAGGTGCCGTCGAGTTGGCGGAAGAAGTCTTTCACATGCCAGTTCGTCTTGGGGTGCCAATGGGTGTGAGCGGCCTGAAAGATGAAGTCTCTAGCCCTGCATTTGCAACGACAGTAGGTTTGTTGCTTTATGCTAAAGAACATGAAACCTTTTCGCAGCATACTGAAGTTGGTAAACGCAAACAAACAATGAGCCAAGAATCCGTTCTGGAAAAAATGAAAAACTGGTTCAGTAACAGTTTCTAAATTGCATTTCTTTCGCGGCGAATTTTTCTGTAGCCAACATTACAGTATGGTAAAATTCGCCTCTTATCTACTCTAGCGGTCCGATCTCAACTAGGAGCAAAAAGCGGCGTGAAACAAAAAACCTTGGCAAATCCTATCAAAGCAAGAGGAGTTGGCCTGCACACAGGTCATGAGGCTTTAATGACTCTTAAACCTGCGCCAGCAGATACCGGGATTGTGTTTCGCCGAATTGATGTTTCCCCGATTGTAGAATTTCCGGTTTCGCCGAATCTTGTTCAAGAAACGACACTTTGTACCACGATTGTCAGAGATGTTGAGCAAGAAATGGTGAAGATCGCTACTATAGAACATTTGATGTCTGCACTGGCGGGTATGGGAATTGATAACCTCTATATTGATATTGATTCCGATGAAGTGCCAATTATGGATGGTAGCGCTTCCCACTTCATTTTCCTGTTACAGGCGGCTGGCATAGAGTATCAAGACGCTCCTAAAAAATTCATTCGTGTTTTGAAACATGTACGTGTTGAGAACAACAAAGGTGGTGTTGCTGAATTCCGTCCTTATGAAGGGTATCGTTTGAATTTTTCAATTGAGTTCGATCACCCTGCATTTGATGAAACTGCAGAAAAAATGACATTGGATTTTTCATCGACAGCTTATTTCAAAGAAGTTAGCCGCGCTCGTACCTTCGGTTTCATGAAAGACATGGAAAGATTGCGAGCTCAAAATTTAGGCTTGGGTGCTGGGTTGCATAACGCAATTGGTTTGGATGATAACGGTGTTATGAACCAAGAAGGCCTGCGTGACAAAGACGAGTTCGTACGTCATAAAATCCTTGATGCCGTAGGCGACTTGTTCATGGCTGGACATGCGATTGTGGGTGAGTTTACAGCACACAAGTCGGGGCATGCGCTAAACAATCAATTGTTGAGAGCGTTAATGTCCGATCCAGATGCCTACGAAATTGCGGATTATTTAGGTAAAGAACCGCCAATCGAATATGGCAGTTCCAAGGTCTTGTTGTAAAGCCCGAAAAAGCTCTTAAACCTTGGTGTTCTGCCAAGGTTAACATCTTGTTACTTCTCAAGATTATCTCATCATTTTTTGCATGGACTTATGCTAGAATAAGCCTCATTTTTAATCTTATTGAAACTTTAGCGTGCTTAGATGAATCAAGCCTGATCGCTAGGCGATAACAAAAAGATTCAAACACAATTTAACGCTTAAACCTGGACTGTATTACGAATGGACTTGTCTTTTTTCACCAAAATTTTTGGCAGCCGAAACGACCGTTTACTTAAAAAATATTATAAGAGAGTGCAGCAGATCAATGCACTAGAGCCGGAAGTTTCCGCTTTATCTGATGAGCAGTTGAAAGAAAAACAACAGGCCTTCAAAGAAAGAATTGCTGCTGGCGAAAGCTTAGATCACATTTTGCCAGAAGCTTTTGCTGTGGTAAGAGAAGCAGGGAAGCGTGTTCTTGGGTTACGTCATTATGACGTCCAGTTGATCGGTGGGATGGTGCTACATGAAGGTAATATCGCCGAAATGCGCACAGGGGAAGGGAAAACTTTAGTTGCTACCTTACCAGCGTATTTAAATGCGCTATCTGGAAATGGTGTTCACGTGATTACCGTTAACGACTACTTGGCATCTCGTGATGCTGAGCAAATGGGACAACTATATGGTTTCTTAGGCTTATCGACAGGAGTTATTCTGTCTGGCCAAGGCAGTGAAGAAAAACAAGCCGCTTATGCCTGCGATATCACTTACGGCACTAACAATGAGTTTGGTTTCGACTATCTTCGTGACAATATGGCCATTCAAGTTGAAGAGCGTGTCATGCGTGCGCAAAATTTCGCGATTGTCGATGAGGTCGATTCTATCCTAATTGATGAAGCCAGAACGCCGTTGATCATTTCCGGTCCTGCTGAAGACAAGTCCGAGCTTTACCAAAAAATCAATCCATTGATTGCCCATTTGGAAAAAGGGGAAGAAGACAAAGAAAACAAAACGGCAACGGGCGACTACACCATTGATGAGAAAAACAAGCAGGTTCATTTGACGGACGAAGGTCACGCGAAAATCGAAGCTATGCTGGTTGAAGCTGGTTTGATTGGTGAGCACGAGTCCTTGTATGATGCCGAACATATCAGTTTGATGAAACATATTAACGCAGCATTACGTGCAAACCTTTTGTTTGAAAAGAACCGCGATTACATCATTGAAGAAAATGAAGTCGTGATTATCGATGAATTCACCGGGCGTAAAATGCAAGGTCGTCGCTGGGGCGATGGTTTGCATCAAGCGGTTGAGGCGAAAGAAGGCGTGCAAATCCAAGCAGAAAGCCAAACTTACGCATCGATTACTTTCCAGAACTATTTCCGTCAGTATGAAAAGCTTTCGGGTATGACTGGTACGGCTGACACTGAAGCAGGTGAGTTCCTATCGACTTATTCCTTGGAAGTTGTCGTCATTCCAACCAATATCCAACCAAAACGTATCGACTTGCCGGATTTGGTGTTTTTGGATATTGAAGGGAAGTTCGCTTCTATTGTTCGTGATATCAAAGATGTTCATGCCACACAACAGCCTATTTTGGTTGGGACGGCATCCATTGAAATGTCAGAGGTTTTGTCTGAGCTTTTGAACAGAGAAAAGATTCCGCATAACGTTCTGAACGCGAAACAACATCAACGCGAAGCCGGCATTATCGCTGAAGCGGGTCGTCCTGGCGCAATCACCATTGCGACTAACATGGCCGGTCGTGGCACTGATATTGTATTGGGTGGTAACTTGGAATCCGAGTTGGCTACATTAGAAAACCCATCTGAAGAGAAAGTTGCCGAAGTCAAGGCTGCGTGGAAAGAGCGTCATCAACAAGTATTGGATGCTGGTGGGTTGATGGTAATCGGTTCTGAGCGTCACGAATCACGCCGTATTGATAACCAGTTGAGAGGTCGTTCAGGCCGTCAAGGTGACCCTGGTGTGACACGTTTCTACCTGTCACTGGATGACGACTTGATGCGCCGTTTCGCATCTGAAAAAGTTAAAAACATGATGCGTCGTTTAGGCATGAAATCAGATGAAGCCATTGAACACAATATGGTGACGAAATCGATTGAGCGCGCGCAGAAACAAGTTGAACGTATGCATCAAGACGAGCGTGCTAACCTGTTGAAATTCGATAATATTTCGAATGAGCAACGTAAAGTGGTCTATGCGCAACGTAATGAGTTGATGGAAGAAGAAGACGTTTCAGAAGTCATTGATTCACTACGTGAAAACGTATTCGAATCCGTGATGGCAAACTACATTCCACCAGGAAGTCTTGAAGAACAATGGGATGTCGAAGCACTTGAAGCCACGCTGAAAGAAGACTTTGTAATAGATTTGCCGGTTTCTAAGTGGATTGAAGAAGACAAGTCACTTTATGAAGAATTGTTGCGTGATAAGCTGATTGCAGAAATCAAAGCCTTGTATGACACTAAAATGCAGGTGCTTGATGAGCGTACACGTCATCATTTCGAGAAAGAAGTGTTGTTGCGTACGATTGACCAGCAATGGCGTGAGCATTTGAACGAGATGGATTATCTTCGTCGTTGGATTCACTTGAAAGGATTTGCGCAAAAAGACCCTTTCCAAGAATACCGTTCAACATCTGCTGAGATGTTCGAAGCTTTCTTGAATGCGGTTATGTATGACACCATCCAAACTTTGTCATTGGTACAGATTCACGGTTCTGATGATGTTGATGCTTACGAGAAACAGCAACAGGAAGAACGTCCTCAGCAGTTGGAAGCAAATCACCCAGCAGCACAATCACTGTCGCAAGCAATGGGGCTAGAGTCTGCAGAGCAGATGCCAAGCGAAGATCAGTCTGAGCAAACGACATTCAAACGCGAAACTCCGAAAGTAGGGCGTAACGATCCTTGTCCATGTGGTTCGGGCAAAAAATATAAACAATGCTGTGGAAAACTGGATTAATTCTCGCTATTATTTAATTCAGAAGAACACAAACCCGAAAGCCCACTTGTAATTGATACGGTGGGCTTTTTTAGTTTAGCTATTTAAATATTTGTTACTAGGAAGTGCTATGAGCGCAAATACGGTTATCCATCCTGTTCAAGGTGTTTACGCTGGAACAACTTGTGCCAAGATTAAAAAATCCGGTAAGGAAGATTTTGTCTTGTTCCAATTCAATGATGCAGCGGTCACGGTCGCAACTTTTACGCTAAATGCATTTTGTGCCGCTCCTGTTACGTTGGCTAAGCGTCATCTTGCTGCAAAAGCGCCGAAAGCATTGGTTATTAACAGTGGAAATGCCAATGCGGGTACTGGTAAACAAGGCATGATGGATGCCGAACAAACCTGTGCTTGGGTTGCAAATGAGCTAGGTTGTAGTGCAGACGAGGTTTTGCCTTTTTCAACAGGTGTTATCGGTCAGAATTTGCCAATGGATAAAGTGCAGCAAGCCATTCCTATGGCCGCTGCCAATTTAGCGATTGATGGTTGGGATGGTGCGATGAAAGGCATCATGACAACCGATACCGTTGAAAAAATGTACAGTGTAAAAGTCACTATTGGTGGGCATGAAGTGACTTTTACCGGGATTGCTAAAGGTTCTGGAATGATTCATCCAAACATGGCAACGATGCTGGGCTTTGTGGCAACTGATGCAAAAATCACTAAAGCCTGCTTACAGCAAGCCATGACGGATGCGACAAATTTGTCGTTCAACCGCATAACGGTTGATGGCGATACCTCAACTAACGATGCCTGCACTTTGACGGCAACGCAGCAAGCCGATATGCCAACTATCGAAGATTGCAACTCAATGGCCTATCAAGAGTTTGCAAATGCGCTGAATCATTGCATGATGACCTTGGCTCAGAAAATTGTAAGAGATGGGGAAGGTGCTACCAAATTTGTCGCAGTTGAAGTCGAGAATGCGCGTTCTTCTGAAGAGGCATTGAAAGTTGCTCATGCAGTAGCGTTATCGCCATTGGTGAAAACGGCATTGTTTGCGTCTGACCCTAACTGGGGCCGTATTTTGGCTGCAGTAGGTCGTGCGGGAGTTGAAGACTTTGATATTGATGCCATTCAAATCTATTTGGGTAATGTGCTGTTGGTAGAAAACGGTGGACGTGCGGATTCTTATACGGAAGAAGCTGGTCAAGCTGTGATGAACGAAACCGATATTACGATTAAGATTATTTTGAATCGTGGAGAAGCGGGTGAAGTGGTCTGGACAACTGATTTCTCTTACGACTACGTGAAAATCAATGCCGAATATCGGTCATAATCGAATTTAGATCGGACTTAAACTTGGTTTAAGTTCCCATCATAAATCTGCCAGGTTGGGGTCGTTAATACTTGACCCAACCTGGCAGATTTTCTTATTTAAACATCTGGATAATTAAGCATTTACGATGTCGGATAACGCATCGCACAGTGCTTGGTTCTCTTGATCTGTCCCAATACTGATTCTCAAATACTGATCGATGCGCGGCAATTTGAAGTGACGCACGATAATCGCTTTGTCACGAAGTTGTTGTGCAATATCTACTGCATCCAAGTGCTTGTGCTTGGTGAAGACAAAGTTGGCAGCCGAAGGCACCACTTCAAAGCCATTTTTGGTGAGGAATTCAACCAGGTTTTCACGTGTATGGATGATTTTCTCACAGCAGCCGTCAAAATAAGCTTGGTCTTCAATGGCCGCCACACCTGCCGCTAAAGCTACACGATCCATCGGGTAAGAGTTAAAGCTGTTTTTAACGCGCTCCAAGCCTTCAATCAAGTGCGATTGCCCCATGGCATAACCAATGCGTAAGCCAGCCAAAGAGCGAGACTTGGAGTAGGTTTGCACCACCAGTAGATTTGGATAATCTTGAACCAACGATACCGCTGACTCGCCACCGAAATCAATATAGGCCTCATCCACAACGACAACAGAATTTGGGTTGTTTTCCAGCAGGGTTCTGATGGCGTCTAGTGCCAGCACTCTGCCTGTCGGCGCGTTTGGGTTCGGGAAAATGATACCGCCGTTTTCAATACGATAATCAGCAGGGTCGATTTCAAACTGTTTGGTTAGCGGTACGGTTTGGTAGTTGATGCCGTAAAGCCCGCAATAAACAGGGTAAAAACTGTAAGTAATGTCTGGAAACAGCAAAGGTTTATCATGCTTGAGAAGTGCCATGAAAATGTGCGCCAAGACCTCGTCCGAACCATTGCCGATGAAAACTTGACCTTCCTTTAAGCCATAGTGGTTTTGCAGCGTCGTTTTTAAAGCATCCGAGTTAGGGTCTGGGTAAAGTCTTAATCTCTCGTCATTTACCGATGCAATTGCCTCATACACTTTCTGCGATGGTGGGTATGGATTTTCGTTGGTATTGAGTTTAACAAGGTTGTCGACTTTCGGTTGTTCACCCGGTACATAAGGCGTTAGGGTGTGAACAAGATCGCTCCAAAATTGACTCATAGTGGTTCTCTAGTATTTTATCTTTATGGTTTGGTGGCTGTTCGCCTGAAAAAACAAGGAACAAAAAGAGTATTTTACTGTAAAAAACGAATTTCTAGCAGTGAAAACCTACCCCAACCTGGCAGATTTTTGACAAAATAAAGCTCAGTAGAAATGAGGAAAGTACATGCAAGCCGAAACAAGTCGAAAACAAATCGTGGTAGGCGTTTTAAGAAAGGGAACGCACGTGTTGCTGTCTGTCAGGCAGAAACATCAGGCTTATGCTGACTATTGGGAGTTTCCCGGCGGTAAAGTCGAAGCGGGCGAAGACTTTGAGTTGGCATTGGAACGCGAGTTTCATGAAGAAGTTGGGATTGAGACGCGCAATTGGCAACCGCTTATTCAAATTCCTTGGGATTACGAACATGCCTCAGTCATGTTGAATGTGTTTGAAACCGAAGAGTTTGTTGGAGAACCTCATGGCAAAGAAGGGCAGACCGTTGCCTGGGTAGAAACCAAAGATTTGGGTGATTATCGTTTTCCTGAAGCAAATGAAGGTATTGTTTCTGCCCTGAGCTTGCCTGATGCAATGATGATTACTGGAGACTTTGCATGCCAAGAAGATGCATTACACAAACTTGAAATCGCCTTGAAAGATGGTGTTCGTTTGGTTCAGCTTCGTGCTAAGAAAATGGAGGAAGAGGCATTTCTAGCATTTGCGAAAATGGCTATACCGAAAGTTCATGGGCATCAAGGAAAAGTGTTGATAAACGGTAAACCGGAATGGTTGGATTTATTGCCCGAAGCGGATGGGTTGCAATTGGCGTCAACTGAATTAACGCATTGGACGCAAAGACCGATTGCAAAAGATAAGTTGTTGAGCATTTCGACGCATAATGAGTTGGAGATTGCTCGAGCATTGGAGTTGAAGGCAGACATTATTTTGCTTTCACCAGTGAAACCAACTTCTTCGCATCCAGATATGGAAGCACTCGGTTGGATGGGGTTTCAATTACTGGTTCAAAATGTTCCTGTGCCGGTTTATGCCTTGGGAGGTATGAAGGCTTCGGATATCAGAGAAGCAAAACGTTTTGGTGCACAGGGCGTTGCGGCGATTTCCAGCTTTTGGCCGGCAACGCTTTAGGTTGGTTTAGAAGAGTTTTTTAGTCTTCTAGCTTGGTTTTCGTTTTGATTGAGGATGGGAGGTCTTTGGTCGGAATGGTTTCTACATGGATGTCATGAGCGTTGAGCTGTTCTGTCATCAATTGCCAATTGTTCTGGGGTACCGTCCAATTGGTGTGGTAATGGATCAGACTGTTGTCCTTAAGTCTGATGGTATTGTAAATCAAATCTACGCCAGGGTTGGATTCAAGCAATTCATTGAATTGCGCCTCGTCGACAATCATTAGCGGATTTAAATGGCTCTCTTGAACAATATGGGTAAAGTCCGCTAGCCTTAAATCTTTTTTTACTAAATACTTGATGATAGTGTGGGCAAGCAGGCGCCGTGGCACCACTGCCGTGTAACAGTAACCGTCTTGTAGAGAAGTAACCTTATAAGGCATGAATAAAACTCTCTTTGGTTGTGTTTGTTGTCGTGTTCTTCATCGAAAACTCCAGTCACTAGGCTATAGAAAAACCAAGGGTTTTACAATCGTTTCAAGATGAAGATTTTGTGTGTAAGGCGGCGTGAGCTGTTTACAAATCTGAAAAGTAATGTCGGAGCTGTGCTTCAATAGATGCCAAGTCTCCTGATGTATCAATGATAATATCTGCGTGATTCAAACGTTCCTGACGGGAAACCTGACGTTTCATAATATTGGCAATATCTTCGTATGCCCAGTTGTTGCGCTGTTGAACGCGTTGTATTTGTTGCGACGGAGGGCAGTCGGATACGATGACCTTATCAATGTAATCCGGTTTGCCCGTCTCCACCAAAAGAGGAATTTCCACAACAGCGATTGGGTGGACTTTTGCTTCAAACTTAGCCAGCTGCTCTGCCGTGGTCTGCCTAATAAGAGGATGGAGAATGGCTTCAAGTTGCTTGCGGCGTTTCTCGTTGTTAAACACTGTTTGGCGCATCGCTTTTCGGTTTAAATGGCCGTCCTCTTGGATGAATTCGTTTCCGAAGCTTAAGGCAATTTGTTGGAGCGCTGGCATACCAGGCTGAACCAAGTCTCGTGCCATCTCATCAGCGTTGAGTGTGGGCACGCCTTGTTCTTCAAACCAGTGTTTGAGAGTGGACTTGCCACTGCCGATGCCGCCTGTAATCGCGTAGGTTTTCATAGTGTTTGATTCGTGAAGATGTGTTTGGGTGTTAATACAGTTAATCTTGACTAAGCGGACTAGGTTTGTCAAACAAATAGCCTTGCAGGTGTGTTGCTCCGGCAGAAATTGCGGCTTGTTTCATTTCTTCTGTTTCAATACCTTCCATGACTAAGTCGTAGCCTGCCGAACGAATCATGGCAGCGGTTTTCTCAATGATATTTTTGCTTTTATCGTCCGTCATCAAACCTTGCGTCAGTGTCATGTCGAATTTGACGATATCCACTGGCATCCATGATAGGTATTTTATTGAGGAGTAACCGCTACCGAAATCATCAAGAGCCACTTTGAAACCTTCACTGCGGATACTGTTAAGGGTTTCGGTTGCTTGATCGATATTGGTAATCAGTGTACTTTCGAGAATTTCGATGACCAGTTTATGTTCCGGCAAGAATCGTTTGAAAGGTATAAGCAGAGAAGGCAGGTTACCTTGCAGTAAAGTCTGAGCCGAAATGTTGATGGAAAGTCCCATTCCTGAAGGAATTTTGTTTTGGGTGAGTAATGTCAATATCGTGCCCAACACGCATTGATCCAACTCAATCTCTAGGTTACGATGATGCACGACCTTGAGAATTTCCACCGGTTGGATAAGCGTGTCGTCTGCTTTGATTCTGACCAACGCTTCTTTATAAGAAGAATTTTTGTCTTTTAATGAAACAATTGTTTGACCATAAATTTGCAGAGAGTTATTGCACTGCAAGCTTTCCACAATGGCATTAACATGTTTTTTGGAGAGCAGCACGGCTTCTTCGAATTCCGTTTCATGTTCGTACACACTGATTTTCTTCTGCAAAGATTTTTTGGCTCGGTAAAGCGCAATATCTGCTTGGCGGTTCATCAGGTAAACTTCATTGGCAATGTCTGGTGTGACAATACTGATACCAATACTAAATACCACTTTTTCGTTAATACCCAACAGTTGTTCAAAGTTGAACTTTGAAATAGCTTCATAACATTTTTCAGCGATTTTGACACTTTCTTCCGGGCTACGATCTTTAACGATAGCAGCGAATTCGTCCCCGCCTAGTCGGTAGAGGTCGGCGTCAAGCGGTAGAGCTCTTTTAATGGTCGAGGCGGAAATTCGGATGATTTCATCTCCAATTTCATGTCCGTATGTGTCATTGATAGCTTTGAAGAAATCACAGTCGAACAAAAGGAATGCGAGGTTTCTAGGGTTTTTAGGGTAATTTTGAATGATTTTTAGCCAGTTTTCTTCGAATGCTCGGCGATTCATTACGTGAGAAAGTGCATCAACTCTAGCTTGCTCGTGGGCGATTTGGCGTTGTTCTTCTATTTCGATATTTGCGCTGACAATTTGCTTGTGGTAATGGTAAATAGCATCCTTGAGTCGCTCAAACTCTTTGAGGATGTAACGTTTGTTCAGTGGCGATTCAAGTTTGTTGGGACTATTTTTTAAGCGTTCAATATAGCCTGTCATTTGATGCAGAGGACGCACAATGAAATGTGCAAACAAAATGACAAACATAAATGAAATGAGTAGGCCTAGAATAGCGACTTGAATCAGGAAATCCTGAATCCATCCCCATAGATACTCGTTCATTGGGTTTATGAAGATCTGATAGGACACATAATGAGGAAGGTCCGCAGCAAGGAAAGTACTTAGGCTTTTCGTCAAATTAAGTCTTAAGGAGCCACTTTTTATATGAGTCAAATGCTCATCAGCGTTCAGTTCTGGCAAAAAGTCAGTTGCTAATCCAGCGTAACCAATGATATTTTGAGTGTAGGGTTTATAAATTGGCTTAAACTGGATAAGCACAAGCTTTCCGTGCCAAACTACAAAGTAGAGTGGATGGTTTGGAATGTTATTCGGTAAAGGGTTAAAGTCCTTGTCTGGACTGGCAGCGACTAGGTGGCCATTTTCATTGTATAGCTGGAGTTGTAGATAGTTTTTGCGCCACAAGCGGGATGGTCTTAAGGTTTTGAGGTACCATGATGGGAAGCTATCACGGTTGATGAGTTGCTTATACACATCGTCCCAATAGGTGATTTGGTCTAAACTTTGATTTATTCTATCAATACTGGTGACAATTTCATGTTGTAACTCTTTCTTTGCTAGGGCTTCCGTTTTTGTTTGAGCAAGTGAGCGCAGAGATTCTGTTTCTGAATACAACTGAAAATGGAAAAATGAGTAAATACCCAACATGGTCATAACAAAGACAGCCAAATAGACTTTTGCAGTGAGTTGAGGGAATTTCATGAGAGGTGTTCGTCAGTTGTCTGTTAAAAATCTTTTTGCAGCGATTGTACATGAATAATTGTAGCGAATGAAACATATCAGAAAAAGATAAAGTGTTTCCGTTAGAATAACGGCGAATAAGTGCGAAACGAGATGGTTTTATGTGTGGAATTTGTGGTGAAATTTATTGGAATGGACGTGGTGTTTCTGAAGCTTCTTTAACCCCGATGTTAAAGGCTTTGGAGCGAAGAGGGCCTGATGATGGTGGTACTTGGATACAGAATCAAGTCGGCCTGGGGCACCGCCGTTTGTCCATTATTGATTTGAGTGATGCAGGCCATCAACCGATGATTGATAATGAACTGTCTCTGGTATTCAACGGTTGTATTTATAATTACCAATCCCTAAGATCACTTTTGATCGAACTAGGGCATGAATTCTGCTCTCACTCAGACACTGAAGTTATTTTGAAAGCTTATCGCCAGTGGGGCATGGATTGTGTTACGCGCTTTGAGGGAATGTTTGCCTTTGCTGTTTGGGATGATCACCATCAGCAATTGCTCATTGCCAGAGACCGTTTTGGCATAAAACCACTTTACTATGCGCCAGTGGACGGTGGAGTAAAGTTTGCATCCAACACGCAAGCATTGCTGGCGTCGGGTGATATCAATACTGAAATAGATCCTATTGGCCTACATCACCAATTCACTTTACATGGTGTGATTCCAGCGCCTTATACCATTTTGAAAGGTATCAGAAAGCTTGAACCTGGGCATTGGATGATTGTTAATCCTGATGGGCAAATGTTCAAGAAATCCTATTGGCATCTAATGGCCGAGCGTCCTGCTGGGGCTGAAAACCTGAATGAAGAAGATTGGATAAATCGTATTCATGACTCACTGAAGCAAGCTGTACATAAACGTCTAACAGCGGCAGATGTACCTGTTGGTGTGTTGTTATCAGGGGGACTTGATTCCAGTTTGATTGTTGCATTGCTAGCGGAAGCAGGTGTAGAGAATATTCGAACCTTTTCAATCGGGTTTGAAGATGTCCCAGAAGAGAAGGGAAGTGAGTTTGAATACTCCGATCAGGTGGTTGAACGCTACCAAACGATACACAAAAAATACCTCATTTCAAACGAGGAAGTGTTACCTAGGCTGCCAGGAGCGGTAGATGCTATGGCTGAACCTATGTTTGGTCAAGATGCTGTTGCTTTCTATTTACTGTCCGAACAGGTTTCTAAGGATGTGAAAGTGGTGATGTCCGGTCAGGGAGCAGATGAAGTGTTTGCAGGATACTTTTGGTATCCGCAAATGGCTGAAGCTTATGAAAAGCTTAGTCCTGGTGAACCTCCAGTCAATGCATTTGCCCCTTTCTACTTTGATAGAACGCATGAAGAATGGTTGGAGATGGTTAACCCAAAATACCATGTGCACGATGTGACTTCCGAATGGGCAAATGACCGATTAAGCGAGCCAGGGGCAACGACATTTTTAGATCAAGTTTTGAGATTGGACGCTTCAACATTGATTGTTGATGATCCTGTTAAGCGCGTGGACAATATGACTATGGCTTGGAGTTTGGAAGCTAGAGTGCCATTTTTGGATCATGATTTGGTCGAGTTAACCATGTCGGCACCTGAGTCGCTAAAAAGAAAAGACTTCAAATATGTGCTGAAGAAAATTGCCCGCGGTATTGTGCCAGATAGTGTGATTGATAGACCAAAAGGCTATTTTCCTATGCCCGCATTAAAGTACGTGCGGGATGATTTTTATCAGTGGATGAAGGATGTATTGACGAGTGATGCTGCTAAAACGCGTGGAATTTTTAACCCGGACTACATCGAAAATTTATTGGCAAACCCTGAAAATGAAGCGAGTTTTACTGCGATTAAAGGTAGTAAGCTTTGGCATGCTGCCTTGCTTGAGTTATGGCTTCAACGTAATGTGGATCGACATATTTCTTAAAGAAAGTCGTGTAAAAAAGTTAAATGGAAGCAGTTTTCGCTTAACGGGAAAAGTTTGATATAATAACTTACCAAATCACTCGGGTATTTTTTGGCAATACATCGTCAAATAGCAATTTTCAGGAGATAAAATGGATAATCAGCAACAAGAAACACTTGACCGCATTCACCAACAAGTGACGAGTAACCCAGTCGTTATTTATATGAAAGGTACACCTCAGATGCCTTCTTGCGGTTTTTCAAGCCGCGCAGCGCAAGCATTGGTAGAAACAGGCGAGAAGTTTGCATTTGTTAACGTCTTGGCTGATCCGTACATTTTTGAACACTTGCCTAAGTATCAAGACTGGCCAACGTTTCCTCAGCTGTATATTGATGGTGAGCTTCAAGGTGGCTGCGATATTACGTTGGAACTGGCAGAATCTGGCGATCTGAAGAAGTTGATGCAAGCTGCTAATGAAAAGCATGCTCATTCGGATGCGTCTTAATTGTTAAGATAATCTGCATGCTAAAAAGCGCCTAAACGGCGCTTTTTTTATCGCTAAAATCTGCCTGGTTGGGGGCTTGGTTAAGTTAGTGTGTTGTTGGGCATTTGCAATGGCCATTGATTGACGATTTTGCAGAAAAGCTCAGCGGTTTTTTCAGTATCGTACTCGGCAGAGTGAGCCTTACTGTCTTCCCAGTCGATGCCTGCTTCGGTAACAGCCTTTGCCAGCACAGTTTGACCATAGACTAAGCCAGAAAGTGAAACGGTATCGAATGTGCTGAATTCATGAAAGGGGGATTTTATCTTGCATCTCTCAGAAGCGGCTTTAACAAAACTCAAGTCGAAAAACGCATTGTGACCAACCAAAATGGCACGGCTACAGTCTTGGTCTTTTAAAAGTTTTCTGATGGGGGCAAAACATTTTTCCAAAGCGTCTTTTTCCGACATTGCCATGCGAAATGGGTGAGTTGGGTCTTCAACGCCGATGAACTTCAGTGCACCGGGATCGAGTTTTGAGCCTCTAAAGGGCAGAACATTCGCTTGAATGGTTTGGTCTTTCTCAAGCAAGCCTTCGCCATTCATTTTGAGTGTGACAACGGCAATTTCAATCAGTGCATTTGTTTGTGAGTCAAAACCGGCTGTTTCAACATCAACAACAACCGGCAAAAAGCCACGGAAACGGTCTTTAATTAGTGTTACTGGTCTCATAATTTAGTGGGTTAAAGCTTTTTTATCAGTATTTTGGATTGTCTTTGGTAGTTGTAGAGCATTTGCCGTTTTTCAGGCAGCATCTCAAGGCTTGACTTTTCAAAACCTTGTTCTTGGAACCAATGATCGGTATGGGTGGTGAGAAGAAAAAGTTTTTGTACGGCTTGCAGCTTCGCCATTTCTTCAATTTTATTGAGAATTTCCTGGCCCAGTTCGCCGCCCTGATAACTTGGATCGACAGCAAGGCAGGCTAGCTCTGCCTGGTGCTCATCCATTCGATAAAGTGCGGCGCAACCCATAATCTGGTGATCTCTTTCTGCGACGATAAAGTTATTTATTTCAAGCTCAAGCGCTTCACGAGAACGTTTGACTAGAATGCCTTGTTCTTCAAGGGGAGAAATTAGTTTGAGAATACCTGCGACATCATCGATCGTTGCAGGGCGTAACTGGTGGTAGCGGTCGGCATAAATTAGCGTGCCTAGTCCGTCACGACTGAATAATTCAAACAGCATGCTACTGGGTTCTTGTTGTGACACGATGTGGATGCGTTTGACGGAGCTGGCGGCATTAAGTGATAACTTCAATAGATTCGCCAAACTATATAAATTGCCATCAGTTTTAATGGCTTCCAAATAACGTTGTGCTTCCAATAAGCTCATTGTCTTTGGAATGTCGGTCAGTTCATCCGTATCTGAATAAACAATCAGCTTGTCTGCATTCAGTGCTTGAGAAACGGCAAAAGCCTGCTCAAGCGTGTTGAGGTTAAATACTTCTCCAGTCAGAGAATAAGCCAGAGGCGTTAAAAGACAGACTTGGTTGTTGTTCAAGCAAGCATTAATGGCTGAACTATTAATTTTTCTCAAAGAGCCTGTGTGCTGAAAATCAATGCCATTAATTACGCCCTTGGGCTTAGCAATGACCCAGTTGCCGGAAACCAGCGAAAGAGGAGAGTGTTGTTCTGCACAAGCCTGGCTGAATACGGCTTCAAGTTTTGAACGGACCCAGCCTATGGTTTTTTGAATCGTTTCTACATGATCGGTTTGAGTCACTCGGCAGAATTGGTGTGTTTCCCATTGATGTCCTGCAAGTTTAAGCGCGTCATCAATTTGCACACTGGCTCCAAGCGTTAAGACAACTTTTATGCCGAGATTGTTAAGCAAAACGATATCTTTGGCAAACTGCAGGAGATGGTCTGAAACTTGAAGCATTTCACCCGGAAGATAAATAACCAGAGTTTTACCTCTGTGCGTAGCAATATAGGGCGAAGACTGACGTAGGTTATTAATAAAATCTAATTCAGATTGCAGCATAGTTATGAGAGAATACCAAGTTATTTGGATTAGTATAACAGGCTGCCGTCAAAAACAAAGAAAATGCGCTGAAAAAGCGTTTTGAGCGGCAAGGTTTTAACGCACTTAGCCTGCATAACAGGAGACAACTATGCCCGCATATCGTTCGAAAACGAGTACACATGGAAGAAATATGGCCGGAGCACGTGCTTTATGGCGTGCAACAGGTATGCAAACTGAAGATTTTGGTAAGCCGATTATTGCGATTGCCAACTCCTTTACTCAGTTTGTTCCTGGACATGTGCATTTGAAAGATATGGGGCAGCTAGTCGCACGTGTCATTGAAGGTGCCGGTGGTGTTGCTAAAGAATTTAATACTATTGCTGTGGATGATGGGATCGCCATGGGGCATGATGGTATGTTGTACTCATTACCTTCAAGAGATTTGATTGCCGATTCTGTTGAGTATATGTGTAATGCACATTGTGCGGATGCATTGGTGTGTATTTCCAACTGCGACAAAATCACTCCTGGTATGATGATGGCTGCGATGCGTCTGAATATTCCGACTATTTTTGTAACGGGTGGGCCAATGGAGTCCGGTAAAACCGTTCTAGGTGGCGAAGGGATTAAACTCGATTTGGTGGATGCCATGGTTATGGCCGCGGATAGTCATTGTTCCGATAGCGATGTTGAAGAAGTCGAACGTTCAGCCTGCCCAACATGTGGTTCGTGCTCTGGAATGTTCACCGCTAATTCTATGAATTGTTTGGCGGAAGCCTTGGGTATTGCATTGCCTGGTAACGGTACAACGTTGGCGACGCACGCGGATAGAAGACATTTGTTTGAAGAAGCTGGCAGAAGAATTGTTGAGCTTGCCAAGCAATACTATGAACAAGATGATGCAAGCGTATTGCCAAGATCTATTGCCACTCGAGAAGCTTTTGAGAATGCGATGGCTTTAGATGTGGCAATGGGGGGCTCAACCAATACGGTTTTGCATTTGCTTGCCATTGCCCGCGAAGCAGAAGTGAATTTCACTATGGCTGATATGGATCATATTTCTCGCAGAGTACCGTGCCTTGTTAAAGTTGCGCCTAACTCGAAAATCTTCCATATGGAGGATGTGCATAGAGCGGGTGGCATCATGCGTATTTTGGGGGAGTTGGAACGTGGTGGCCTAATCAATACGGATGTTAAAACGGTACATGCTTCAACAATGGGGGCTGCTCTAGAATTATGGGACATTACACGCACAGATGATGAGGCAGTTACAACTTTTTACCGTGCAGCACCCGGAAATGTCAGAACAACCGAAGCCTTCAGTCAAAATAAGCGCTGGAAAGAGGTTGACGATGATGATGAAAAAGGGTGTGTCAGAAGTTTAGAGCATGCCTATACCCAAGAGGGCGGTTTGGCTGTGCTTTATGGAAACATTGCGCTAGATGGTTGTATCGTTAAAACTGCTGGTGTGGATGAAGAAATTTTCAAATTTTCTGGACCAGCTAAAATCTACGAAAGTCAAGAGGATGCTGTAGCTGCAATTTTAGGCGATGAAGTTAAAGCGGGTGATGTCGTCGTTATTCGATACGAAGGACCAAGAGGTGGTCCAGGGATGCAGGAAATGCTGTATCCTACAAGCTATCTTAAATCCAAAGGTTTGGGTAAAAGCTGCGCACTTCTAACGGATGGACGCTTCTCAGGAGGTACATCAGGCCTATCAATTGGGCATTGTTCTCCCGAAGCCGCAGAAGGCGGAAATATTGGTTTGATTGAAAGTGGGGATATTATCGAAATAGATATTCCTAATAGAAGTATTCAAGTTAAATTAACGGATGAAGAGTTGGCAGAAAGGCGTCAGGCAATGGTTGCCAAAGGTAAGCTTGCTTGGAAGCCAATGAAAGAGCGTCCTAGAAAAGTAAGTGCTGCGCTTAGAGCGTATGCAGCTATGACAACCAGTGCGGCTTTTGGTGCCGTTCGAAATGTTGAACAGATTGAAAAGTAGCCTGATTCGCTAAGTCAAATATTGACCTGAACAGTTGGTTTTCACTTAATAGTTTATTGTGGAGTAAAGAATGTTTGCAGATAGATTGACAACTGAGCAAAGACAAGCGGTTTTTGATTTGGCTGTTATGTTAGCGAATGCTGACATGGATGTTTCCGAAGAGGAGCTAGGGTACTTAAAAACCTTCAGTGAAGCATTTGGAATTGAGTTTGAGCTTGATAAATCACAGATCAATTTGGAAGAGACCCTGCGTGTTTTTGACTCTAAACGCTCAAAAATTATCCTTCTTCAAGAGTTGATTAAGTTGTCCTATAAGGATGGCCATTTCGGCGAAGAAGAGCAGGACAAGGTATTTATGATTGCTCAAAAAATCGGCATGAATGATTCTGATTTATTTTTGAAGATAGAGAGATGGGTTAGACAAGGAGCTGACTGGTTATTTGAAGGTGAGCAAATGCTAGAGGATGGTTATTGATTTAATTACTTCTTAGATTAGATAGCTGGTAAATTAGAAAGGCCTCGTATGAGGCCTTTTTATTATGGCGAATAAATTTCAGGCAATAAAAAACCCAGCATAGCTGGGTTTTTTTATTGGATCTAGTCTAGTGAGCGATTACTCGCGGTAGCTTGGACCGTTAATTTCTAGACCGTTATCCATATAAGCTTCGTAGAACTCTAGATTTCTGTAGACTTCGCTTTGAGCTTTAAATGGTTTCAAACGCATGTTTTTGTTACAACCACCATAACGACGGTGCAATGTACCTAGCTCTTGCCATTTAGCACGGAAAACAGGGAAACCTGTTGTGTGCCCTAGGTTAGCAGAAAGGATGTTAGCACGAGCCTTACGACCTGCGTTGTAAGTGTGACATTTAGCACAAGAAAGGTTCAATTGACCATGTGGTGTAATAAAGAACTTCTCACCCTCAAGGAATGCTTTTTTAGCACCTTCAGAGTTGATTACAACATGGATTTTTTGACCGCGTGCTTGGTCTGCATAAAAGGCTGAAAGTTTTGCAATATCGCCTTTTTTCCATTTAAAAGGTTTTAGTCCAGCATCAGTACGACATTGGTTGATTTGACCTTCTAGAGTTTCTACTTGTTGTGTTTTCTCGTCGAAGCGAGGGAACATAACACGTACTTTAGTTACGTCAGAACCGAAACATTTGTCGTAAACGGCTTTATCTTTGTTGTACAAAGCTTCACCTGCATCAATTGCATCTAGATATGGAGGAAATTCCATAACAGCTTTGAATTGAGACATTTTGTCAGCTGAGTAGATATAAGCACCGTCTTTGTATGCTGAAATATCAATATTCGGGTTTTTTGCTTTGAAATATTTGACTAAGTCTTGACGACTTTGTTCTGGATCAATGCTGGCAGCCATAGAAACTGTGGCTGTCGCTGTTGCGCCTAACGCTAAGGCAACTAGCAATGTTTTCTTCATCCCATTCCTCCGTCCGAGAACTCTTTATTTATAAAGTATTATTATAGAGAATTTTGGAATCTGCCATTTGGCAGATTCCAGGCAGATTAAATTACTTCAAAGTAATAGAATCAGTACCTTTATCACCGATGTTAGAAGCAACGTTTAGAGTTACTTTATCACCTTTGTTTGCTTTAACTTTAACACCAAGGTATGGGTTTGCAGAAACAGCACCAGACCATTGAGCGTCGATTGCTTTAGTTCCGTTAACCAATACTTCAACTACGTTGATGTAGTTAGCTGGATATGGCTTACCAGTTTTTTTGTTCATGCGAGCACCTGATTCCATTGGGTGCTTGATTAGTGCCTTAACTTCAGCGATGCCACCTTTAGATTTTCCACGCATTCTGATTTTGATTGACATGTTATTTCCTTTAAAATTTGCAGTTATTCTAATAAAGTTTACGTGAAAAGTGGATTAACCACCACAACCACCGATAGTAACTTTAACTTCTTGTTCTGCTTTGTATAGCTTACCACCAGCTTTAACGATAGCTACTACGTTTTGAGTTTCACCCATTTTGATGCGAGTAGAAACATAACCTTCTGCAGCACTTGCGAAGCTGTATTCGCAAACTAGAGGCATAGGGTTTTTGCTAGCAACGATTGAAATAGACTCGACGCCTTTCATTTTAGAAGCGTCTACAGTGATAGGTGTAACTGCACCGTTTTCAGCGATAGCCGGAGCTTTAAGGCTGATGTCGCCAGAAGCAGTAGCTGCAGCAGTACCATACATGCCGTTAAGAGCGTCATCTACTTTTTTAGCATCAAAAGCTTTTTTGTTCCAATCAGCTAAAACAGTTGAAGGTGTTAGAAGACCAGCGTTAACTGCAACAGCAGCTGCACCAGTAGCTAGAGTACCTTTAAGGAAAGATCTACGTTTCATAAGGTTTTAAACTCCCGTTTAAGGTTTAATTTAAAAATTACAGTGTATAGATGAAATCAACGATTTCATGTATTTGTTTATCTGTAAGGATTCCGTTTTGTCCGAACGGAGGCATCATGCTGTTTGGAACCTGAGTATTTGGTTTACCCCAAATTTTGTCAAAAAGTTTTTGCTTGTCTGGGTAACGCAACTTCATGGCAATTAACGCAGGACCAATATTTCCAGCCAGTTCGCCGCCTTGAATAGCATGGCATGCAAGACAGTTTCCTTGGGATCTACTGAAAGCCAGTTTTTTGCCTGCTTCAACACTTGTCATCTCTTTATCACCAGCTTGTGCTGATAACGGAGCTACGGCAAATGCTGTAGTAATTGCGGCGGCAGTCAGTAAGTGCTTCATTTTAGTTTTCAACATTCTTATCCTCCTGAAAAAAAGCCAGACGACTTTTTTATCTGTTCTTCCTATTTATATTTTGAATAGGTTTTGAGCAGTTTGTGCTCTTAGACGCATAGGTTACTGATATATGAAATATACGCAAGTGTTTTATCAAAAATCCCGATAGCAATATTTAATACTGCTAAAAAAAAATTTATGCCAGGAGATTATTTTAATTTTTGTTCTGCAATTTTTTGATCCATAGATGCTTGATTTTCAAGCTGAATCAGCTTATTGAAGAAGAGGCTGCTTTTATCTTTTTCAAGCAGTTTTGCCTGTTTGACTAGGTAAAGGGTTTTGGAAGTGTTGCCAATATTGTAGTTTGCCAAGGCGTTGTAGTAATAGGAGTATTTTGTTTCATTTTGAGTTGAAAATAGGCGAGCAAGCTCTGAATACATCAAGTACTGGGAGTGAAATTTTGGGGTCGCTTTTCTCAGTAGTTCAATTGCCTTATCAATTTGATTATTTTGCTCTAATGCTAAAGCATGCAGGTATGGAATACTGAAGTCAGATGGATAAATTGCTTCTAAATAGGTGAACTCGCGATGTCCTAGCTCAGGGTTTATCACAGAATCAACCTGTGCCTGCAACAAGCGATAAAGTTTATTGTTAGGATATTGCTTGGTGGCATCTTTTAAACATTGTATGTTGAATGACGATACTTTTTTTGGAGTTGACTGGAGTGACTTTAAATTTTCCAAGTAGCATTGCTCGTTTTTATCAAGGTGCTTGTCACCATAACTATCGTCAATATGAAGTAATAATTTCATACGTAGTTGTATGAGCTTTAATGAATTTTTGTGGTAAACCCGTTTGCTGTCTTTGGAGAGTTGATAGGCTCTTTCTTTTGCTTTGGCTAAGCGCTCTTCTGTTACAGGGTGTGTTAGGAGAATTTCTGGTGCTTTGAATTCATTGAGTTGAGATTCTTTTTCTAAGCGGCCAAAAAAATCTGACATGGCGTAAGGGTTGTAACCTGCTTTATCTAAGTACTTGATGCCAAAATAATCAGCTTCGTTTTCATGAATACGCGAGTTTTTTAGTTGTTGTTGAATGTTGAGCCCCATGCCACCCATATAGGTTGCGATGCCGGCGCTAACGTCTTGAGAGCCAATGAGGATTGCCGCAATAAGCGAGGCGATGCTGGTGACGCTAACATTGTTTTGGTATTCAAATGTTCGTGATAAATGTCGCTGGGTTACGTGAGCGATTTCGTGCGCCATGACAGAAGCAAGTTCATCTTCGGTTCTTGCGGCAAGTATGAGTCCTGTATGTATTCCAATGACGCCATTGGGGCCAGCAAAGGCGTTGACTTCTGGATCATTGAGTATGTAGAAAGTGAATTGGCGGTCTTGTCCGGTTTGGCTGGCAATTTTATTACCGATATGCCGGACATAGCTAAGCGTGGTTGGGTCGTAAAACAAGTCATATTGTTCATGAAGTGCTACAGAGAAAGCCCTACCCAAAGAGGTCTCCGTTTGAGAGTCATAATCCTTTAAGTCGGGAGCGCCAAGATCAGGTAGGTTGCTACCGAGTGCCAAGGGCGACATACTAAGGGTTAAACATAAGAAGAGTATGGTTTTTTGCATAAAATTCGGTTAGGCTTTAGTTGAGAGTATTATAAAACGAAGCATGAAAGACATATATAAAGAATCATGACTTTTAAAGAATCATGACTTTGTTTCAGTTGGTTTGTCATCTAAAATTTATAATTTTCGTTTTGATGGGTGATAGAGTTTTGTATAAAAACTATGAGTTGGATATGACAGGGTTGGCTTGTCCAATGCCGATTGTAAAGTTGAAAAAGTTTTTGGCGGAGCATCCAGGTGAAAGCCTTGAAATTGATTTTAAAGCTTCGGATAAAGGTGCTATGAAAGATGTTCCGGCGTTTTGCCGGCAGCAAGGCTTGGATTGCCTCTTCAAAAAAGAAGATCAAGGTTTTTTGTATTTCAAGCTGACGAAGAGTTGAATGTATGGATAGTGAAACATCACAGGAACAGGTCAGTATTATTTTGACAAAAGGGTCGCTTGACTGGGTTTATGCAACGCTTATTCTTGCGAGTACAGCCGCCGCGATGGGGAAAAAAGTAGATGTTTTTTGTTCTTTTTATGGTGTGAAAGGGTTGTATCGTAATACCTCTAGCCTAAAAGTTTCCCCTCTAGCAAATCCAGCCATGATTTTAAGACTTCCAGTTGGCCCAGGTTGGTTGAAAAAAATTGACTGGAATAAAGTATTGCCTCAGGTTATATGGATTATTCCCGGCATGACCGCTCTGGTTACCTTTGCATTCAAGCTACAGATGAAGCGTCAAAATCAACTGCCCATTGATGAGCTTAGAACATTATGTTTGGATTTAGGGGTGAAGTTTACTGCCTGTTCAATGGCGTTTGACCTTTTAGGTATTAGTGAATCAGATCTTATAGATGAAATAGAAATAGCAGGTGCAGCGACGTACTTTGCAGAAAGCCCACCTTCTCAGAGCTTGTTTATCTGAAGCAAGCTGAGAAAAGGGAACGGAAAGAAGAGAGAAGTAATGTTGTATAAGAAGATTACCAAAGCCATTTTACCTGTAGCCGGTTTGGGTACACGGTTTTTACCTGCAACCAAGGCTATTCCAAAAGAGATGTTGACAGTGGTTGATAAGCCGTTGATTCAATATATTGTTCATGAAGCTGCTGAAGCTGGCATAACCGATATTATATTAGTGACCCACTCTAGTAAGAATGCAATAGAAAACCATTTTGATAAGCACTATGAGCTGGAAACAGAGCTGCAGTTAAGGGGGAAAGAGGAACGTCTGATCCCGATTCAAGAGATTACGCCTGAAGGTGTTCGGATTGTGAGTGTTCGTCAGCCAGAAGCGCTAGGACTGGGGCATGCTATTTTATGTGCAGAGCCTGTTATCGCAAGTGATGAACCTTTTGCGGTGTTGCTGCCGGATGTTTTGATGTATCACTCGAAAAAAGGGTGTTTGGCACAGATGGTGGATTTTTATGAAAAAGTCCATACAAGTGTTATTGCTTTGGAAGCGGTACCAGAGGATCAGGTGGAAAAGTACGGTATTGCAGCAATCAATGGCGCGGATATGCGTATTTCCAGTTTGGTGGAAAAACCCAAAAAAGGAGACGCACCATCTAATCTGTCTGTTGTCGGGCGTTATATTTTTACCCCTCGTTTGATGCAACTTTTAAAAATTACTAAACCTGGGGCAGGCGGTGAAATTCAGCTGACTGACGCAATGGATAGGTTGCTAGATGAAGAGGTAATGTTCGGCTTTGAATTTAAAGATGGTAAAAGCTACGATTGTGGTGATAAACAGGGGTTTTTACAAGCTAATATCGAATATGCATTGCGTGATCCAAAACTAGGAGCTGACTTTAAAGAATACTTGAAATCTTTGGATATAGATTCGATTTAAGAATTAAAGTTAGACGAAGAATAAAAAAAGAAGGGTGCTTATGACATTAGATGCTTCACCTGCTTGGCAAGCTTTACAAGTACATTGTGATGCTGGCTTGGGAACAATGTCCATGTCTCAGTTGTTTAAAAACGATAGTAATCGAACAGACAAATTTTCTCATGAATTTGATGATCTTTACGTTGATTATTCCAAAAATCGCATCACAGAAGAGACAATGTCTCTTCTTTTTGAATTGGCGGATCAACAAGATTTGTCAGGCTGGATTTATAAATTGTTATCCGGTGAAAAGGTCAATGACACAGAAGATAGACCAGCGCTTCACACTGCGCTAAGGGCTAATCACAAAGGTGTTAGCGGGCTTGCAGCACTGGTACAGGATGATGTTGATGCTCAGTTTGACAGCATGGCAAGAATTGTCAATAAAGTACGTTCTGGACACTGGCGTGGCTTTAGTGGTAAGGCAATTACGGATGTTGTGAATATTGGTGTGGGTGGTTCTGATTTGGGGCCATTAATGATTACTCAAAGCTTGCAGACCATTCAATCCCCAGTGAATCTTCATTTCATTTCCTCTATCGACGGTACCCAAACATCTAATCTTCTAAACAAACTTAAACAAGAAACGACACTCTTCATTTTGGCGTCAAAATCTTTTACGACGATTGATACACTTTCCAATGCTGAAACAGCAATAGACTGGTTGGAAGAGGCTATTAAGGACAAGCAAGAAATCTACTCGCAGCACTTTATCGGTGTGTCGACTAAGCCCGATATGATGACGGAATGGGGGATTCCCCCTGAAAACCAGCTTATTTTTTGGGATTGGGTAGGAGGTCGCTATTCATTGTGGTCTGCCATTGGTTTGCCTATAGCGCTACAAATTGGTATGGATAAGTTCAGAGAGTTGCTTGAAGGTGCCAGAATTATGGATGAGCACTTTGGATTAGAGCCTTTTGAGCGGAATCTTCCTGTTATCTTGGGCTTGATAGATATCTGGAATATTAATTTTTTAAACATTCAGAAAAAAGCGATTCTTCCTTACGATGCCCGTCTGAAATACCTTCCTTCATATCTTGAACAGTTAGTTATGGAGAGCAACGGGAAATCCGTCAATAGAGATGGTAAAGAAGTTGGTTACAAGACTTGTCCTGTTCTTTGGGGGGAGGTCGGCCCTAATGCACAACATGCCTTTTATCAGTTGCTGCATCAAGGGACACAAAAGGTGATGTGTGATTTTTTTGCTCTGAAGATTAGAGATGATTTTGATGCCAGTTCTCATACAGGCAGAAATGAAAGTTTGAAGTCTCAGCATGAGTTGGCTTTGGCGAATTGTTTTGCGCAATCCCGTGTGTTGATGCTGGGGGATGATGCGATTCCGGAGAGCTTGAAGGCTAACTTTGATTCTCCTTTTAAGCACTATCCGGGTAACCAGCCGTCGAATACGATTTTGATGAAGGATATTTCGCCTAAAACACTAGGGATGTTGATTGCACTTTACGAGCATAAGACTTTTGTAGAAGGAGTGATTTGGGAGATTAACTCTTTTGATCAGTGGGGGGTTGAGCTTGGAAAATTGATTGCCAAAGAGACCAAAGCGGCATTACGGGATGCTTCTTTAGCGGAACAGTTTGATGCTTCAACAAGAAAACTGATTGAGAAGGTGACATCATGAAAATTTCGGTTTTTGGGTGCGAATTAAGTGGTTTGGTGACAGCGGGAGCTTTGGCGCAGACGGGAAATGAAGTCATGGCTTTGCCTATCGGTATTGTCAAAGTCGAGGATTTGCAAAACGGTGTTTTACCGAGGGAAGAGCCTGGGCTTGCATCATTAATAAAGTCACAATATGAAGAAGAACGTTTGTTTTTTGAAGCAGATTGGTCTTTAGGGGTCGAATATGGTGATGTACTGTTTTTGAGTATGCCGTCATGGAATATTCGGAAAGCAGAAGACATAGTTGACCTTATTTCCAGTACGGCTGAAAAAGACCTGATTGTTGTGAATCAAAGCACTTTTCCTATCGGTACAGCGGATCGTTTTTTACAGATTATCCAACAAGGGTTTGCGCGTCGTGGTGTAGAAGCTAAAGTAGCAGTGGTCTCTATGCCGGAATTCATGAGTGAAGGGTCAGCCGTGAAGGATTTCACGCGACCAGATCGTGTTGTGTTGGGCGGAGATTGTCAGGAAGCTATTGCAACCATCAGAGACATTATGCGCCCTTTTAACTATACGGTCGATCAAATCAAAGTTATGTCGACAAGAGCTGCGGAATATACCAAGTATGCGGTTAATGCGCTTTTGGCAACTCGAATGAGTTTGGTGAACGAGTTGGCCAATAATGCTGAGCATTTTGATATCGATATGGAGCAGGTTCGTCAAGGTCTAGGTTCAGATGGACGCGTTGGATTTAGCTATCTTTATCCTGGTTGTGGTTTTGGTGGACCGAGCTTTGCTGAAGATGTTAAAACCCTTGTTGGAACACTTGAATCTAAGGGTTATGATGCAGATTTGTTAAAAACGGTTTTGAGTAATAATGAATCTCAAAAAGAGGTTTTGTTTAGAAAAGCATGGCGCTATTTTCATAACCGACTGCAGGATAAGACCATTGCAATATGGGGGCTTTCGTTTAAGCCAAATACGGCTACTGTCGATAATGCACCAAGTTTGAAAACAGTTGAAGCTTTGGTGGCACAAGGCGCAAAAGTTGTGGCTTATGATCCTAAAGGGAAAAAAGCATTTCAGCGTTACTGGGGAGAAGATCGTCAAGGTGTATCCTACGTTAATGACATGTATCAGGCGCTGGAAAATGCTGATGCATTAATGGTGTTGACCGAATGGAAGCACTTTTGGAACCCGGATTATGAACGTATGAAATCACTCATGGCTCAGCCTGTTATTTTTGACGGTCGCAATATCTATGACTTGAATGTAATGCAATCCAAAGGGTTTGAATACTTTGGTGTCGGTAGGGGGCAATTTATTTAATTCGTTTTTCCGTTTTTAAGCCAAACCATTTCTTTTTCCCTGTGCTACTTGCAGAAATAGTTTGGTCTCCATCTTGTTACCTATACGCTTTCTTTATAGAATGTGTGTCTACTTAAAATAAAAAGAATTTCACAATGAAACCTTCGTTTGAAAAAGGCATTTATCTTTTGCCTAACCTCATGACGACAAGCGCTCTCTTCGCAGGATTTTATGCTGTTATTGCCGGAATGAACGGTTATTTCGAGCAGGGCGCTATCGCTATTTTCGTCGCAATGATTTTTGATGGGTTGGACGGCCGTGTTGCACGCATGACCAACTCGTGCAGTGCTTTCGGCGCAGAGTATGACAGTCTCGCCGATATGATTTCATTTGGATTGGCGCCAGCGCTGCTTATCTATCAATGGGCGCTTCATGATTTCGGTAAGCTAGGTTGGTTAATTGCCTTTGTTTATACGGTAGGCGCAGCGCTGAGATTGGCAAGATTCAACACGCAAGTCGGTATTGCAGATAAACGCTATTTCCAAGGGTTACCGAGTCCTGCGGCCGCGGCACTATTGGCAGGTTTTGTTTGGATGGTGGAAACCAATCATATTCAAACTGGGTTAGAGTCGTTCTTTACATTATTCCTGACATTGGCTGCGGGTTTGATGATGGTTAGTAATATGCGATTTAACTCTTTTAAAGAGTTAAATTTAAAAGGAAAAGTGCCTTTTGTTACCTTACTGTTAATCGTGTTGGTGTTTGTGGTTATTACTTTAAAGCCAGCCGTAATTTTGTTCGGTTTCTTTTTCCTTTATGCGCTGTCAGGCCCAATTTTGACACTGAGGCTTTTGCAACAAAAACGTTCTGAAAGACGTAGTAAAAAGCGTAAGGCTTCAGAACAAAACGAAACGGAAAAAAAGGAGACGGAACAACCGTCTGCTGAAAGTGATGCACCTTAATCTGTTTAGCGATTAAGCACTAGATTTAGAAAATAGAAGAGATAATTATGAAGCAACAGCTTGTTATTTTTGACACGACTTTAAGAGATGGTGAGCAAAGTCCTGGCGCATCGATGACAAAGGATGAAAAAATCCGTATTGCGCGCCAATTGGAAAAATTAAAAGTTGATGTTATTGAAGCTGGATTTCCAGCGGCGAGCCAAGGTGATTTTGAGTCGGTTCACGCTGTTGCTTCTGTTGTGAAGGATAGTACGATTTGTGGATTGGCTCGTGCTGTCGAAAACGACATTGTGCGTGCTGGTGAAGCGATCAAGCCTGCAAACTCTGGGCGTATCCATACTTTTATTGCGACCTCTCCTATTCACATGGAAATGAAGTTGCGCATGTCGCCGGATGAAGTGGTAGAACGTGCAGTTTGGGCGGTTAAGAGAGCAAGAGACTTTACGGATAATGTCGAGTTCTCTCCTGAGGATGCAGGTCGTTCAGAGTTGGATTTTCTATGCCGAGTGATTGAAGCCGCTATTGATGCTGGTGCAACCACAATCAATATTCCAGATACGGTCGGTTATAACATTCCGGAGCAGTTCGGTGACTTGATGCATAACTTGTTGACGAAAATTCCGAACTCAGATAAGGCGATTTTTTCTGCCCACTGTCATAACGACTTGGGCTTGGCGGTAGCCAACTCTTTGGCTGCCGTAAAAGCAGGTGCGAGACAAGTTGAGTGTACGATCAATGGCTTGGGTGAGCGCGCAGGTAATACGGCGCTAGAAGAATTGGTCATGGCAGTACGTACTCGGCAAGATGCTTTTGCAGTGGATACACGCATTAATACCAGAGAAATTTTAGCGACATCCCGTTTGGTTTCAGGGATTACGGGGTTTGCTGTACAGCCTAATAAAGCGATTGTAGGTGCCAATGCATTCGCGCATGAGTCTGGTATTCACCAAGACGGTGTTCTGAAGCATCGCGAGACCTATGAAATCATGCGTGCAGAAGATGTGGGCTGGAGCACGAACAAAATGGTTCTAGGGAAACACTCTGGACGCAGTGCTTTCCGTAGCCGCTTAGAAGAATTAGGCATTGAGTTTGATACTGAGCAAGAGCTGAATGAGGCTTTTGTTAGATTTAAAGAATTAGCCGATCTTAAACACGAAATTTACGATGAAGACCTTCAAGCATTGGTTACCGATAATAGTGCTCAGCGCTTAGAAAATGAACGTTATCGTTTGGTTGCTTTGAATGCTGGAACCACTACCGGTGATGCGCCTAATGCTGAAGTGACACTGTGGGTGGACGGTGTTGAGAAAACGGCAAGTGCCAGCGGCGGCGGTGTGGTTGATGCTACCTTTAAAGCCATTGAAAAAATGGTGAATTCAGGAGCAAGCTTGGAATTGTACTCAGTGAGTAATGTGACCAATGGTACCGATTCATTGGGAGAGACTTCTGTACGCATGGAGAAGGCAGGACGTATCGTCAATGGGCAAGGTTCCGATACTGATATCATCACGGCTTCTGCTAAAGCTTATATCAATGCGCTGAACAAGCTTGAATCCACGCAGCAAAAATCACATCCTCAAGCATCTGTATAGAGATCATGATGTTTTCTTTTCTAGGAAACAGTCAAAACAACCGGCTTGCGATAGCATTGTTAAAAGCCGGTACTATTTTTGAGCAAGCCCGTTATGTCTAAAACAACGCTTGACCCTTCTTTACTTGAACAACTCGGTATCGTGAATTGGCGAATGCACACGCAGTTCGCACGTTCTCCTGAGGCACCGGTATATGAGAGTGCCAACCAAAACCAAGTAGCAGCAGTGGTGAAAGAAAGTCCGCAGCCAGCCTATAGCGCACTAGAAGAGCCTGTTGAGCAGATAGTGGGTGATGTTGTCGAGCTAGAAGCTTCTGAAGCCTTGCAGTCAGAGAATCAGAGCACAACGGAACTGGTTTTTGTTGGTGTTGGGTTGGAGCAGGTTTGGCAAAATGAAGAAAGCCCTGCTTGGCGCTTGATGTTGAATATTTTGAACGCACTTGAGATTTCGGAAGAAGATGTTCTTTATTTCGATACTGGATTGTTACACACGGAGGATGCCATTTGGATGACCCTTGAAGAGATTATTGATACAGGGGTTGAGCAGGTATTTAGTTTTGACGAAGATGGTATGTTGAACGAAGCCCTTTCTGAAGGGCTTCAAGTGGAAACTTTGCCGAGCTTAGACGCAATGTTGATGCAAGGTTATGCAAAAAAACAAGGTTACTATCGGTTAGCAAATTATGTTCGCTGAATTTAGTTATTTTCGTCCAATGGACGAATATGATGTCAAATGGGTGTTGAGTACAGAAAAAGCATCCTATGATTTTCCCTGGTCTCCTCAGGGTTTCACCAAAGCCATGGATGATGGCTTAGCCTATATTTTGTGTGATGTAGATGATAGGAAGCTTGGATATGCCTGTTTCCTAGCAGTGTTGGATGAGATTCATTTACTGAATTTATGTGTCGCGCCAGACTTTAGGCAGCAAGGGATCGCGGGGGATGCTCTGCGAAAGTTCAAGGATTATTTTCTGGATTCCGACTATGAGAAGATGTTGCTAGAAGTCAGGGTTTCCAATCCTGCGAAAGTGCTCTATGAAAAACATGGTTTCATTGAAGATGGTATTCGAAAAGGTTACTACCCGCTGAAGAATACGCATGATAAGGAAGATGCTGTCCTGATGTCTTGCTTGCTGGCGGAGAGTGCTTAAAAAAATACCAGGTTGGGGTGTCTTACCCCAACCTGGCAGATTTTATGAAAAGATAGGCTTAAGCGCGGTATTCTTTTGGGATGGTGTTGCTGATAACCTGAGCCATCGCTTTCATCATTTTCGGATTGGCCGCAATCAAGTTGCCTGATTCCAGGTATTTATCACCTCCTAGCATGTCACTGACCAGTCCGCCTGCTTCATTCACAATCAACGCACCAGCTGCAATATCCCATGGTTTTAGGTTTAGCTCCCAGTAGCCATCCACACGCCCGCATGCAACGTAAGCCAAGTCCAGTGCTGCTGAACCTGGTCTGCGGATGCCCGCAGTTTGCAGCATGAATTCCTTGAAACAAGCCAGGTAAGCATCAGCGAATTCAAAGTTGTAATAAGGAATGCCTGTCGCCAAAAGCGCGTTTTTCAATGTCTTTTGTTCACTGACTCGAATACGGTAATTGTTCATACGAGCTCCGCCTCCACGAGATGCAGAGAACAACTCGTCACGAGTTGGATCAAAAATGACACCGTGCATCAGACGCCCTTTTTCAGTCACTGCGATGGAAACTGCAAACTGTGGGAATCCGTGCAAAAAGTTGGTTGTGCCATCTAGTGGATCGATAATCCATTCAAAATCGGAATCTTTTTTGTGAGCACCACTTTCTTCAGCCAATATGCTGTGTTGAGGATAGTATTTGCGGATGGTGTCGATAATGATTTTTTCCGCATGCTTGTCGATTTCGCTGACGTAATCGTTGCGTCCTTTCTCTTCAACGTTGAGCTGCTCGATGTTTCGCATTTGATTTGCGATAAAATAACCAGCTTCTTTTGCGGCGATGCTGGCAACATTCAAAATAGGATGCATAAGACGTTTTCCAATTGTTAGAATATCGGGTTAAACTTTAGAACTGACGGAATTATAACGGAAAATAAATGATAGAAGACTATAGAAGCCATCCGAAACTGTCAAAAATTAAAATTGTTTTGATTGAGACTTCCCATCCAGGCAATATTGGCGCGGTTGCGCGAGCAATGAAAAATATGGGGTTAAGTCAGTTAGTGCTGGTAAATCCGAAAGAATTCCCAAGTCAGGTTGCCTCGGCTAGAGCGTCGGGAGCGGCTGATGTTTTGAGTGAAGCGGTTGTAAAAGAGACTTTGGATGAGGCCATCGCTGATTGCAAATTGGTTGTGGGGGCGAGTGCTCGTCTGCGCAAAGTGTCTTGGCCACAAATGGATGTTAGAGAAACCGCTACCATGATCATGGAAGTAACTGAGAATGAAGATGACCAAGTGGCGTTGTTGTTTGGTCGAGAAGACTCTGGGTTGAGCAATGCAGAGCTGGATAAATGTCATTACCTTGCACATATTCCGACGAACCCAACCTACAGTTCTTTGAACATTGCGGCGGCAGTACAGGTTTTTGTTTATGAGTGCTTGATGGCGACGGATCTGAAGAACAGTTTTTCATCTGGTCAATACAATCACAAGTTAGCTTCATCCGAACAATTAGAAGGGTTTTATGATCACTTGTATCAAAGTTTGCAAGATATCGGCTTCTTAGACCCAGCAAAGAATGCACGTTTCATGCGAAGAATGCGTAAGTTGTTTAACCGCACTCAGTTGGATGTCAAAGAGATTGATATACTAAGAGGAATTTTGACTGCGTCGCAGAGACAGTCAGTTAAACTTCAAGAGCTTCAAGCATTGCAAAGTTCAGAACCAGAAGTGGAACCAAAAAATGTTTAAAAGAATCAGATCAGATGTCCAGTCAGTCTTCGAGCGTGATCCTGCAGCAAGAAGTACGTTCGAAGTTCTAACGACTTACCCTGGTTTGCATGCCATTTTGTTTTACCGTCTGACACATTGGTTGTGGGGTAAAGGTCTGAAATGGTTGGCCAGATTTATTTCGGGATTCGCTCGATGGTTTACCGGGATTGAAATTCACCCAGCGGCAAAAATTGGTGAGCGATTCTTTATTGACCACGGTATGGGGATTGTTATTGGAGAAACGGCGGAAATTGGTGATGATTGTACGCTGTACCAAGGTGTGACTCTAGGTGGTGTTAGCGCAAGCGAAGGCAAACGACATCCTACTTTAGGGAATCGTGTTGTTGTGGGCGCTGGCGCAAAAGTTCTGGGTCCCTTTACTGTAGGTGACGATGCTCGTATCGGTTCTAACGCAGTGGTGTTGAAATCGGTTCCTGCTAACCGAACTGTGGTTGGAATTCCTGGAAGGGTGGTTGACCCTGATCGTAAAAAATCACGTCGTGAGAAGATGGCAGAAAAAATCGGGTTTGATGCTTATGGTGTCAGTCAGGATGTTCAAGATCCAATCGAGAAAGCTATCTTCAGTTTGTTGGATCATGTGCAGAGTCAGGATGAACAGTTAGAGAAGCTCAATCAAGCAGTTAAGCAACTTGGTGGTTCGGATTCTCATGTGGATTTACCGAGTCTTGAAGATGCGGTGTTAGAGCCGGATAATCCGGAGTATCAAGCGCACATTAAAAAAGTGGACACTAATAGATAAGGATTGATTTAGTCGCTCACTCATCATCGAATAATTCTTGAGTTGTTCACTAGGTTATTATAGAATAACCTTAGTTTTTACATGTTAATCAAGCTTTAAAGCGGATAAAGCTTTAAAGGGGAAGGGTGATGAAGCTGACTTCAAAGGGTCGTTATGCAGTAACGGCAATGCTCGATATTGCGATTAATCAGTCGAAAGGACCGATTACTTTAGCGATGATTTCCGAAAGGCAGGATATTTCGCTGTCTTATCTAGAGCAAATTTTTGCCAAACTGAAAAAATCAGATTTGGTTTTGAGTGCTAGAGGGCCAGGCGGCGGATATCGTTTGAGTCGTGACCCAGGTGAAATTTCAGTGAGTGAAGTTATTGCGGCGGTGAACGAGGATTTGGAGGCCAGAAAGTGCAAAGGCCGTGAGAATTGTAAAGGCGGTGAAGAGTGTCTTTCTCATGAGTTGTGGTCAGATTTGAGTGAGATGATCGAGCAATTTTTGGAAAATATCACCCTGCAAAAAATTATCGAAAAACGTTCAAGCGTGAAAGAAATTATTTTTGCTTAGGCGTTTGCGTAAAGGAGAATATCAATGGCTGTTACCTTAACAGAATCTGCTGCTGAGAGAGTCAGAATCATGCTGGCAAAAAGAGGTCATGGTTTAGGACTGAAGCTGGCAACAAAAGTAAGTGGGTGTGCCGGTTTTGCATATGTCGTTGACTATGCAGATGAAATTACCGATGATGACGCTGTTTTTGAAAGTCATGGACAGAAAGTCGTCGTTCCCAAAAAGAGTTTAGAGCAAGTGGACGGTACTGAGCTGGACTATGTCAAAGAAAGCTTGTTGAATGAAGGTTTTGAGTTCCATAATCCGAAAGTTAAAGACGCTTGTGGTTGTGGAGAATCTTTTACCATATAGTGCCAGCATTTCGCCCAAACTCATAAAAAGACCCCGGTTTTGATCGGGGTCTTTTATTTTCAGACTTTTTTCAGCAATCAGCAAGCTAGATTGTTAAAATACCTCATATTTTGTCACTACAGACCAAACAGGATTCTTTCATTATGGTACAACGCACTTTTTCTATTATTAAACCGGATGCGGTGAATAGAAATTTAATCGGTGAAATTACGGCCAGGCTAGAGAAAAGTGGCTTGTCAGTGATTGCATCTAAGATGCTTCATTTAACGACCGAACAGGCCGCAGGTTTTTATGCTGAACATGAGGGTAAACCCTTTTATGAGACGTTGATTACCAACATGACAGCAGGGTCGATTATTGTCCAGGTGCTGGAAGGTGAAGATGCTGTTGCTAAGAACCGTGAGGTGATGGGTACGACGGATCCTGAAAAAGCGGCACCGGGTACGATTCGAAAAGATTTTGCGGTTTCAATGCAAAAAAACTCTGTTCATGGGTCAGATTCTCCAGAAAGTGCGGCAAGAGAGATTGCCTACTTCTTTAATGAAAATGAAATTTATCCTCGATAGCCATTAATCGATTTTAAGGTTGGAACTGCATTGCAATTTGTCGAAGAAAAAGTAGAAGAAAGTCAGCCGGTCATTTATGACGGCAAAGTGGACCTTTTGGGCTTAGATGCTAAAGGGTTGGCGGACTTTTTTGTGTCGATTGGAGAGAAGCCATTCCGTTCTACGCAGGTGATGAAATGGATTCACCAATTCGGTATCAGCGATTTCGATGAAATGACGAACCTCAGTAAAGCTCTGCGAGAGAGGCTGAAGCAAACTGCGATTATTCGTACGCCTAAGATTATTGCAGAACAGAAGTCTGCGGACGGTACGATTAAGTGGTTGTTGGAAGTCGATAACAACAATAGCGTTGAAGCGGTATTTATTCCTGAGAAATCTCGAGGCACTCTTTGTATTTCCTCTCAAGTAGGTTGTGCTTTGGATTGCAGTTTTTGTGCGACGGGTAAACAAGGTTTTAACCGTAACCTTGAAAACTGGGAAATCGTGGCACAGATGTGGGTTGCAAACAAGGCTCTGGGCTGCAAACCAAAAGAAGAACGCGTTATCTCCAATATCGTTTTCATGGGAATGGGCGAGCCTTTGCTGAATGTGACACACACGTTCCCTGCGGCCAGAATTCTTATGGATGACAATGCCTATGGTTTGTCTAAGCGCCGAGTGACTATCAGTACTGCTGGCGTTGTTCCTGCAATTGATCGAATCAAAGAGAATTTGGATGTCAGTTTGGCGATTTCACTTCATGCACCGAACAATCGCTTGAGAGATAAGTTGGTTCCGATTAACCAAAAATATCCGTTAGAAGTTTTGATGCCTGCATTACATCGTTATGTTGAAGGCGGGCATAGCAAGAAGCACGTTACTGTTGAGTATGTGATGTTAGATGGAGTCAATGACTCTTTGGAAAATGCACAAGAGCTGATTGACCTATTAGGGGATTTGCCATGTAAAGTTAATTTGATTCCCTTTAATCCATTTAAGGGAACGCCTTATCAGCGATCTTCAAACAACGCGGTAAGAAGATTTCAAGATAAGTTGGTTAATGCAGGTCTTAAATGCACTGTACGTAAGACCCGTGGCGATGACATTGACGCGGCTTGCGGGCAGCTTGCCGGAAAAATTACAGACAGAACTAAAAGGACTTTAAACAAATTGGAAGTGAAGTCCGTCTGAAACACAGGAAGGAATCATGACAGAAACCGCGAAACCAAAGTTGCACGAGCTTTTGAAAAAAGCGCGCGTATCTCAAGCGCTAACACTTGAGATGGTAAGTGAACGACTGAAGCTGACCAAGGCGCAAATTGAGTATTTTGAAAGCCCTGATTTGGACTTGGAGCACTTAAGCCCATTTCAGCGTGGTTACCTGCGAAATTATGCAGATATTTTGTCGATAGACATCGGTGAGTTTGAATCGGCGTTCCCTGATGGTATTACCGTCAGTTCTCATTTATCGAGAGTGGAGCAAGATTCTGCAGAACAGAAGCCAATGATTTCAAATAGCGTTATGCGTTGGGGGATGTGGGCGATTATTGCCGTGATTGTCATTGTGTTGATAGCTATTAATCAGTAAAGCCAATAAAAAGAATAAGAAAGTAACCTAAGAGAAAAGTATGTCAAAACAAATTTCAGCCATTCGTGGTATGAATGACTATTACGGTAAATCGGCACAAGTACTTGATTTTATCGTTGAATCTGCTGAGACCGTACTGCGCCAGTACGGCTATCAATCCATTCGATTGCCGATTGTTGAAAAAACAGAACTTTTTGCACGCTCTATCGGGGAAGTGACCGATATCGTCGAAAAAGAAATGTATACCTTTGAAGACCGAAATGGGGATAGTCTGACATTACGGCCTGAAGGAACGGCAGGGTGTGTGCGAGCGGTCATTGAAAATGGTTTGACACATAACCAAATCCAAAAGCTTTATTACATGGGGCCTATGTTCCGCCATGAACGCCCTCAGAAAGGTCGTTATCGTCAGTTTCACCAGTTTGGCGTTGAAGTTTTTGGTTTGGCAGATGCCGACATTGATGCAGAGTTGATTGCACTAACGGCACGTTTGTGGGAAAAGCTTGGGTTGGATAATCTTGAACTTCAGATTAACTCCTTGGGTAGTCTGGAAGCGAGACAAGCCTATAAAACGATTTTGGTTGCGTATTTAACACAGCATAAAAGTCAGTTGGATGAAGACAGCTTAAGACGTTTAGAAACCAATCCTTTAAGGGTTCTGGACAGCAAGAATCCTGATATGAAATCCATCATAGAGAATGCTCCCAAGTTGATGGATCACTTGGATGATGCTTCTAAAATGCATTTTGAACAGCTAAAAACTTACCTTGACGATTTGGGTGTTGACTATGTGGTCAACCCGAACTTAGTAAGGGGGCTAGACTACTACAATAAAACCGTTTTTGAGTGGGTGACAACTGAGTTAGGTGCGCAAGGAACGGTATGTGCCGGTGGGCGCTACGATGGTCTTGTTGAGCAAATCGGTGGTAAGTCTACGCCAGCGAGCGGTTTTGCTATGGGTCTAGAGCGTTTGATGGCGCTTCTGATGGACAAAAATTTGGTTGCAGATGCTGCTGAAGCAGATATTTTTATGGTGTTGGTTGGTGAGGCTGCGTCCCGTCCTGGATTTGTCATTGCAGAGCAGTTAAGAGAACGTTTGCCGCAAGTGAAGGTTGTCATGAACTGTGGCGGTGGTAGTTTTAAGAGCCAGTTCAAAAAAGCCGATAAATCAGGTGCACGAGTTGCATTGATTATGGCTGAAGATGAAGTGAATAATCAGCAAATTGGTGTGAAATTCCTTCGTGAAGAAAAAGAACAGGTGACGCTGGGTTGGCAAAGTTTAGAAGCTGAAATGGCTAATTATTTCAACGAAATTTAAAGTTTATAATCATAGGAAATGTCCAATGAATCGTTATGAAACAGATGAAGAACAATTAACGGCATTAAAAAACTGGTGGGATAAGTACGGTACGGCACTTCTTTCGGCAGTATTGGTTGTGGTGTTGGCTTGGGCTGGTTGGAGTTATTATCAAAAGTCGCAATTTGCAAAAGCGTCAAACGCTTCAACGACTTTTGAGGTGTTGCAGTCTAAAGTTGAACAAAATGCTTTTGGTGATGTTGCACGTGAAGGTTTGAAGTTGATGGAAGATCAACCAAAAAGTCCTTATGCAACAGCAACGGCACTAATGGAAGCCCAGTTTGAGTTGGAAAAAGGGCATACGGATAAAGCGATTGAAAACCTACAATGGGTTATCAATCAAAATATTGATGCTTCTCTGGTATTGGTCGCCAAGTTAAGAATGACTGGTATTTATATCGATCAGAAGCAGTACGACAAAGCAGCCAGCGTTTTGAAATCAGTTGATGCGGCGAAACTTGCGGCAGGTGAAAAAGCGAACTTTGATTTCACCTCAGGGTTTTTAGCACTACAACAAAACCAGTTGGATGTTGCCCGTCAGTTCTTGCAGCAGGTTGTAGACAATACAGCAGCTGCGGCAAACTTGCAGAATGTTGCGCGTTTGCAGTTGGGTGATTTAACGCAATAATAATTAATTAAGACAGGTTTTCTCTTGAAGCACTTTCCTTTGAATCGTCATACCTTTTTCGCTCTGCCGCTGTTGCTTTTGGCAGTGACTTTACAATCTTGCTCACAGCCAGGACTTGTGCGCGAACCGACGCCTTTGGTTAAGATGTCTTCCCCTTACAGTTTGCACAAAGACTGGCAGTTGCAGTCGGATAAATTTAAATACTCCGATAGTGAAGGCCTTTATTTTGCAGAGAATAAAAAAGCTGCTTTCTTTGCCAATCCAGATGGTGTGTTGACGTCTGCATTGAAAGCCAACCAAAACCGTTGGACGGATCAGGTTTTGTGGCAGCGCAAGTTTAATGAACCGATTTTGTCTGGGCCTACATTGTTCCAGTCAAATTTGATCATTGGGACGGCAAAGGGAAGCTTGATGAGCGTTTCCCAAGACTCCGGCGAAATCGTATGGCGAACTGAGTTGTCCAGTGAAGTTTTGAGCTTACCGGTTATTGTGGATAACACAATTTTTGTGCGCACAGTTGATGGCAAGCTTGATTCTGTCAATGCGGTTACAGGTAAAATCAATTGGACGGTCGAACACCAGCTTCCGAATCTTTCGCTAAGAGGCATTGCACCTGTTACTTACGCAAACGATACCTTGTATGTTGGCTGGGAGTCAGGCACTGTGCAGGCACTGGATGCCAAGACCGGAGAGACTAAGTGGCAAACTCAGGTCTTGATTCCAAAAGGAAGAACTGATCTAGAGAGAATGGTTGATATCCAGTCTGAATTGGTGCTGAAGTCTGGCCGTTTATATGTGCTCGGTTACCATGGTAAGCTGGTTGCACTTAGCCCGGAAAACGGTAACCTTTTCTGGTCTAAGGATATTTCCGGCTTCAGAGATTTTTTGGTGGATGATAAGGCTGTCTATATCGCAGACGAAGACGACATTCTTCACGCCTATGATCTGTATACTGGGACGGAAATCTGGAAACAAACACATTTCAAGTATCGTGTGTTGACGGATTTGTCTTTCTATAATGATCATCAAATTTTGGTGGCAGACGGCTATGGTGTGATTCATTGGGTTGATAAACTTGATGGTACTTTGGTAGCTCGTGCACGTCACAGTTCACCAGATTCAATTCGCGCTAAGATCGTTCGAGTATGGAACGATGGCAAACGCATTTATATTCAAGATACAGGCGGCTATATTACGGCTTACACAGTGGAACCTTCGGATTGGTATGAATTTAATCATCCTGAAGACCCAATGGGCATCCTTAAAACAGCTGTGAAGAAGGGGTAGTTGTGAGTAAACCTGTTATTGCCCTTGTGGGGCGTCCTAATGTCGGAAAGTCGACTCTATTCAATCGGCTGACCCGAACCAGGGATGCGATTGTAGCCGATTATCCCGGCTTAACCCGAGATCGTCAGTATGGCACCGGTAGAACGGGGAATCACCCTTACATCGTAGTCGATACCGGTGGTTTAAGTGGCGAGCAAGAGGGGGTCGATCCTTTGATGGCGGGGCAAGTTCGCTCGGCAATAGAAGAGTCTGATGCCATTTTGTTTTTGGTGGATGGTCGAGCAGGTTTGATTCCTGCGGATGAAGCCATTGCCAATTATATTCGCCAGTTTAACAAGCCTACCTATCTTTTGGTCAACAAAGCGGAAGGCCATAGTCACCAATTGATTTCTGCGGATTTCTTTCAAATGGGGTTGGGGCAACCTTTCGTAATCTCTTCTGCGCATGGTGATAATGTCAAAGAAACCATCGATCACATATTGGATGAAGTCGTTACTGAAGAGGAAGAAGAAAAAGCTTTTGATTTGGACGAACATCCTGGGATTCGAGTAGCTGTTGTCGGTCGTCCTAATGTTGGTAAATCAACATTGATCAACCGAATGATCGGTGAAGAGCGTGTGGTGGCATTTGATATGCCGGGGACCACTCGAGACAGTATTTTTGTGCCTTTTGAGCGCGATGGTCAAGCTTATACGTTGATTGACACCGCTGGGGTTAGACGTCGCAAGAACATCAAAGAGAAAATTGAGAAATTCAGTATTGTCAAAGCTATTGAAGCCATGGAGTCTTGTAATGTCGTGGTGTTGGTTATTGACGGTTCAGAAGGTATCACTGATCAGGATTTAACGTTGCTTGGTTTGGCGCTTGAGTCGGGACGAGGCTTGGTTATTGCTATCAATAAATGGGATAACCTAACCGAAGACCAGCGTAACAAGATCAAACATGAGTTGGAGTTTAAACTACACTTTGTCGACTATGCGAAGAAGCATTTGATCTCTGCTCTACACGGTTCTGGTGTTGGCGACCTGTTTAAAACCATTCGTGGTGTGTATCAAGCGGTTATGAAGAAAGTGTCTACCTCTGATCTTAACCGTGTTTTGGAACAAGCTGTTTTAGATCATCAGCCGCCTTTGATTGGTGGCAGACGTGTTAAATTGCGTTACGCTCATTTGGGTGGTTCAAACCCGCCACGCGTGATTATCCATGGTACTCAGGTGGATAAATTGCCACAGGCTTATACTAAGTATTTGATGAACGTGTTCCGTAAAGCTTTCAAGTGGCAGGGCACGCCTGTGTTTATCGAATATAAAGTGACGGTGAACCCTTATGAAAATCGTAAAAGCTCCTTCAGTAGCCGTCGTGGTAAATCCGAATCACAGTCGGAAAACTTGGCTGTAAAACGTCGTAAAAAGAAGAATACTCAGCAAAAGAGACGGACGAATTAATTGCTATTTTGCTATGTACGATAGTCAGGCGGAATGCTTGGCTGAGTGGCAAAATTATTTTATGCAGCTATTCAAATTGTTAAAATAGTCGTTTTCCCTAAATGCCTAAGGCTTTAGGAGGAATTGGGGGGAGTGTTAGGCCTTAAAATCGGCTATTTCACTTACCCCAACCTGGCAAATTTTTGCCGTCAATTCAAAGAAGATTTTGGTGACATTCAGAGCGTTGAATGTCTTTTTGTTATCGACAGATTTCGTTTCTGAAATGTCGAAACCAGCTTGGGATGTTTTCATGGGTCATAGAATTAGAGAGATTCCTTACAACTACACCTCCTTTTCCGATAAAGAAATTGCATTGCGCTTTGTTGGCATGGAAGGCTGGAAATGTATCGAGTCGCTTCGTGATTCCAGAAATACTGGGCGTTCTGCACGCATGCTATTTGAAGTGCTGGGTGACATGTGGGTTGTTTCGCGTAACCCATACATTCAAGATGACTTGATTGAAAACCCTAAGCGTCGTGATGCCCTGATCAAGGCACTTGAACACAGACTTAAGCAAGTTGAATCCCGTCTGAATGGTAACCAGAAAGCGGAAGAATTACTGTCTTCTATTCGTGGTGCCGTCAACAAATTCACCGAATGGTTTCCGCATCAAATCGAACTGCGTAGCAAAGTTCGTAAAAAACTTTCTAAACACACTCGCCTAGATAATATTGACTTCGGCGGTCTAGCGCGTGTTTCTCACGCGACCGACGCGACTGACTGGCGTGTAGAGTTGCCGCTGGTTGTGGTCTCTCCGGACACCGAAGAAGAAGTTGCCTATCTGGTTGATGGTTGTATTCAACTTGGTTTGACGATTATTCCTCGTGGAGGCGGAACGGGTTACACAGGTGGTGCGATTCCGCTTTATCAAGATTCTGTTGTCATCAACACTGAAAAGCTTGAGTACATGAGTTTGGTTGAGCATGTTGACCTGCCGGGCATTGGTAAGGTGCCGACTATTCAAACGGGTGCGGGTGTGGTGACACGCCGAGTATCCGAACAAGCTGAGCGTTTCGGTTATGCGTTTGCAGTAGACCCAACTTCTCAAGATGCATCTTGTATCGGTGGGAATATCGCAATGAATGCGGGGGGTAAAAAAGCCGTTCTGTGGGGGACAACGCTGGATAACCTTGCTTCATGGAAGATGGTTACGCCTGATGCCGAGTGGTTGGAAGTGGAGCGTATCAACCATAACCTCGGTAAATTGCAGGATCAAAATACTGTTAAGTTCCGCATTAATCGTTATGAAAAAGATGGTAAAACGCCTGTCGGTAAAACTGAAACACTTGAAATGCCAGGATCAGCTTTCCGTCATGCAGGGTTAGGTAAGGATGTTACCGATAAGTTTCTAAGTGGGTTGCCAGGGATTCAAAAGGAAGGTTGTGACGGGCTTATCACCTCTGCGCGTTTCGTTGTGCACCGTATGCCAAGCCATATCCGTACGGTTTGTTTGGAGTTTTTCGGAACTGATTTGAGCAAGGCTGTGCCTGCGATTGTAGAAATTACAGATTATATCGAATCCAAGAAAGCACATGGCATCTTGCTGTCAGGCCTTGAGCATTTGGACGAACGTTATATCAAGGCTGTCAACTACAACACTAAGGCTAACCGCAAAGGTCTGCCGAAAATGATTCTGCTTGCAGATATTGCTGGTGAGAATGGTTTTGAAGTTGCCAACACGGCGCAAGAGATTGTAGAGCTGGCGAAAAAGCGTGATGCCGAAGGGTTTATCGCCGTTTCTGAAGAAGCGAGAAAGCGCTTCTGGGCGGATCGTTCTCGTACAGCAGCCATTTCAAAGCATACCAACGCGTTTAAAATCAACGAAGATGTAGTTATCCCGCTTGAGAATCTCAACGAGTACAACACGGAAATTGAGCGCATCAACATTGAAGAATCCATCAAGAATAAACTTCAAATATTGGATCAGTTGAACGCTTATTTCGCAGGTGAAATTCCTGAGTACACGTTAGAAGACGATTTCGAGAACTCGGAAGGACAGCCTGCAAGCTATTTCAAAGACAAAGTGGCCGCAACACTTGGACATATTGGTAAAACCAAAGCCAGATGGGAAGGTATTTTGCAGAATCTGGATGTTCAGGTGTTGACTAAACCAGAGTTGTTGCTGGAAGGTGAGGCTCTGAAATTAAGTGCAGACGATACTTTTGTTAGCTTGCTGCTAAAACGTGAGATCAAGATTTCCTACAAATCGGAAATGGTGACTTTCTTACAAGAAGTGTTTATGGGACATGATTTTGAAGCCCTGCACACACGCTTGAAGAAACTGCATTTTGAAATCCGTAACGCTCGCTTGTTTGTTGCGCTGCACATGCATGCGGGAGATGGAAACATTCATACGAATATTCCAGTTCACTCCAATAATTATGAAATGATTCATCAGGCGGAAGTGATTGTCGACCGCATCATGGAGATTGCCAAGCGCTTGAACGGGGTTATTTCCGGTGAGCATGGCATTGGACTGACCAAATTCCAATATCTGGATAAAGATAAGATTCAGGCTTTTGTGGATTACAAGAATAAGGTTGATCCACACGGACACTTCAACAAAGGTAAGTTGATGCCGGGCTCAGGCCTGCAAAATGCCTATACACCTTCGTTGCACTTGGTGGAACAAGAAGCCTTGATTCTTGAAGCGAACGACCTGGATTTACTGAACAAAGACATTAAAGACTGTTTGCGTTGCGGTAAGTGCAAACCCGTTTGTCAGACGCATATTCCTCGCGCGAATTTATTGTATTCGCCGCGCAACAAGATTTTAGCGACTGGTCAGGTGATTGAAGCCTTCTTGTATGAAGAACAGACAAGACGCGGTATTTCGTTACATCACTTTGATGCAATGAATGACGTTGCCGACCATTGTACAACTTGCCATAAGTGCGAAACACCGTGTCCGGTTGATATCGACTTTGGGGATGTTTCCATCCATATGCGTACGATTTTGACCAATATGGGGCAGAAGAGGTCCAGCATTATGGTGAAGCTGGCATTATATTTCTTGAATACCAAGCATCCATTCACTATCAATTTTCTTCGAAAAACGATGATCGGTTGGGGTGCGGTAGCCATGACCATTGGTCACCGTTTTGCCAGATTGTTTGGTTTGGTTGAACGTAAGAATGCTTTACCAGCCAGTACCAGTGAACCGGCACCAATACAGCAGCATGTCATTAACTTTGTCAGAAAGCCATTGGATACCGGACCAAACCAAAGTAGTTACCGTTCTGTGCTGGGACTGGAAGATGCAACTCAAGTGCCGATTGTTCGCGATCCGAATAAGACGACTGAAGATACGGAAGCGGTATTCTATTTCCCAGGATGTGGTTCTGAGCGCTTGTTTAGTGATATCGGCTTGGCAACCATTTCATCATTGTATGATGCTGGCGTGCAGACAGTATTGCCACCGGGTTATCTATGTTGTGGTTATCCGCAAGCGGCAGCAGGCTTGGCACAAAAAAGCTCTCAAATTACAACAGAGAACCGAGCATTGTTCCATCGTGTCGCCAATACTCTGAATTACATGGATATCAATACGGTCATCGTCTCTTGCGGGACTTGTTATGACCAATTGACTAAATATGAATTCGAACGCATTTTCCCAGGTTGTCGATTGATGGATATCCACGAGTTCCTAACCGAAAGAGGGATGGGTTTGGAAAGCCCAACAGGTAAGCAATATCTGTATCATACTCCTTGTCATGATCCGATGAAGAAAATGGATGGTACGACGGTCGCGAAAGATTTGCTGCAATCTGAAGTTTTGTTCTCCGACCGTTGTTGTGCGGAGGCCGGAACCTTAGCAACAAGTCGTCCTGATATTGCCAACCAATTGCGCTTCCGTAAAGAGGAAGAATTGACGAAAGGAATTGTTGAGTTGACGGGTGAATCCAAAGTGAAAAACGGTGAGGTGAAACTGCTGACGTCTTGCCCAGCGTGTCAACAAGGGTTAAACCGCTATCACGATAATACAGGCTTAGACACGGATTATATTGTTGTTGAGTTGATGAAAAACCGTTATGGCAACACTTGGAACAAAGAGTTCTATGAAAAGCTTAAGAATGGCGGCGTAGAAAAAGTGCTGCTGTAAAACATACTGATTTACAGGCATAAAAAAACCTCCGTAACGGAGGTTTTTTTGTATTCCGGTTAAGGAATTATTTTTGAGATGAGTAGTAAGCAGCTAATGCTTTGATTTCATCATCAGTTAGACCTTTAGCAAACATTTGCATAGTTGCGTTGTGACGGAAACCATCTCTGAAGTCTTTCAGGGCTTTTTCAAGGTAAGCAGCATGCTGGCCAGCCAATACTGGGAAGTTTGGAACAACGCTATGACCACCCTGACCATGGCAACCTACACAGGTTTTTACTTTTGCAGGTTCTTCCGCTGCATTTGCAGCAGGTGCAAGTGTTAAAGTTGCTACAGATGCGAGTAGAGCTAAAGTTGTTTTTTTCATTTTTACTTTCTCATTTCATAGTATTTAGAAAAATAGTCCGCTTATTAGAAACTATCCCTGCAATGAGGTCAAGTTTAAGACAATTGCTAAAGCTTGAATTCAGCCCAAAGTTTTTAAATAGGGCTAGAAGATAGCGGCTTGTTTTTCTGTTACCAACCCATTTAATTTGATGTCCCATGGCTGGCTAGGGAGTGCATCGACTTTTTGGCATTGGTGTGCCCAGCCAATCAATTTTGGTGAAAGGTTTGGAAAATGGCGTTTGAATTGAAATGTCTTGTCATAGTAACCGCCACCCATTCCGATTCGGTTTCCTGAAGTATCAAAGCAGACAAGAGGCGTGATAACCAAGTCCAAGTGTTTGCCGTCAATCAAGAGATGCTTGTCTACTTTCGGTTCTCGAATGCCAAAATACTTAGGTACCAAGCGCGTTGTAGGCGTATAAGGTGCAAACATCATTGGACGTCTTAGATACTGCGTTAATACAGGAAGGTAGACTTCAATTTTTCGTTGCCACAAAACTTGGAGTAAATATTGGGTGCCCAATTCGCCGTCTTCGGACAAGAAAAGGGAAACTTTACGGGCACGCATTAAAAAGCGACTTCGTAAAATCAGTTTGGCAGCAGCTTTGGCGTGTTGTTTCTGTACTTCTGGGGAAAGAGATCTTCGGTTTTTACGACATTGTTGGCGAAGAGTTGCTTGAGATGTCATGAGTTAGAGTGCTTGATTGAAATGTTATGTGAATACGGACTAGGCAAATTACCCTGAACCGTGAAGTTCAGGTGGCAGCCTTCTCAAAAGATTTAGGCTTCTCGGACATAAGCGAGATGCTCACCATCTTAAGGTTCTGGCCCCAAGGTCAAAGCTATCGGCAGGGGGTTAAACCTAGCCCGTATGTGACTTTATTATAGCAATATTTCGCTCTTTACAAGCTTAAAATTCATCAGAAAAACTGATTCTCTTTAAGAGAAGAGATTAATGAGAGGTGTCAGAGAAGCGATGGATTATTCTTGAGATTGAGCCAATTGTGCAATGGTTTCATCAAGTTGGTCTTCCAACTGCAGGCAGTATTGAGTTGTTTCAGATTTAAGTTGTAGATAGTCGTAACACATGTTTAGCGCAACCATCAATACTTTGCTTTCCCCTTTGAGCCCTTTAACTTGATCAAGTTTATCTTCCAATAATGTTGCGGCTTCAATCAGTTTTTCTCTGTCTTCTGGCTCGCAAGGAACTTGGAAAGTGTGGTTCATTAAAGATAGGGTTAGCATAGCTTTCTCAACTGTCATTGGTGTTCGTGATTTATGGTATTATTCATCATTTATAGCAATTACTCAAGGCAATACTCAAGACAATTTCTTAAGCATGCCTGACAATAATATTTAGGTTAGTCAACGATGAATTTTGATCAAATTAATGAGGCAATGGTTCCTTATCCTGAGCTTGAATCCCCGTCTTTTTTACAAGGTATGTTGATGGGGTTGATGTGCGGAGATGCCGATTTAAAAGAAAGCGCTTGGGTGAAGAGAATACTTGAAGAAGCCGACATCAAGTCTGTTAAGGAAAGTTTTCTATTAGCGCTACATGATCTTTATTTAGAAGCGGAGAAAGGGTTGAACGGCTCAGGTTTTGAACTGGAGCTGTGCTTGCCTGAAGAAAATGAGTCTTTGAAATTCCGTGCGGCAATGCTTGGCCAGTGGTGTGAAGGCTTTTTGTATGGAATGGGGCTTGTCGGACAAAGTGAAGACAAACTAAAAGGCGATGTTGCCGAATTATTCAGAGACTTTGGAGATATTGCACGTATCGAAATTCTCGAATTGGATGAGCCGACTGATGAAGATGAGTCGGATTTTATGCAGCTGATGGAATTTGTGAAAATTGGTGTGTTGACCATCAATGAAACACTTAATCCGGTTGAAGGCTCACCTATCATGACTCAGCAACCACCAACGGATACTCTGCACTAATCAATTAACTCATTAAAGGACACGGCTGAATGACCTCCAACATCAACGCGGCTCAAAAAAGGCGAGAACAGGTGTTTGACACCATGGTCGAAAACTCGATCATGATGATAGCGTCTGGAGAAGAGCAGATACGCAACCATGATGTGGAGTTTCCTTTCAGAGTTCAGTCCGACTTTCACTATCTAACGGGTCTTGAAGAGCCAGATGCTGTTTTAGTCCTAATAAAGCGCAATCAAGAAAACCAAAGCAAACAGCAAAGTGTGTTGTTCCTTCGCCCAAAAGACGTTGAAAAAGAAATTTGGCAAGGCCGACGCTTGGGTGTGTTGGATGCTCCCTCAACCTTACTTATTGATGATGCTTTCTCCATAGAAGACTTCGAGGATGAAATGTCTGACTTGGTTGAAGATATCGAAACACTTTACTTCAGTTTTGCACAGCTATCGGAATGGTCGGATTTATTAAGTGGCTGGATTTCGGCGCAGAAAGCCAAGGCCAGAAAAGGCGTTGAGGCGCCAGCGACTTTGTCGGATGCTGACGTGATTTTGCATGAAATGCGTTTGGTGAAGTCTTCCGACGAAATTGAGTTGATGAAACAAGCTGCTCAGATTTCAGTGCAAGGACACTTGGCAGCGATGTCTTGGGTGGCGCAGTCAATTGCAAAATCTGCCAGGTTGGGGATGGCGCAAGATTTTGAGCCAGTCTATGAATATCAAATGCAGGCTGCATTGGAGCATAAGTTTAAGGAGCAGGGTTCTGCTCGCGTTGCATTTAACTCAATTGTGGCTGGCGGGGATAACGCTTGTATTTTGCACTACACCGAAAACAACATGCACTTGAAAGCAGGTGATTTGGTGTTGGTAGATGCCGGTGCGGAATACCTAGGCTATGCGGGTGATATCACGAATACTTTTCCTGTGGACGGTAGGTTTTCAGAGGCACAACGAGTGTTGTATCAAATTGTTTTGGATGCACAACAAGCCGCTATTTCAGCGATTGCTCCGGGTGTTCATTATGATGAAATGCATAAGGCGTCAACACGCGTATTGACGGAAGGTCTGGTTGGCCTCGGTATTTTAGACGGCGAGATAAGTACACTTCTTGAAAACGAAGCCTACAAACCGTTTTTTATGCATGGAACCGGGCATTGGCTTGGGCGAGATGTACATGATGTAGGGCGCTATAAGCTTAAGGGACAGTGGCGCCCTTTAGAACCGGGTATGGTGATTACCGTAGAGCCAGGGTTGTATATTTCCGAGGAAGTAGGGCGTGAACACCAAGTGGACAAAAAGTATTGGAATATTGGTATCAGAATCGAAGATGATGTCTTGGTGACTTATTCAGGACACGAGGTGTTGACTTTCGGTTTACCGAGAACGCCAGAAGAGATTGAGCGCTTTATGAAAAGTGCTGCTGGAGATGAGGCTTAAACATGGCATCGAAAAATGCTCAGTCAAGTGTTGAAACCCCAATAAACGTTGATGCCTTTATTAATGGCGGTGGTCCTGTCGGTTTGATTTTGGCACTGGGGCTAGCAAAGCAAAACAGACAAGTTGTTCTGGTCGAAAAGTCAGTACCCAAGCAAGGACCGTCTTTTGATGGACGTGTACTGGCGTTGAGTTATGGTTCACGCTTGGTGCTGGAGCAGTTAGGCATTTGGCAGCAGTTAGAACCTTTTACCACGGAAATATCGGATATTCATGTTTCCCAAAAAGGGTTTATGGGTGTCACACATTTGCATGCAAAAGAAGTGAAAGTGCCGGCACTGGGTTACAGTGTAACCGCTTATGATTTAGGTCAGGTACTTTGGCAGATTGCCAGTGAAGAAAGTCATATTCAGCTATTCACAGAATGTTCCTTAGCATCATTTGAGCAACAAGATTCGGGAGTCTCGGTTGCTATTCAATGTCAGAAAAAAGAGATAGAACATCATCATTTTCATGCCAAGCTATTGGTTGGCGCGGATGGAACCTACTCTAAAGTCAGAGAAATTCTCGGGTTGCCGCTTGAAGAGAACGATTATGGCGCATTTGGCTTTATTGCCAAGATAGAAACCGAACTTGAGCCAAATGGCTGGGCGTTTGAACGCTTCACTAGTGAAGGTCCTGTTGCGTTGTTGCCAATGGGGGGCGCTTTTCATAAGGCGGTTATGGTGGTTCCTAATGACAAAAGAGAAGCTGTTGCTGCTTTGGATGATCGTTCCTTTATGGCACTGTTTAGTGAGAAAATGGGCGAAAGACTTGGGCGATTTGTTAGTATCAGTGACAGAGTCGCCTATCCATTAAAAGAAACTTATGTGCCGGAAATGGTTCAGGGACGAGTGGTGTTGATGGGGAATGCATCACACACTCAGCACCCGGTCGCCGCGCAAGGGTTGAATTTGGGGATTAGTGATATTCAAACTTTCTTGTCGATGATGGACGATGTTGAAGATTTAGGTGATGACACGGTTTTGCAACAATATCAGACAGAACAACAAGCTCATCACCAGAAAATTATGGGCTTTACAGATGGTTTGATTCAGGTGTTTCAAGCACCGTCTTCCGTTGTTGGGCATATGCGAGGCATCGGTTTGATGGCGATGGAAGCCATGCCTAATTTGCGTAAACGCTTGTCGCGCATGGCGATGGGTTTGGCAAAATAAACTGATGAGAAGGGTTTAAATGACAAAGCAAACCAAGGAACAATTAGAAACACTTTATGATGTTGCCATTGTTGGTGGTGGTATGGTCGGAGCAACAGTTGCACTTGGCTTGGCAGAGCAAGGTTTTAACGTCGTTGTGTTAGAAAAATCACGTCCGGAATTAGCGTGGGATGAAACTAATCCATTTGAGACACGAGTCAGTGCGCTGACGCGTGCTTCCGAAAATATTCTAAAGAGTCTTGGCGCTTGGCAAGGCGTGTTAGATAAGCGTTACCATGCTTTTACCGATATGCATGTTTGGGAAGATATTTCCAATGCTCAGGTACACTTTTCTGCCAAAGATATTGATGAGAGCAATTTAGGCTTTGTGGTTGAAAACAAGGTCATCCAGTTAGCACTTTGGGAAAAGCTTGTGGAGAAAGACAATGTTTCTTTGCTAACAGAAAAGGCTCTGGTGGCGATTGAGACTAAAGTTGGACCAGGGAACGTAGCCCTGAATGAGTTGTCGTTTGAAGAGGGTGTTAAGCTTCGCGCTAAATTGGTCGTTGGCGCAGATGGTGCGTTTTCAAAAGTGCGACAATTGGTCGGTATTGGTTTGGAAACTCATGACTATGAACAATGTGCTGTTGTTGGCTGTGTCGAAACCGAGTTAAGTCACCAAAATACCTGTTGGCAGCGCTATCGTTCAGAAGGGCCTTTTGCCTATTTATGTATGGATGGGCATGTTAGCTCTATCGCTTGGTACATGCCGGTAGAAAAGATGGGTTGGACTTTATCTTTGGATGATAAGGCTTTTGCTGAAGCGGTAGAAGAAGCCTCAGGCGGCTGTTTAGGCCGCGTTACTCATGTGAGCGCGCGCGATGCGTTTCCGTTGACGAGACGCCATGCTTTGGAATACGTTAAGCAAGGTGTTGTTTTGGTAGGTGATGCAGCCCATACTATTCACCCGCAAGCAGGGCAAGGCGTTAACCTAGGGTTGTTGGATGCGGCAGCTTTGATAGAAACCTTGTCGGACGCAAAGCAGGAAAATGCCATAACGTGGAATCGACTTTCGGTACTGCGCCGTTATGAGCGTTGGCGTAAAGGTGATAATCATATTGTTCAACGCTCGATGGAAGGTTTTGATTGGCTGTTTGAGCAAGACAGTGGCGTGAAAAATGCTGTACGTAAAACATTATTGCCGTTTGCAGACAGAATGCAAATGGCAAAAAACTGGCTGATGCGTCAAGCCTTGAAGGGGCGCCAAGCCTTACCGGAACTAGCAAGAGATTGAGCTTAAATGAAGGATGATGATTTTAGTTCCTCCGGCCAATTAAAAGAGTCGGTTCAAGAAAAAATCAAACAGGTCAACCTAAGAGCGATTCTCGGGGTTGAAGGGGTTCATTCAGAAGAAAGCCAGCTGGCGATAAACGTTGGGCATGTTTTCTCAGTGGCTGTGGTGATGGCGCTGATGGTTGTGCTGGTTCAGCTGTTGCTTGGGTTGGCACACGAGAAAGAAGGCGACTTTTATGTCACTATCGGTGTATGGGCTGTTTTTGCCGCCGAGTTGGGCGTCAATCTCATGTTGGTTAAAAATAAAAAACGATATTTGTTGCACAATTGGCTGAACGTCACTATTGTGGTGTTTGCATTCCCATGGCTTAACTATGGAAGTGAGTGGACAGCAATCTTAAGAACTTTAAGGTTTATGTTGCTCATCCGAGTTGTTGCCGATATCTTTTGGGACGTCGTTCTCATCCTGAAGCGCAACAATTTCTGGATGGTGTTGCTGGCAGAAACCTTACTGATTATTGTATCCGGCGCTATTTTTGCAGCACTTGAAAATCGTGATTTTGCCACTGGTGTCTGGTATTCATTGGTAACCATTACTACGGTTGGTTATGGTGACGTCGTGCCTTATACAGAAAAAGGGCGTATTTTCGGAACGATTCTGATCGTGTTTGGGGTGATATTCTTTTCACTGATCACTGCAAACATTGCAGCTTTTTTGGTTGGGGCAGAACAGCGAAGAACTGAAAAAGAGATTTTGGATTATGTCAAAACGACCAAATTGCGCTTGGAAGAACAATCTGAAGTGCATGAAAGACGTATGAATCACATTCTGACGCAGTTAACTGAAAAACTTGATGAAATTGAAAGTGAAATCGACGAAAAGCAACACGCTCAAAGGTTGTCTAAGCGTGTGAGTGATTTTGAAGATAAATTTGCAAGTGATTCAAGACATTTCCAACACAGATTGGATGAAATAGAAAAACATATTAATAGACGCACTAACGAATTAGAGTGAATCCGCCGCCAGAGGCAGGTTTTTTCTCTGAAAGGTTTTGACTTTTAGCGGCAATGGCTCTATAGTCAAAGCACTAAATTTTTTTATGAGGCAGATGAGAAAATTCATTTCATCGCTTCCTGAACATAGAGGCAAAATGAATGGCAGATAGAAGGCTCCAAGTTTTTTATACTGTTGCAAAGGTGCTAAGTTTTACAAAAGCAGCAGAAACCCTTCATATGACCCAGCCAGCGGTCACATTCCAAGTTAAGCAACTCGAAGAATTTTTCAATACGCGTCTATTTGACAGGACTCATAATAAAATCTCTTTAACTGATGCCGGTAAAATCGTTTACGACTACGCCGAGAAGATACTTGATCACTATGAGAAGATGAATAGTGAGGTGAGGGAACTCACCGGAGAGGTCACGGGCAGCTTGTTGATTGGTGCTAGTACGACGATAGCAGAGTATCTGCTGCCAAGTTTGCTGGGTGCATTCAAAAAGCAGTTTGAAGAAGTGAACATCCGTCTTCAAGTGGGTAACACCGATGCGATTGTTGCCATGGTTGAAAACAACATGATTGACTTAGGTGTAGTTGAAGCACCGGTTTACAACAAAAACCTTGAAGTTGAAGTCTGTCGTTTGGATGAAATGGTTTTGATTGTCCCGGTTGGGCATCCATTGTCGAACAGAGACAAGATTTCAGTTGAAGACATTCGCAAGTATCATTATATCTCTCGTGAAGAAGGTTCTGGTTCTCGTTCGGTCATTGATAGTTATATCCGTGAGCAAGGTTTAAGTTATTCCGACTTGAATGTTGTGATGGAGCTGGGTAGTCCAGAAGCTGTGAAAATGGCTGTAGAGTCTGATGTGGGTGTGGCGATTGTTTCTAGAACGACGATTACGAAAGAGTTGAAGCTGGCGACTTTGAAAGCTATTCCATTGGATCCACCATTGGATCGGCCATTTTCACATGTTCGCCAAAAGCATAAATTCAGACATAGAGCTGTGGGCGAACTTTTGGATTTTGCAGTGGATTACTGTAAAGAAAAAGCAGTTGAACAAGGCTTTAAACTACCTTCTGAAGCAGACATGGAAAAATATACCTCTAAGGCACAGCAATCAGATAATCGCTAAACAAGCGTGAATTAGAGAAATAAAAAAACGGGCTATATGCCCGTTTTTTGTTTGAGTGATTTTGAAGTTGCTATGGTTAAAAATCTGCCAGGTTGGGGGTGTTGGTTGGTGTTAACCCCCAACCTGGCAGATTTTTCAGGTCATAGATTGTCAGAAGCAAACTCTGCCAATCGAGAGCGCTCACCTTGTTTTAAGGTGATGTGCGCCGCATGAGGCCAGTTCTTGAAGCGGTCAACAATGTAGGTTAAACCTGTTGTTGTTTCTGTAAGGTAAGGAGAGTCGATCTGACCGATATTACCGAGACAGACAATCTTAGTACCTTCACCAGCACGAGTCACCAACGTCTTCATTTGCTTCGGTGTCAGGTTTTGTGCTTCATCCAGGATGATGAACTTGTTTTGGAAGGTTCGGCCACGCATAAAGTTCAATGATTTGATTTTGATGCGCTTGTTCAGTAGCTCTTGGGTGGTTTCCTTTTCCCAATCGGTATGACCCTCTGACTTGGTCAGTACTTCAAGGTTATCCATTAAAGCCCCCATCCAAGGAGTCATTTTCTCCTCTTCGGTACCAGGAAGGAAACCAATGTCGTCACCGATTGGAATGGTGGCGCGCGTCATGATGATTTCGTTATAGATACCTTCATCCAGAGTTTGCTGTAAGGCTGCAGCCAAAGCAAGTAGCGTTTTCCCTGTACCGGCTACACCGAGTAGGGAAACAAAGTCGATATTTGGATCGATCAGGAAGTTGAGCGCCATGTTCTGCTCATGGTTTCTGGCACTAATTCCCCAAACGTTGTGTTTGTTGTTTTCAAAATTGTGCATGTATTCGAGTGTTGCAACGCCATTGTGAATATTGCGGACAATCGCGCTGAAACCGGATTCGTTTTCGCTCACTAGGCATTGGTTTGGATACCAATGGTGGTTGTCTCCAACCTCGATTTCATAAAAGGTATTATTGTTTTCCTGCCAAGACTTCATTTTGCTGAAGTTCTCTTCGAAGAAATTCTCAGGCAAAATTTCCCAGCCGGTAAATAGCAAGTCGGCATCTTCAAGCACGCGATCATTGTAGTAGTCTTCTGAGTGCAACCCAGCTGCAGAAGATTTGATGCGCATGTTAATGTCTTTGGTGACGAGGGTAACGCCACGATTTGGGTACATTTCTTTTAGCGCTAGACCGGTTTGAAGAATGTGATTGTCGGCTTTATGGCTTGGTAGAGACTTAGGCAGTTCAGCCAAGAGAGGCTCTGTTTCAAAAAAGAGTTTTCCAAGGTAGGAGTTGTCCGAGTCTTTGTTTGGGTGAATGCGTTCTAGATCCAGCCCTTGTTTGATTTCTTCAAACGTGGCGTTGCTGATAATCTGGTCAATCAAACGGTTGGTTTCACGTACGTTTCGTGAGACTTCCGACATCCCTTTTTTTCCGGCGTCCAACTCTTCAAGTACGGTCATAGGCAAGAAAATGTCATGTTCTTCAAAGTTGAACAATGCCATCGGGTCATGCATCAATACATTGGTGTCGAGAATAAAAAGTCTTTTTACTGCATCTGTCATGAACTTTTCCTAATTAAAGATTCATTTTCAATGTGATTGCAACTGACGAAGTTGAGTGAGCACGTCGGTAACATGGTCTTTCACTTTTACTTTGCGCCATTCATGGATCAGTTTGCCGTTAGGGTCGATCAAAAACGTACTCCTTTCAATACCAAGATATTCACGACCGTAGTTCTTTTTAAGTTTGATAACATCAAAGAGTTGGCAGAGGACTTCGTCGCCATCACTAATCAACTCAAATGGAAAATCGTATTTTGCTTTGAAGTTTTCGTGTTTTTTAATGGAGTCTTTTGAAACCCCTAGAATTTGTGCGTTGAGTGCTTGAAAGTCAGAAAGGTGTTCGCCGAAGTCAGCCCCTTCGGTTGTGCAGCCTGGCGTATTGTCCTTAGGGTAGAAATAGAGGACGGTGTAGTGTCCTTTGAGGTCGCTTTCGGTAATGGTGAGGTTGGATGTGGCTTCTATACTGAACTTTGAAACTGTGTCCCCAATTCGTACACTCATTTCGACTCCTTTTTGATAGTCAGTATGCATTGAAAAAAAACATTGTTCAATGAAAATTTTATGAAAACAAAAAAAGCGTCGAAAGCGGGCTGAAACGCGAAAAGTCTGCTTGAAGAAAGTGGGTGGAAAAGGTAATATTATGCCTTTGTCTTTCGGTCATTTTTTTGGAGAATTTCACCGTGTTTAGAGGAAGTATGGTTGCTTTGGTCACGCCAATGTTGGCGGACGAATCTGTGGATTTTGCGGCGCTCGAAAATCTAATTGAGCTTCATGTCAAATCCAAGACTAAGGCGATTGTTGCTGTGGGAACAACCGGTGAATCAGCAACATTGGATTTTGAAGAGCACTGCAAAGTAGTGCGTTTTGTTGTTGAAAAAGCTGCAGGTCGTATTCCTGTGATTGCCGGGACGGGCGCCAACTCTACCTCTGAAGCGATTGAATTAACTCAGTGTGCTAAAGATGCTGGTGCGGATGCCTGTCTTTTGGTAACGCCTTATTATAATAAGCCTACACAAGAAGGTTTATATCTGCACTACAAAAAAGTGGCTGAAACGGTTGATATCCCTCAGATTCTTTACAATGTTCCAGGTAGAACGGCTTGTGATTTGTTGCCTGAAACAGTTGGTCGTTTAGCATCAATTAAAAACATCATCGGTATTAAAGAAGCCACGGGGGATTTGTCTCGTGTGGCAAAAATCAAAGCTTTAGTGCCTGATGATTTTGATCTGTATACGGGTGATGATGCTACAGGTATTGAATTCGTTTTATTGGGTGGCCACGGCACAATCTCTGTAACCGCAAATGTCGCGCCAGCCATTATGGCCGAGGCTTTTGACGAAGCTTTGGCGGGTAATGCTGAAAAAGCTAAAGCACTTGATGCCAAAGTGGCTGGGTTGCACTCAAAACTTTTTGTCGAAGCTAACCCAATTCCTGTGAAATGGGCGATGACTGAGATGGGATTGATCGGGTCAGCTATTCGATTGCCGATGACGCCTTTATCACCCGCCTACCATGAAGAGGTAAGACAGGCCTTAAAAACCGCCGGGGTTCTCTAAATAATTATGACTTTTTTTCAAATGTTCAATCGAGTGGTCATTTTAGTGATGACCTCTTTTTTACTTATCTCCTGTTCATCAACTGCTTCCAAAAATGCTAACGATGTTTTAAATAACTACGATGATTCTGATGTTGACTATCGTGCAACGGAATCAAAGCTGGCACCTAACTTAGACGTGCCACCTGACCTGCTAGCACCTAGAGCTGCTAATGATGGATTTGCACAAGCATTGGCTGCGCAAGTTAAAGATGAACCTGAATCTACAATTCCTACCTATCAGGCACAAAACATTCGGGTTGAGTCAAACCTCTCTGAGCGTTGGTTGGTTGTCAAAGGGTTGAATGACGAGCAGGTCTGGAAAGGTGTGCAGGCATTTTTAGTCTCTGCAGGCTTTAAAATCAAAGATGTCAGAAAAGACACTGGATTCATCAAGACTGAATTCACGCCAAGAAAAGAAATTGTTCCGCCAGATGCAATGGGGCCGATTTCACGTGTGTTGAACAGCTGGCGACCTGAGTTGGCTGATGGTGCTTATGACCGTATTATCGCTAGAGTAGTTTATGATGCAGGCAAAAGTGAGACTCGCGTTTATTTCTATAACACAACCATTTATGACGCTTCATCTGTTAACGACGAAGACGCGGTTGTAACCGGTGGTAAGACAGGTTGGCAAATTCTTCCATATAGCCCTCTGATTGAGGCTGAAACACTGTATCAAGCGCTAATTTTCTTTGGGACTTCGCAGCAAAATGCTATGAAGCAAATCGCGACAGTTGAAAAACAGCGTGATCTGGTTGATGGAAGCAAAGAGTTTGACGGCGTTGTCTTTGATGCGGATAAAGACACAGTATGGAGTTATTTGGTTGCCATGGTTTACCGTTCAGGTTGGCAGATTGACCATATGAAACCGCAATCTTATGCTGTTTGGGTCAAAATTCCGGAAGGATTGCAAAAGAAAAAAGGCTTTATGTCGAAGTTGGCATTCTGGAGTTCGGATGATGAGCATAAGCCAGCAACGGTTATTTTGACCGTGGAAAACATCAAAGATGCTACGAAACCGCAAAGCTTGCTAAGAGTGCATGCGGAAGAAAATGCCACGCCATTGTCAGCAGAGCAACAAAAAGCAGTTGTTGAGTCGATGGGGCTGCTGGCGCAGTGATATTAAATTTGATTAAAACCCTGGTCTCAGGGTTTTTTTGTATTGCTTCAATTTAAGGAATTGTCATGCAAGTTATTTGGGGAAATCCAGCTCATTCTCAATATCGTTTAGAAAAATTATTGGCAAAGCTTCGTCTGAAGCAGGCCATTAACACGGTTCGCTCTCAATATGTGTATTTTGTAGAGACTATTGATAATGGGGCATTGGCTGAGTCAGATGTTCAAAAATTGAATGTTTTGTTGAACGAATCCAAGGAAATAATCAGTGGCGAGTTAAATGATTCTTCATTCATTATTGTGCCGCGTTTAGGAACCATTTCGCCATGGTCATCAAAAGCAACGGATATTACTCGTACTTGCGGTATTGAAGCTGTACAGCGTATCGAAAGAGGGGTTGTCTATTTCGTCGAAGGCGCCTCTGATAAACAAAGTATTGCTACAGACATCCATGACCGAATGATGGAGCAGGTGTTTTATTCGTTTAATGGATTGTCTGAGCTATTCTCACATCAAACACCTAGGCCTTATACTACGGTTGATATTCTGGGTGGTGGTAAAGAAGCACTTGTGGCTGCCAACAGAGAAATGGGTTTGGCGCTATCAGCCGATGAAGTTGATTATCTTGTTGAAGCATTTCAAACGTTGAACCGTAATCCGGTGGATGCTGAGCTTATGATGTTTGCTCAAGCGAACTCAGAGCATTGCCGTCATAAGATATTCAACGCTGATTGGACAATTGATGGCGAGAATAAACCAAACTCTTTGTTTGGGATGATTCGCAATACCTATCAGAAGAACCCAGAAGGGGTTTTGTCAGCCTATAGTGATAATGCCGCGGTTATCGAAGGTTCAAAAGCGACGCGCTTTTTTCCGAACCCTAAAACACGCCAATATCAATATTCCGCTGAGAATGTTCACTTTCAAATCAAAGTAGAAACTCACAATCATCCAACCGCAATTTCGCCATGGCCAGGTGCAGCAACGGGTTCTGGTGGGGAGATTCGTGATGAAGGTGCGACTGGACGTGGTTCAAAACCTAAAGCAGGTTTGACTGGTTTTACCGTTTCCAACTTGAATATCCCAGGTTATAAGCAACCATGGGAAAGAGACTATGGTAAACCTTCACGTATTGTTTCTGCTTTTGACATCATGATAGAAGGGCCTTTGGGAGCAGCTGGATTCAATAATGAATTTGGCCGTCCTGCGATCAATGGTTATTTCCGTACTTATGAAAATGCCATGATCACTCATGATGGCGAGGAAATGCGTGGCTATCACAAACCGATTATGTTGGCGGGTGGTTTAGGAAATATCCGTGAAGAACATATTCAGAAAAACGATATTCCTGTTGGCGCAAAACTGGTTGTTTTAGGTGGTCCAGCGATGTTGATTGGTTTGGGAGGCGGTGCTGCGTCATCTGTTGACAGTGGTGCGGGCTCTGAAACTTTGGATTTTGCCTCTGTACAACGTGAAAACCCAGAAATGGAAAGACGTGCTCAAGAGGTAATTGATCGTTGTACCTATTTGGGAAATGACTCTCCAATTGCTTCGATTCACGATGTAGGTGCGGGTGGTCTATCTAATGCCTTTCCAGAATTGGTGAATGATTCTGGTCGTGGTGGACGCTTTAATTTGCGTGATGTGCCAAACGATGAACCAGGCATGTCTCCGATGGAAATCTGGTGCAATGAGTCTCAAGAGCGTTATGTTATTGCGATTTACCCTGAAAAAATTGAACAGTTTGAAGCTATTTGTAAGCGTGAGCGTTGCCTGTACGCCATTGTAGGTGAAGCAACAAAAGAACAAAAATTGGTTGTTAATGATACCGTTTTTGACAATAACCCAGTTGATATGCCGTTGAATGTTCTGTTGGGTAAGCCACCAAAGATGCATCGCCAAGTTGAATCACGTCCTATTCCGCAGCCAGGATTTGAGCCTGCTGTATTGGATATGAATGATGTTACGGAAAGATTGTTAAAACTGCCAACCATCGCCAGCAAGAACTTTTTGATTACAATCGGTGATAGAAGTATTACCGGTATGGTGACCCGCGATCAGATGGTGGGGCCTTGGCAGATCCCAGTCGCAAATGCTGGGATTACCTGTAGTGATTACCAGGGATATACCGGTGAAGCGATGGCTTCTGGTGAAAGACCGCCTGTTGCGTTGATCAACCCGAAGGCCTCTGCTCGCCTCTCTATTGCTGAAGCGATTACCAATATTGCCTGTGCAAAAATTTCCGATATCAGTGATATTAAAATTTCTGCGAACTGGATGGCAGCAGCAGGGCACCCTGGCGAAGATTCTGCGTTGTACGATGCTGTAGAAACGGTCGGTTTGGAATTGTGTCCAGTGCTGGGTATCGCTGTACCGGTTGGAAAAGATTCCATGTCAATGAAGACGGTCTGGGAAGAAAATGGTGAACAAAAATCTGTTACGTCACCGGTTTCATTGAATATCACCACTTTCGCCAAAGTTGAAGATGTGCGTAAAACAGTGACGCCTCAATTGAGAGCGGATTTGGGTGATACACGTATCTTGGCGATTGACCTAGGGAAAGGGCAAAACCGTTTAGGTGGAAGTTGCTTAGCTCAGGTATATAACCAGATTGGCGATGAAGCTGCTGACTTAGATTCAGCAGAAGATTTGAAGAATTTCTTTGCAGCAGTGCAGGAGTTGATTGCACAAGACAAGCTATTGGCTTATCACGACCGTGCTGATGGTGGTTTCTTGATTACCGCACTTGAGATGGCTTTTGCTGGACATTGTGGTTTGAACTTAGATGTCACTCAACTAGGGGAAGAGCCTGTATCTGCATTGTGTTCGGAAGAGGTTGGTGCGCTTATCCAGGTTAAATCTTCTGATTTAGAAGCGGTGAACGCTGTTATCACCAAGCATGGTTTGACAGATATGGTTGCGGACATCGGAAGAGTGTCAAATGATGATGTGGTTGCTATTTCAGCGCATGGTAAAACGATTCTTCAAGGCGCTCGTAAGCACTATCAAAAGTGGTGGACTGAAACGAGTTATAAGATGCAGGCTTATCGTGATAATGAAGAGTGTGCACAACAAGAGTTTGATGCCATTGAAAATGATGAGCATACCGAAATCAAGCCTTTCGTCAGTTTTGATCAAAACGAAGATATTACAATAAGCTTCAGCCGTGAAAACCGACCAAAGGTGGCGATTTTAAGAGAGCAAGGTGTTAACGGTCAGCAAGAAATGGCGGCCGCCTTTGAAAAGGCTGGGTTTGATGCCATAGATGTGCATATGACGGATGTACTGTCCGGTGATATCAACTTTGCAGACTTTAAAGGTCTGGTTGCCTGTGGCGGTTTCTCTTATGGAGATGTATTGGGCGCGGGACGTGGTTGGGCAAACTCAATTTTGTTCAACCCTGTTGCAAGAAGCGCTTTTGAAACCTTCTTCAATCGTCAAGATACGTTCTCTTTAGGGGTTTGTAACGGTTGTCAAATGTTGTCAAATCTAAAAGAGATTATTCCCGGTGCGGAAAGCTGGCCGAAGTTTGTACGAAACAAATCAGAACAGTTCGAAGCACGTTTCTCTTTGGTTGAGATTCAGCCATCCCCCTCTATTTTATTGCAAGGCATGGAAGGTTCAAGAATTCCAGTTGCTGTTGCGCATGGTGAGGGGCGTATGGACTTTGGCACAGTTTCTTCGGCTGGTGTAGATGGTTTGGTTGGCGTGCGCTATGTCAATGCAGAAGGGCAGCCAACTGAAACCTATCCATTTAACCCGAATGGTTCTGAAGCAGGGATGACGGGATTAACCACTACCGATGGGCGTGTCACTATTATGATGCCGCACCCTGAGCGAGTATTTAGAACCGTACAAAACTCATGGCATCCAGATGATTGGCAGGAAGATGCCCCTTGGATGCGTTTATTTAGAAACGCCAGAAAATGGGTTGGGTAATTAAAAGGACTTAGGTTACGTTTTTGTAGCGTATTTATTCCATAAAAATTAGATAGGTAGTAATAATATGTCTTTATTTGACATTTATTAGCGTTTTCTTTAATGTTATCCGACTTTAAAAATTTTTATTACTTATAACGGTTGCTAAAGAAATTTAATAGCCAATTTCAATTTACAAAACGGAGTAGGAGACTATGTCTTTAAATCGTCGTGAATTTCTTCATGTGATGTCTATGGCCGCAGCGGCAGGTATGTTGCCAGGTACTGCGAGCGCAATGTCATCTAGCCCAGCTAAAAAAGGTGCTGCGGCATCAATGGATATGTATAACTTACCAATGAAAGGTAAAGTTCGTTTACTACACATTACTGATACGCATGCGCAGTTAAAGCCTATCTTCTTCCGTGAGCCAAACGTTAACCTTGGAACAGGCCCTGCATTTGGTAAATTGCCGCACGTTGTTGGTCATAAATTGATCAAAGAACTAGGCATTGAAGAAAACACGCCTTTATCTTATGCGTTCTCATTCTTGAACTTCCAAGACGCTGCAGACCAGTATGGTAAAGTTGGTGGTTTTGCTCATATCAAAACATTGCTAGACAAGCTACGTGAAACGGCCGGTGGTCGTGATAACACATTGACTATGGATGGTGGTGACCTTTGGCATGGTTCAGGGACTGCTCTTTGGACGCGTGCGCAAGACATGGTTGAAGCTTCTAACATTATCGGTGTTGACATCATGACTGGTCACTGGGAATTTACTTACCATGAAGAAGAAGTTCTAGCGAACCTTCAGAAGTTCAAAGGTGAATTCTTGGCACAAAACATCCGTATCAAAGAAGATTCACTATTTGGTGATGACTATAAAGATATGGTTGAGCGTCATGGTGGAATCGGTCTGTTCAACGAAGACGAAGCGCGTGCATTCAAGCCTTACACTATTAAGATTGTAAATGGTGAGCGTATTGCTGTTGTTGGTCAAGCTTTTCCACGTACAGCAAATGCTAACCCTCAATCAAACTTCCCAGATTGGTCATTCGGTCTTCGTGTAGATGCACTTCAGGATACGGTTAACAAAATCCGTCAAACAGAGAAGGTTGCTGCTGTTGTAATGATTTCTCACAACGGTATGGATGTTGATATCAAAATGGCATCACAAGTTAGCGGTATTGACGCTATCTTCGGTGGTCACACGCATGATGGTATTCCAAAAACAATCAACATTAAAACACCAGAAGGTGGTGTTTGTTACGTAACTAATGCTGGTTCAAACGGTAAGTTTGTTGGTTGTATGGATCTAGATATCCAAAACGGTAAATTGAAAGGTGTCAACTATACGTTACTACCTGTATTCTCAAATGTACTACCTGCTGACAAAGAAGTTGATGCTTTCTTGACGCAATTGTATTTGAAAAAATACGACGACAACGTTGTAGAGTCTCGTGATCCTTCACGTGCATACAGCAAAGAACGTCTAGGTAAAACTTATGGTGAAATCCTAAGTGAAGAACTAGCAGTAGCTGAAGATACACTATACCGTCGTGGTAACTTCATGGGTACTTGGGACCAAATCATCGTAAATGCATTGCGTGAAGAGCATGATACTCAAATCGCTATGTCTGCAGGTGTTCGTTGGGGTACTTCTGTTCTAGCTGGTGAAACCATCACTATGGAACGCGTTATGGATGAAACTTCTATGACTTATGGTGAAACTTATAAGTCAGAAGTTTCTGGTGCTCAAATGAAAGATATCCTAGAAGGTATCTGTGAAAACTTATTCCAAAAAGACCCATACCTACAGTCTGGTGGTGATATGGTACGTCTTGGTGGTATGGACTACACTTGTGAGCCAAACGCTACTCTTGGTAACCGTATCACAGAGATGCGCTTGGATGACGGTACACCTCTTGAGCCAAACAAAAAGTACACTGTTGCTGGTTGGGCGCAAGTTGAAGCAGTTGGAAGCGGTCGCTTGATGTGGGACGTAACAGCTGATTACCTACGTCGCCATAAAAACGACATGAAGCTTAAGAAAGTAAACCACCCATCACTTAAGGGTGTTAAAAACAACCCAGGTATCGAAGCATACCCAGGTAAAATGCTTTAATAGAGCAAGCTTGACTTAAGCAAATAAAAAACCCGCGCTAATGCGGGTTTTTTTATGTCCGGAGAATATGTCCTCATATTGCTTATCACCTAAAAATCTACCAGGTTGGGTATGGCGCAGTAAAACACTGTTTATGGTTTTCGAGCTTGTGGACAGTAAGTAGATAAGGGTAGGCGTGTGTGGCCCTAGCTAATTTTGCTTATTGGTTCAATTGTACGCTTAGAAATGAATCTACTAAAGCCTGTTGGTAAGGAGCTAAAATGCGTTTTTTTAAGGAGGCGCAAAATGCTGTGGAAAATCCGAGCTCCTTTGTTAAAAAATGAGATCTTAAATCGATCTTATCACTGTCTTCAAACGCCATTTGCGCAACGATTCCTATTCCAAATCCTTGACGTACATATGTTTTGATAACATCAGCGTCAGAAGCAACGATTTCAAATTGAAATTGAGGGTTTAATGCCTTTAAAGCGCATGCAACCTTATCACTATGGCTAAAGCCTTTTCTGTAAGAAAGAATTGGAAAATTCAATAGTTTTTCTAGACTTAAATCCGTGTTCCAAACAGGGTGCTTGTGGGGGGCTATTAATAAATGAGACCATTTATAGCCACTAAGAGCCTCTAACTCCTCTTTGTCGGCTAAAACTTCAGAACAAATTGCTATATCAATAATATCTTTTTTAAGCATGTTATATAAGTTTTCTGGAGAGCTTTCTTCAATATGAAATTTTGTATCAGGATGTGTTTGCTTGAAAATCGATAATACTCGCGGGAGAACGTAACGAGCCTGAGTGTGAGTGGTGCCAAGTCTAATACATCCTTTATGCGGATTTTTACAGGCTTCGCTTACTGTTTGAATATTCTTCTGTGCCATGCAAATAATTTTTGCTTGCTCAAGAATTTTTTCTCCATCCAATGTAAAGGATACTAGTTTTTTTGAATGGCGGACAAATATAGGAAACCCTAACTCGTCTTCAAGAAGCTTAAGCTGCCTGCTGCCTGCAGACTGCACTATATGAAGGTTTTGAGATGCGAGTGATAAATTTAAGTTGGTTTTATTGAGTTCAATGAGTAATTTAATTTGTGTAAGAGTCATTGATATCTCCAATTTAGATATAAAGTTCAATTAATATCATTTAATTTAATACATTGCAATGTGTAGAATGACTTATAAATCATTTTTTGGAGTTTATAAATGTTGTTTACAGTTTGTCAATACGTAGGAATTTCGAAAAGCAAGATATACGCTACAACGTTATTTTTTGTAGGTTTTTTGGTGTGGCTTTTAGTGTCAGTTGGAAATGTGTGGTTGTTATTATCAGGGGTGGCATTGGGAATCGTTTTTTATTATTTTAGTTTTGGTTTTGCGGGTTTTTGGAAACATGCAATTCTTGACAGAAAAACATTAGGTATGAGGTCTCATCTTGTTCTTCTTGCAGTAGGCGGCGCGTTATTTTTCCCTTCACTATCTCTTTTCCCTGAATTTGGTTATAACATTGCTGGAGCAGTACGTCCATTGGGTATAAATGTGTTTATTGGAGCATTTATTTTTGGCTCTGGCATGGCTCTAATGGGGAGTTGTTCTTCTGGTACTTTAAAGAAGATGGGATCATTTGATTGGTTATTTTATTATGTATTCTTGTGGATGATTATTGGAGGAACTTTGGCAGCCTCACAAATGGGATTTTGGCTAGAGTTGCCTTCGTTAGAACCGTTTTCGGTAGCTACCGACATTCCTTGGTATTTGGGCTTATGTTTACATTTACTCGTCATATTTGTTTTGTATCGTTTATTATTGAAATGGGAAGCAAGTCGTTATGAATATATTGAACTACTGGTGTTTAAAGGAGAGAGAGGCGTAGTTTCTTCTCCCTTACTTCTAGCGGCAACTCTAGTGGTTATTCTGAACTATATAATTTTATTGGTGAGTCATCACCCATGGGCTATAAGCTGGATATTTCCTAAATTAGGTATTATTGGAATCCAAGAGTTATCTTTACCTATTGACTGGGAATTTTGGGAGTTTAGTTCACAAAATGAAAGTTCTTTGTCCAAAAGGGTTTTGGATGACTCAATAGTTTTGACAAGTTTAGGGATGGTCATCGGTGTATCTTTAGCTTTTTTGGGACAAACATTAGTCTCTAGGAGAGAACATCATCATCTGTCGAGCGCCAATTTAACTCCAGCATGTAGCAATTATGAGATTGTGAAGCGTATATTGTTTGCAACATTTACAGGCGGCATGATGGGATATGGTTCAGTGATAGCTTTTGGCTGCAATGTAGGTGGTTTTTTTAGTGGAATCATTTCCGGAAGTTTACATGGTTGGCTATGGTTAGTTTCAGCCTTGCTGGGAATGACTTTGACACTCTTTATTATGAACAACTTTAAGCGAGTCAGGGCTTGAAATTTAAAAGTTGATTATGTTTTCTCAATGTTGGGGAGCTGGAGAGTAAAGTGTTTGATAAGTTGTATCGCTTTGTGTAAATTTAAAACTTATACTCAATCTGCAATCTAGTTGCGCTATTTGTGATGGACTTGTTTAATACAGAAAATACGCAGAGTAGTGCTTCAAATTTCCAATCCTTCCAAAAATTCTAGGCTAAGCTTCTACTTCTTAAAGTCTTAGAGATTATTATATTCGAAACGATTTTTAATCGGTTTATCTGTATTTTTATATCGCATAGCAACTGTATTTGAAGAAGGGGTAATACTCTTCTTCATTGCTTTAAAGAGTATGTTGAAGTTGTGGAGCTCTCTATTTTCTGAGTTCGTTTGAATAAGTGGAAGCGGTAAATTGATAATGTGCTTCCTACATTTGGAAGAAATTTCCAGTTCAGTAACCAAATCCTAAATTGATTTCATTCTTATTATAATCAGAATTTTCGCTGCTTCTTACCGATAGAACAATTGTTATTTAGATCTCCCTCGCCGCGAATATCGGGGGTAAACACACTTAGTATTGCTTGAGAGAGCTAGTTGTGAGAATAGAAAATCCACGTAAAACCCGAATGTAATTGACTTAAGTGTTTTTATATGTCCTGCTTTAGTTTATATAGTTTTTGCTGTCGTTTTAATTGCGTTATAAGTCTAAAAGTTGAGAGAAAGAGACGGTCTTGAATGGTTATCCTGGAGTTGCATGGTAGAGTCCAGCCAGTGTTTTTAAAAATCTTCCTATATAGATCGATTGGATAATTCTGACGTTAAACACATAGTGTTGTTTCCTGCAGTATCAGTTTGTCTGTCTAAACAAAATACTCAGCCATTTGGGATTGCGTGTTAGAAGCAGTTATCTGAATAGACGTTGCCTAAAAAAACAATTTGAAAGCAATATAGATTAATCCAGAATAGATGATGTATCCAAAATAATGTCCGGATAATGCCGATAAAACTCCAGATCTTAGTCACTTCTTTCTCTGGAATGATATTAGTTGTTGTAGTAATAATTCTAATTACAACCTTTGATTGGAGTAGTTCTCTAAAACAATAGCTGCTGCTTCAAACGCTTAATACGATCAAAAAGGACCCGGACTTGATTAATTTCCGGGCCAAAAGGAGGAATGATAGGAATATTCTATGCAAGTAAGAGGGGGGAGTTGATATTTTTAATTATTATTGAATTTTATTAACTAAAAAATTCTAGCCTTGCCAAGTGTTTATGTCAGACTTTTTGCCTATCCACGGCATAATCCACATTTGATACAGCGAAGTAAAAATCATAATCGAAGAAGCCAAGCTATACCCAAAACCACCAATGATTACAAGCCATGCATATTCAGGGTTGCTCTTGGTCAACCACCAAGAAGCCACATCTATCACCAAAAACGCAAATGGAATGAAGATAAGAGTTCCTTTCACCCACCGGTTCCAGCTGACAGACATGGAGAAAATCAGCCCAACAAAGAAGAAAATAAATGAAATCCCAAACAAATGGATATGCGCGACACGTACCATAGAGGTTTCCGTAGCACCATGATCAACTTTTGCAAATAATTTAATGACATCGTACTTCGGAATGTCAGGAATACCAGGAATCACACCATGACACTTAGCACAATACTTGTCGACTATTGGCTTGATTTTCGGTTCCCACTGAGACTTTGGGGCACCGTCACGCGCCCATTGAATCAAAGTAAAACGAGCCTCCGGTGGCGCATTCATTTTCATTGAGCCGTTGAGTTTTGCTTCTAGCGTTGAACCTGTACGGTTTCCGTAATAACTGTAAACAATATCATTCACTGATAAGCCAAACTTTCCGTCAGCCATACCATGAGTTAACATAATCTGTACCCCCGCCATTAAAAGGCCTAGGCATGTTACCATCAAATATCCTGTGAACAATGCTTTAACTGGAATAGATATATTAGTGAGGTTAAGCGAAGAACAATTACTATTCATTGGTTGAATACCTTGTGATTTAATATATAAAAAAAGAACATCCTGGCTTTTTAAACCAAGAATGTTCAAAGACCGAGGAGCACTCGAGTCAAACGTAAAATCGTAACGATATGTGGGTGTTTTATCGTTTATCTTTAAAGAAACGCCATCCGCTAATCATTGTGCTAACCATTGATTGGCGAGACATAATATCTTCGCGGATTGCGACATATACATGGGCAATTACAAAAACAACGATAATCCATAGACCAAGTCGGTGCCACGAATGGACATCTTGGCTTTGACCAAAAAGTGGTATTACCCATCCAAACAACTGATTTGCCCAACTTCCAGGGCCTGTTCCCTCTCCATAAAGTGCAAACCCAGTAAAGATCATTAAAATGGAGCCAAGGACAAACATACTAAACATTGCAAGTTGTGCCATAGGGTTATGACCTTCATGCTTGCCAGGTTCTTTTTTTAGAAATAGATACCATTTTAATTCGTCAATAAATCCTTTACGCCATGAGGCACGCCAGATTGGTACATAAAACAGTTCACGAGCGTGATGATTCCCTACAAAAGCCCAATAAATTCGACCTGCAAAACCAATTGCAAAAATATAGGCCGCACTGAAATGTAGAAAACGAATAGTTCCCATCAGGTAGTGATCTGATGCTTCGCCGCTCATCGTTGGTAAAGGATTGCCTATTAAATAGCCAGTTATTCCAAGTACAATAATGGCCAACATATTTATCCAGTGCCAGAGTCGTATAGGGGCTTCATACACATAAACTTTGTCTACACCCGTTAAATTGGCATCACTCATTTGAGTTCTCCTATTTTATTAAAGTGTGTGCATTCACAGGTAGTGCGGATGCACACTTTTTGTAGTTATCGAACCTTGACGGTCGCCATTTCTTCGCCTTCTTCACTCATAACATGCGTTGAACACGCTAAGCACGGATCAAAACTGTGAAGGGTACGAAGTACTTCGACCGGTTCATCTGGGCGTTCCATTGGAGTTCCCATAAGAGATGCTTCAAAAGCTCCTATATTTCCTTTAGGGTCACGAGGAGAGCCATTCCAAGTTGTTGGCACAACACACTGGTAGTTTTTGATCTTTCCTTTCTCAATAACAATCCAGTGCGCCAGAGCACCGCGAGGAGCTGCAACTGTTCCCACACCTTTGGCATGTTCAGGCCAGCTCGAAGGATCCCACTTGTCTGTATTAGCCGTACTGCTATCACCGTTTTTAATGTTGCTGATCAATTGGTTGAAGTCATCTAGCATCATGTCTCCGCAATACTCTGATTCAAGAGCACGAGCAAGAGTTCGGCCGATTGTTGATCCAAGGAAAGCTTTCAGGTCGGTGATGTCTTTATGGTTTGGGTCTAGCAAACGACATACAGCGTTAAACCTATTTAGGCTTGTGTGAACCTGAGTCTTAACGTATTCAACGCCTTGGGCATAGGCAAGTATATAGCGTGCAAGTGGCCCTACTTCGACAGCATGCCCCCTCCAGCGCGGGGATTTGATCCAGGAATATTTTGCAGATTCGTCGATTTCGATGATGTTTGTTCTCGACCCTTTTGTTTTAGATCCTAGTTCATAGTTTGGCTCTGTAATACCATCCCATGGATGAAGTCCTTTTGTTTCGTCTGGGTATTTGTACCAAGAATGAGTGACAAATTCTTGAACCTGCTCAGGATCTCTAGGGTCAACTGGATGAATTTTCCCCCAATCTCCATTAATGATTGCACCTCCAGGTAGTTGATCTGTAGATTTATCATATGGAGTTTTAGGGTATGCGCCATAATCCATAACGTTTGTCGCGGATAGCCCTCCACCATATAGCCAGTCGCGATAGAAAGCTGCGATAGCTATAACGTCGGGTACATAGACATTGGTGTTAAAGGTTCGCCCTTGTTCTATAAGTGATTTGACAAAGTTTAAACGCTCCATGTTTATAGGGGCACCCGCGGCCATATCTCCATCGATGTTTATTGCACAAGGCACACCTCCAACCATATAGTTAGGGTGAGGGTTTTTACCACCGAATATCGCATGGATTTTGACGATTTCTTTTTGGAAGTCCAGAGCTTCAAGATAGTGGGTAACAGCCATAAGATCTGCTTCGGGAGATAATTTATAGGCGGGGTTACTCCAATAACCATTCTTGAAGATTCCGAGTTGCCCAGAATCTACGAACTTTTGGATTCTGATTTGAATGTCTTTGAAGTAGCCAGGGCTAGACATTGGGTGATGCGGTGAGACTAGTTTTTGTAGTTCAGAGGTTGCCTGAGGATCTGCCTTCAAAGCATTTACTGGATTGACCCAGTCTAGAGCATGTAAATGGTAGAAATGCACAATATGGTCATGAATTTGAAGTGTTTTGGCCATAATTTCGCGAATTAAAGTGGCATTGTGCGGAATTTTGATATCTAGAGCATCCTCAACCGCTCGAACTGATGCCAAAGCATGGCAGCCAGTGCAGACACCACATATGCGTTCTACAAATGCCCATGCGTCACGAGGGTCGCGTCCGCGAAGAATAACCTCAAGGCCTCGCCACATAGTGCCTGTGGATACGGCATTTTGGATGACATTGTTTTCATCAACGTTGACTTCACAACGCATGTGGCCTTCGATACGAGTAACAGGATCAATGACTACTCGACGACCGGAGTTGTCCATCTTATAGTGGTTTGGTGTGTTTAATACGCTCATTATTATTTATCTCCTTTCTTTTGAGCCGCTTTTACAGCACTTATCGCTGCATGAGCGACTACTGCTGCACCGACAACACCGATGGCGGTTTTACCAATATCGTCTGCCGTTGCTTCAATGCCAAATGCGTTCATCTCTGTATCGCGTGAGTAGAAGGATCCTTTGTCCCAGAACCCATCTTCAGAACAGCCGATACAGCCATGACCAGATTGAATCGGGAAGGAAGTTCCTCCATTCCAACGGACGGTTGAGCAGGCGTTATAAGTTGTTGGGCCTTTGCATCCAACTTTGTATAAACAGTAACCTTTACGAGCACCTTCGTCATCCCACTCTTCTACAAATTGACCGGCATCAAAGTGAGGGCGGCGGTAGCATTTATCATGAATACGTTGTGAGTAGAACATTTTAGGACGACCTTGTCGGTCCAGCTCAGGGATGCGATCAAAGGTTAGCATATAGGTAATGACGCCAGTCATGACTTCAGCAATTGGAGGACACCCAGGCACTTTGATAATCGGTTTGTCATACCCGCCGCCAAGAAATTTATGTACTGGCGTGGCCTGCGTAGGGTTTGGTTTTGCTGCCTGTACGCATCCCCATGACGCGCAAGAACCCCATGAAATGATAGCTTTTGCATCATCGGCCATGCGTTTTAATTGTTCGGAAAAAGGGCGGCCACCGATAATGCAGGACATTCCATCCTGATTAAGCGGAGGGTTCCCTTCTACCGCAAGAATATAGTTTCCTTTATATTTTTCTTTAATTTCATCAAGAATCGCTTCCGCTGCATGTCCAGAGGCTGCCATGAGGGTGTCGTCATAATCCAGAGAGATCATGGATAACACTACGTCTTTTGCTAGTGGGTGAGCAGAACGAATAAAGGATTCTGAACAACACGTACATTCCAAACCATGCAACCAGATAACAGGCGTGCGAGGCTTTGTTTCCATCGCATGAGCAATTTTGTTCGCATAAGCAGGACTAAGCCCTAATGCAGCCGCAGTAAGGCTACAGTATTTCAAAAAGCTGCGACGCGTAATTCCTTGGCGCCGCATGACTTCATAGAACGTTTCAACTTGAGATGACATAGCAATCCTCGTTTTTATTTTTTAACTTGAAATAGATTAAGTACTAAAAAGGGCGTAAGCCAAAGTGCATGTACTTATGTTCTTGTTGCTCTAAGCGCGCCTAGTGCCAAGTTGATAAAAATACATATATTTCAATAGGTAATGGTGATTTTTTAAGATTCCATTTCTTGTTTTTTGAAAACAAACTTTTCGTATATTTATTTTTTCGAAAACAAAGTTTCCGTTTTTTTTTGAAAGAGCTATAAGTTTTTTGAAATGGCCATAAGTTTTTTTGATTTTTTTAATTGAAGGAAAAGAGTACTATTTTAAAAAAAACGGAAACTTAATTATCTATTTGGAATGAAAATGAAAACTTTAGTTTTAGGTATCGGTAATTTACTATGGGCCGATGAAGGATTTGGTATTCGCTGTATTGAGTATATGGATGCGGAGTATTCTTTTGATGACTCTGTTGAGCTAATGGATGGTGGTACTCAGGGGATATATTTAGCTCACCATGTTCAGGAGGCTGATAATCTGATTATTTTTGATGCAATTGATTACGGTATGTATCCAGGAGAAAAGCGTGTTATTCGTAATGATGCTATTCCGAATTTTATGGGCTGTAAGAAAATGAGTTTACATCAGACGGGGTTTCAAGAAGTTTTGTCTACAGCAAAGTTAATGGGGAGGTATCCGAGCCAACTTGCATTGATTGGTGTTCAACCCCGATTATTAGATGATTTTGGCGGTTCGTTAACGCCTGAGGTTGATGAGCAGATAGTTCCTTGTGTGGAGATTGCGCTGCGCTTTTTAAAAAAATGGGGAGTGGAATATGAGCATAGAGGTAAGAAGGGAAGTGAAGAAGGTCTTGTTGCAAAGGAATTGAATAAAGCTAAGTATGAAAGTGAGCGCCCACCGGAATGGATAGCAAGAAGAGTTGGTGATGAAAGAGTGCTGGCTGACAAGAATTACAGTCTGCGTGATACCCCTCTTTATGAGGGAATTAGTAATGTTAAGTCTGTTCCTGTAGATGGTCGTAAATTATTTGAAAGGAATGAGTGATGTGCATAGGTGTTCCCATGGAGATTTTGTCCTGCAATGATTTGATTGCTCATTGTTGCAATGAAGAAGAAGGACGAGAGCAGGAGGTGGACATGTCGCTGGTCGGCAATCAGTTGATGGGTACTTGGGTGTTGGTGTTTCAGGGGGTAGCAAGAGAGGTGATTGAAACAGATGTTTTGGATCAAGTTCTACGAGCAAGAAGAGCGATGGCTGCTGCACTCGAAGGTGGGGATGTGGATGTCTTCTTTGCTGATTTGATTAACAGGGAGCCCGAGTTACCTGTACTGGTCAAGCAATTTCGGACACATCACGTTTATAATTTTCATATTCAATAGGACTCATGTCACCATTGCTTGTATGAAGCCTTTCTAAGTTGTAATAACGCATATACGCTTTCACATCGTCAATCATATGCTCATGGTTAGGTTGATGTACTTTGAGCAGCCAGTCATGCTTTAAACTGCCAAAGAACCTTTCAACCACGGCATTATCCCAACACGCGCCAACATCGCCCATTGAGGCTCGGATTTTGAATTGTTTCAGCTGCGCTCTAAATGCGTCACTGGTGTATTGTGATCCACGATCACTATGGAAGATCACCCCTTTGGGCGGCTTTCTAAGCCAGTAGGCTTGCTTGAGCGACTCAAGCACGAGTTCGGTGGTCATGCGCGGGCTGATTGACCAACCGATAATCCGGCGTGAGTACAAGTCCATCACCACGCTCAGGTATAGCCAACCCTGTGCGGTTTTTAAATAGGTGATATCACCGGCCCACACTTGATTCATGCCTGTGGGGTTAAAGTCCATGTTCACAAGGTTATCTGCCACAGCGTGGCTTGGGTCCCGTTTTGTGGTGACTTTGAATGCAACACGCTGTTCAACCTTTAGGTTTAAGATTTCCATTAACTTGATGACTTTGTGGCGCCCAACCTTAAAGCCTTCTTTACGTAATCGCTTCATCAGTTCTCGTGAACCGAGACTGTTTCGACTGGCTATAAAAAGGGCTTTAGCTCGCCGATACAGTCGCAGTTGTTCTTCGGTAATAATAGCCTTGGGACGCTTGATCCAATCGTAATAGCCGGAGCGGCTAAAACTCATCACCTTACAGCTTAATTTAACCGAGTAGCCTTCTTGCGCCAACGTATGGATAAACTCAAATCCTAGTGCATTTCTCGGGCGAAGAAGGCTGAGGCCTTTTTTAAAATGTCTTTTTCCATTCGAAGCCGCTTGTTTTCAGCTCGCAGCTTTTTGAGTTCTTCACGCTCATTATCGCTTAAGGCCGCACCATTGGTTTGCGCTTCAAGCTTGTCTTTCCACTTGTAAAGCAAGTTTGGATTAACGCCTAGCGCTTGCGCCGCTTCAGCAACGCTATAACCTTGTTCAGTGACAAGCGCGACCGCTTCTTGTTTAAATTCTTTGGTGTAAGTTTTATAAACTCGCTTCTGATTCATAACCACTCCTAGATTCGACAACATCTATTGTCTCTCATTGAAGTGTCCGTTTCCATTAGACCAGTTCAAACATTAGTCTCTAGGAGAGAACATCATCATCTGTCGAGCGCCAATTTAACTCCAGCATGTAGCAATTATGAGATTGTGAAGCGTATATTGTTTGCAACATTTACAGGCGGCATGATGGGATATGGTTCAGTGATAGCTTTTGGCTGCAATGTAGGTGGTTTTTTTAGTGGAATCATTTCCGGAAGTTTACATGGTTGGCTATGGTTAGTTTCAGCCTTGCTGGGAATGACTTTGACACTCTTTATTATGAACAACTTTAAGCGAGTCAGGGCTTGAAATTTAAAAGTTGATTATGTTTTCTCAATGTTGGGGAGCTGGAGAGTAAAGTGTTTGATAAGTTGTATCGCTTTGTGTAAATTTAAAACTTATACTCAATCTGCAATCTAGTTGCGCTATTTGTGATGGACTTGTTTAATACAGAAAATACGCAGAGTAGTGCTTCAAATTTCCAATCCTTCCAAAAATTCTAGGCTAAGCTTCTACTTCTTAAAGTCTTAGAGATTATTATATTCGAAACGATTTTTAATCGGTTTATCTGTATTTTTATATCGCATAGCAACTGTATTTGAAGAAGGGGTAATACTCTTCTTCATTGCTTTAAAGAGTATGTTGAAGTTGTGGAGCTCTCTATTTTCTGAGTTCGTTTGAATAAGTGGAAGCGGTAAATTGATAATGTGCTTCCTACATTTGGAAGAAATTTCCAGTTCAGTAACCAAATCCTAAATTGATTTCATTCTTATTATAATCAGAATTTTCGCTGCTTCTTACCGATAGAACAATTGTTATTTAGATCTCCCTCGCCGCGAATATCGGGGGTAAACACACTTAGTATTGCTTGAGAGAGCTAGTTGTGAGAATAGAAAATCCACGTAAAACCCGAATGTAATTGACTTAAGTGTTTTTATATGTCCTGCTTTAGTTTATATAGTTTTTGCTGTCGTTTTAATTGCGTTATAAGTCTAAAAGTTGAGAGAAAGAGACGGTCTTGAATGGTTATCCTGGAGTTGCATGGTAGAGTCCAGCCAGTGTTTTTAAAAATCTTCCTATATAGATCGATTGGATAATTCTGACGTTAAACACATAGTGTTGTTTCCTGCAGTATCAGTTTGTCTGTCTAAACAAAATACTCAGCCATTTGGGATTGCGTGTTAGAAGCAGTTATCTGAATAGACGTTGCCTAAAAAAACAATTTGAAAGCAATATAGATTAATCCAGAATAGATGATGTATCCAAAATAATGTCCGGATAATGCCGATAAAACTCCAGATCTTAGTCACTTCTTTCTCTGGAATGATATTAGTTGTTGTAGTAATAATTCTAATTACAACCTTTGATTGGAGTAGTTCTCTAAAACAATAGCTGCTGCTTCAAACGCTTAATACGATCAAAAAGGACCCGGACTTGATTAATTTCCGGGCCAAAAGGAGGAATGATAGGAATATTCTATGCAAGTAAGAGGGGGGAGTTGATATTTTTAATTATTATTGAATTTTATTAACTAAAAAATTCTAGCCTTGCCAAGTGTTTATGTCAGACTTTTTGCCTATCCACGGCATAATCCACATTTGATACAGCGAAGTAAAAATCATAATCGAAGAAGCCAAGCTATACCCAAAACCACCAATGATTACAAGCCATGCATATTCAGGGTTGCTCTTGGTCAACCACCAAGAAGCCACATCTATCACCAAAAACGCAAATGGAATGAAGATAAGAGTTCCTTTCACCCACCGGTTCCAGCTGACAGACATGGAGAAAATCAGCCCAACAAAGAAGAAAATAAATGAAATCCCAAACAAATGGATATGCGCGACACGTACCATAGAGGTTTCCGTAGCACCATGATCAACTTTTGCAAATAATTTAATGACATCGTACTTCGGAATGTCAGGAATACCAGGAATCACACCATGACACTTAGCACAATACTTGTCGACTATTGGCTTGATTTTCGGTTCCCACTGAGACTTTGGGGCACCGTCACGCGCCCATTGAATCAAAGTAAAACGAGCCTCCGGTGGCGCATTCATTTTCATTGAGCCGTTGAGTTTTGCTTCTAGCGTTGAACCTGTACGGTTTCCGTAATAACTGTAAACAATATCATTCACTGATAAGCCAAACTTTCCGTCAGCCATACCATGAGTTAACATAATCTGTACCCCCGCCATTAAAAGGCCTAGGCATGTTACCATCAAATATCCTGTGAACAATGCTTTAACTGGAATAGATATATTAGTGAGGTTAAGCGAAGAACAATTACTATTCATTGGTTGAATACCTTGTGATTTAATATATAAAAAAAGAACATCCTGGCTTTTTAAACCAAGAATGTTCAAAGACCGAGGAGCACTCGAGTCAAACGTAAAATCGTAACGATATGTGGGTGTTTTATCGTTTATCTTTAAAGAAACGCCATCCGCTAATCATTGTGCTAACCATTGATTGGCGAGACATAATATCTTCGCGGATTGCGACATATACATGGGCAATTACAAAAACAACGATAATCCATAGACCAAGTCGGTGCCACGAATGGACATCTTGGCTTTGACCAAAAAGTGGTATTACCCATCCAAACAACTGATTTGCCCAACTTCCAGGGCCTGTTCCCTCTCCATAAAGTGCAAACCCAGTAAAGATCATTAAAATGGAGCCAAGGACAAACATACTAAACATTGCAAGTTGTGCCATAGGGTTATGACCTTCATGCTTGCCAGGTTCTTTTTTTAGAAATAGATACCATTTTAATTCGTCAATAAATCCTTTACGCCATGAGGCACGCCAGATTGGTACATAAAACAGTTCACGAGCGTGATGATTCCCTACAAAAGCCCAATAAATTCGACCTGCAAAACCAATTGCAAAAATATAGGCCGCACTGAAATGTAGAAAACGAATAGTTCCCATCAGGTAGTGATCTGATGCTTCGCCGCTCATCGTTGGTAAAGGATTGCCTATTAAATAGCCAGTTATTCCAAGTACAATAATGGCCAACATATTTATCCAGTGCCAGAGTCGTATAGGGGCTTCATACACATAAACTTTGTCTACACCCGTTAAATTGGCATCACTCATTTGAGTTCTCCTATTTTATTAAAGTGTGTGCATTCACAGGTAGTGCGGATGCACACTTTTTGTAGTTATCGAACCTTGACGGTCGCCATTTCTTCGCCTTCTTCACTCATAACATGCGTTGAACACGCTAAGCACGGATCAAAACTGTGAAGGGTACGAAGTACTTCGACCGGTTCATCTGGGCGTTCCATTGGAGTTCCCATAAGAGATGCTTCAAAAGCTCCTATATTTCCTTTAGGGTCACGAGGAGAGCCATTCCAAGTTGTTGGCACAACACACTGGTAGTTTTTGATCTTTCCTTTCTCAATAACAATCCAGTGCGCCAGAGCACCGCGAGGAGCTGCAACTGTTCCCACACCTTTGGCATGTTCAGGCCAGCTCGAAGGATCCCACTTGTCTGTATTAGCCGTACTGCTATCACCGTTTTTAATGTTGCTGATCAATTGGTTGAAGTCATCTAGCATCATGTCTCCGCAATACTCTGATTCAAGAGCACGAGCAAGAGTTCGGCCGATTGTTGATCCAAGGAAAGCTTTCAGGTCGGTGATGTCTTTATGGTTTGGGTCTAGCAAACGACATACAGCGTTAAACCTATTTAGGCTTGTGTGAACCTGAGTCTTAACGTATTCAACGCCTTGGGCATAGGCAAGTATATAGCGTGCAAGTGGCCCTACTTCGACAGCATGCCCCCTCCAGCGCGGGGATTTGATCCAGGAATATTTTGCAGATTCGTCGATTTCGATGATGTTTGTTCTCGACCCTTTTGTTTTAGATCCTAGTTCATAGTTTGGCTCTGTAATACCATCCCATGGATGAAGTCCTTTTGTTTCGTCTGGGTATTTGTACCAAGAATGAGTGACAAATTCTTGAACCTGCTCAGGATCTCTAGGGTCAACTGGATGAATTTTCCCCCAATCTCCATTAATGATTGCACCTCCAGGTAGTTGATCTGTAGATTTATCATATGGAGTTTTAGGGTATGCGCCATAATCCATAACGTTTGTCGCGGATAGCCCTCCACCATATAGCCAGTCGCGATAGAAAGCTGCGATAGCTATAACGTCGGGTACATAGACATTGGTGTTAAAGGTTCGCCCTTGTTCTATAAGTGATTTGACAAAGTTTAAACGCTCCATGTTTATAGGGGCACCCGCGGCCATATCTCCATCGATGTTTATTGCACAAGGCACACCTCCAACCATATAGTTAGGGTGAGGGTTTTTACCACCGAATATCGCATGGATTTTGACGATTTCTTTTTGGAAGTCCAGAGCTTCAAGATAGTGGGTAACAGCCATAAGATCTGCTTCGGGAGATAATTTATAGGCGGGGTTACTCCAATAACCATTCTTGAAGATTCCGAGTTGCCCAGAATCTACGAACTTTTGGATTCTGATTTGAATGTCTTTGAAGTAGCCAGGGCTAGACATTGGGTGATGCGGTGAGACTAGTTTTTGTAGTTCAGAGGTTGCCTGAGGATCTGCCTTCAAAGCATTTACTGGATTGACCCAGTCTAGAGCATGTAAATGGTAGAAATGCACAATATGGTCATGAATTTGAAGTGTTTTGGCCATAATTTCGCGAATTAAAGTGGCATTGTGCGGAATTTTGATATCTAGAGCATCCTCAACCGCTCGAACTGATGCCAAAGCATGGCAGCCAGTGCAGACACCACATATGCGTTCTACAAATGCCCATGCGTCACGAGGGTCGCGTCCGCGAAGAATAACCTCAAGGCCTCGCCACATAGTGCCTGTGGATACGGCATTTTGGATGACATTGTTTTCATCAACGTTGACTTCACAACGCATGTGGCCTTCGATACGAGTAACAGGATCAATGACTACTCGACGACCGGAGTTGTCCATCTTATAGTGGTTTGGTGTGTTTAATACGCTCATTATTATTTATCTCCTTTCTTTTGAGCCGCTTTTACAGCACTTATCGCTGCATGAGCGACTACTGCTGCACCGACAACACCGATGGCGGTTTTACCAATATCGTCTGCCGTTGCTTCAATGCCAAATGCGTTCATCTCTGTATCGCGTGAGTAGAAGGATCCTTTGTCCCAGAACCCATCTTCAGAACAGCCGATACAGCCATGACCAGATTGAATCGGGAAGGAAGTTCCTCCATTCCAACGGACGGTTGAGCAGGCGTTATAAGTTGTTGGGCCTTTGCATCCAACTTTGTATAAACAGTAACCTTTACGAGCACCTTCGTCATCCCACTCTTCTACAAATTGACCGGCATCAAAGTGAGGGCGGCGGTAGCATTTATCATGAATACGTTGTGAGTAGAACATTTTAGGACGACCTTGTCGGTCCAGCTCAGGGATGCGATCAAAGGTTAGCATATAGGTAATGACGCCAGTCATGACTTCAGCAATTGGAGGACACCCAGGCACTTTGATAATCGGTTTGTCATACCCGCCGCCAAGAAATTTATGTACTGGCGTGGCCTGCGTAGGGTTTGGTTTTGCTGCCTGTACGCATCCCCATGACGCGCAAGAACCCCATGAAATGATAGCTTTTGCATCATCGGCCATGCGTTTTAATTGTTCGGAAAAAGGGCGGCCACCGATAATGCAGGACATTCCATCCTGATTAAGCGGAGGGTTCCCTTCTACCGCAAGAATATAGTTTCCTTTATATTTTTCTTTAATTTCATCAAGAATCGCTTCCGCTGCATGTCCAGAGGCTGCCATGAGGGTGTCGTCATAATCCAGAGAGATCATGGATAACACTACGTCTTTTGCTAGTGGGTGAGCAGAACGAATAAAGGATTCTGAACAACACGTACATTCCAAACCATGCAACCAGATAACAGGCGTGCGAGGCTTTGTTTCCATCGCATGAGCAATTTTGTTCGCATAAGCAGGACTAAGCCCTAATGCAGCCGCAGTAAGGCTACAGTATTTCAAAAAGCTGCGACGCGTAATTCCTTGGCGCCGCATGACTTCATAGAACGTTTCAACTTGAGATGACATAGCAATCCTCGTTTTTATTTTTTAACTTGAAATAGATTAAGTACTAAAAAGGGCGTAAGCCAAAGTGCATGTACTTATGTTCTTGTTGCTCTAAGCGCGCCTAGTGCCAAGTTGATAAAAATACATATATTTCAATAGGTAATGGTGATTTTTTAAGATTCCATTTCTTGTTTTTTGAAAACAAACTTTTCGTATATTTATTTTTTCGAAAACAAAGTTTCCGTTTTTTTTTGAAAGAGCTATAAGTTTTTTGAAATGGCCATAAGTTTTTTTGATTTTTTTAATTGAAGGAAAAGAGTACTATTTTAAAAAAAACGGAAACTTAATTATCTATTTGGAATGAAAATGAAAACTTTAGTTTTAGGTATCGGTAATTTACTATGGGCCGATGAAGGATTTGGTATTCGCTGTATTGAGTATATGGATGCGGAGTATTCTTTTGATGACTCTGTTGAGCTAATGGATGGTGGTACTCAGGGGATATATTTAGCTCACCATGTTCAGGAGGCTGATAATCTGATTATTTTTGATGCAATTGATTACGGTATGTATCCAGGAGAAAAGCGTGTTATTCGTAATGATGCTATTCCGAATTTTATGGGCTGTAAGAAAATGAGTTTACATCAGACGGGGTTTCAAGAAGTTTTGTCTACAGCAAAGTTAATGGGGAGGTATCCGAGCCAACTTGCATTGATTGGTGTTCAACCCCGATTATTAGATGATTTTGGCGGTTCGTTAACGCCTGAGGTTGATGAGCAGATAGTTCCTTGTGTGGAGATTGCGCTGCGCTTTTTAAAAAAATGGGGAGTGGAATATGAGCATAGAGGTAAGAAGGGAAGTGAAGAAGGTCTTGTTGCAAAGGAATTGAATAAAGCTAAGTATGAAAGTGAGCGCCCACCGGAATGGATAGCAAGAAGAGTTGGTGATGAAAGAGTGCTGGCTGACAAGAATTACAGTCTGCGTGATACCCCTCTTTATGAGGGAATTAGTAATGTTAAGTCTGTTCCTGTAGATGGTCGTAAATTATTTGAAAGGAATGAGTGATGTGCATAGGTGTTCCCATGGAGATTTTGTCCTGCAATGATTTGATTGCTCATTGTTGCAATGAAGAAGAAGGACGAGAGCAGGAGGTGGACATGTCGCTGGTCGGCAATCAGTTGATGGGTACTTGGGTGTTGGTGTTTCAGGGGGTAGCAAGAGAGGTGATTGAAACAGATGTTTTGGATCAAGTTCTACGAGCAAGAAGAGCGATGGCTGCTGCACTCGAAGGTGGGGATGTGGATGTCTTCTTTGCTGATTTGATTAACAGGGAGCCCGAGTTACCAGATTTCTTAAAAGATGAAGCAGGAGAAAAAAATGTCAAGAACATTAATTAATAAAATTATCGAAGATCAGGCGTTGGTGCGTTTGAACTTGGAGAATTACCGCGACTTTGTCGACTCAAAACCGGTTAGTATGGTTGCCTTCATTGGTGATCCAAAACGTTACCAAGAAGCAAATGATTTAATCGTTGTTGTTCCAGAGTTGGCCAAGGCATTTTGTGGTGTTTTTTCTGTTGGAGTAGTTGATGAAGAAAGTGAAAGTAGGTTAGCACAAGAATATGGAATTACGATGTGGCCGGCTTTGGTTTTCTTAAAGAGCGGAAGATATGTTGACATGATAACTAGAATTCAGGATTGGTCTGATTATATGGAAGATATTCCGAAAATTTTGGATAAGTCGCCAACGTTTGCACCTTCAATTGGTATTGGTATAGAGGTTAAATGAGATGTCAGATTATAGAGAGTTAAGCATTCCGGTATCTGTTGTCGGTCCGGGGAGTCAGCCAGATAGCGAAGATGGCATGGTTCTGGATTATATGCCGATGCCAAATGATATGAGCGTGTTTCATGCGCCAGTGATAATGGATGATAGTTTGCATAATTATCCTCAGGCTGAAAAAGTGATTGAAGAAGTCATAGTTTCTCTAAAGAACGTTGCAGAAACAGGTGAGCAAGTGTTGCTAGATCTGGGAAGTTTGACGAGAGAAAATCTTGATTTTATTAACCGATTTTTTGGAGAAGGAGAGGTTTGCATAATTTGTAATCCTCGATCTGACGAGTATAGGATTCAGGAAACCGTTCTAGCTGGTGTTTGGCGTATAGCTGGTAGACATGCGGGCCAACCATTTCAAGCAATTGAAATTGGTTGGGTGCCTGAAATTGTTTCAAAATATACATTTGAGGATGCGGAAAGCTCTATAAGTCTCCCAGATACTCTTCCGGAAGGTATTATCAATGCCCCATCTTTGCTAGCAGAATTGAATGAGAAATCTAAAGAATACTCTCTTGGAGATGCTGCTCATGTTGTCAATCTAACCCTTTTGCCACAATCACCAGAAGATTTAGAGTTTTTGGTGAGCGCTCTAGGTGAGGGGCCAGTTGTTTTCTTGAGTCGAGGTTATGGAAGTTGTCGAGTCACTTCGACTAGATTGAAGAATGTTTGGTGGGTTCAGTATTTCAATTCTGAAGACAAGTTGATCCTGAATACGCTTGAAGTCATTGATGTACCAATTGTTACACAAGCCTCTCTGGATGATATAGAAGACGGTTACGATCGAATTGTTGAAATGTTGGAGTCAGTCCGTGTCACGCAATAGCGAGAAAGGGTTTGAAGGTTCCTATTTGGGAGATAATTCTCAGATTGATGAGAATACCAAAATGGAGTGCAAAATTTGTTGGTATGTTTATGATCCGGCAATCGGTGATGACTTCTGGCAAGTTCTACCAGGAACAGCGTTTGCGCATTTGCCTTCCGAATGGCGCTGCCCTAATTGCGACGGTGATAAAGAACAATTTATGGTTATTACTAATGAGAGTTCTTAATGGTTAAAGCTCAAAACCAGGCAAAAACTGTCCCTCAAACAATTCACACGGCATCTACAAATACCTTTGACGTAAAACAATGGGTGAAAAACGTTGAATGCTATTTTGAGAAGGTGTATCAGGTAAGTATGAAAGATCTTCCGATTGTGAACCGGAATTTGGCAGTCCGTGTTGTTAACGTTAAAGAAATTCGTGCCAATACGTTTATTGGGTCTATAGTGTCGCCTTGGTTTGTTAATCTGATTTTTAAGGTTGTTGATGAACAAGGGGTGGATTGTCATCATCAATTGTATGGGGTTGGGGTAGGAGAGAGCCTTCATCTCAAGTTTCCTTCTGGGAAATACGAATTTATTGTTAATTATGAGGCAGATATTGGTTATTTTTATACCTGTTCTTTGGTTTCTGATACCACAGTGATTGAAAATCAGGAGGTTGCTTTATCTTTAGCCGATCATTGTTTTAGGCTTGTGTTTGACTCTGCCGCTAAGGAGTTAGATTTGTTTAAGCCACAAACAGAGAAAGATAAGCAAGGTATTCGGAAGGTTGGACGTAATGTTAAACCTATTGGCGAAAATAAGCCTTCTGCAATTTCTCGACGTAAGTTGTTTGGTTTGAATACATCGCTTGACGATGCAAAAGATAGTCCCTAATGCAGGGTTCAGTTGATATCCAGAAAGTACCCTTAAGTGTAAGGTCGAGGCGGCCTTTCCGTTTGCAGGAAATGTGTGTAGATAAGAAGCCGCAGTTAGTAATTCAATTTGTCGGCCTGGCTTACCAATTATGCGGCCAAGCACAGACTTTTGCTTCGAAACTGGCATTATTGCCTTTGGAATCTCTGCCTTTAGTGGATCTGCAAGAGGCGGTAACTATTGAAATTCTGAGGGAGCATTATTTAACGCTGGTGCAATTACTGAGTCAATTGCAACTGTGCAATGCTGTCGAAGCTGGTCACCTATTGCAAGGTGTTGGACAATGGAAGAATAAGTTTGAAAATGGAGTTTTGTTAATTGATCCGATTGCTGATTCTTACAAGCAATTAGGTTTAGACCTGAGTAGACTTTCTTGTGCGATGGTGATGCCAGGCTCTTTGGCTGAAAAAATGATGGAATTTTTACTGACGATGGAAGAGAGCTCTGGTTCTCGTGAGACCTTGGAGTTGCCTTCTGGTTTGCATTGTTCACTGAATAATGAGGGGCGTAACGGGTTGATTGATATTGAATGTTGTGATTGGAAACGTTGGGTCGAATTTCCGGTTAATCATGGAAAGGTTTATGAAAATAGTGTCCTTTCGAGGGTTGAGATTCATAGTGAATGGGAGAATTTCAGAACTGGTTTGCCATTGGTTGACCGAGTTCGTGCCAAGTGGTTGGATTCTGCCGTATTTTGGCAATCTCTCGGTAGTGATAAAAAAGAATGTAACCCGCCTGTTTTTGGTGTAAATCAATCTGGAACTATCTGTCAGAGTTGGGTTGAGACTGCCCGAGGGCGTCTTTACCACTTGGCACATGTAGAGTCGGATAGAGTAATGGATTATGCAATTTGTGCACCGACAGAATGGAATTTTCATCCTGAAGGAGTAGCTAAAAAGTTATTGAAAGGACTTTCAAATCAGGTCTCCGACAGTGTGCGTTGGGCAGAGTGTGCATCCTTGTACGCTCAAGTGATAGATCCCTGCGTTCCGGTTAGATTCGTTGTGTAAGTGTAAAAGAGTATAGGTACAGGGGGTAATTGTGCATGAGATGTCTATTTGCGAAGGCGTTGTTCTTTCTTTGGAAAGCGAAGCGCAGAAACAGAATTTTCAGAAAGTAAAAAAAGTTTGGCTTACAGTGGGAATATTTTCCGGCGTTGAAATCGATGCACTTCGTTTTGGTTGGGATGTTGTGACTCGTAATTCGATCGCCGATGGTGCCGAATTGGTTGTGCTCGAAGAGCAGGGGCAGGCTTGGTGTATGGGATGTTCCAAGCATGTTCAGATAGAAAACCGTTATGATGATTGTCCTGCCTGCGGTAGCCACCGACTGCAAGTTACCGGCGGGGAAATACTGAGTATTAAAGAGATAGAGGTAGAGTAAATATGTGTACAGTTTGCGGCTGCGGAGAAGGTGAAGTCTCCATTGAGGGCGCCCACGCCCATGCTCATAGTCATGATCACGGCGATAACCAGGAACATCAGCATGGTGAAAATGGCGATCTGCATTACGGACAGGGGCCGGCGCATGCTCACGCTCCAGGGATGACTCAGAGCAGAATGATCGAGATTGAACAGAATATTTTGTCGAAAAACGACGAATATGCTCACGAGAACCGACATACTTTCGGACATAAAGGGTTGTTTGTTTTAAACCTGGTTTCTAGTCCAGGATCAGGTAAGACGACTTTGTTGACACAAACCGTCGAACATTTGAAGAATAAATTACCAGTCGCCGTGATTGAAGGCGATCAGCAAACAGCTAACGATGCCGACCGAATTAGAGCTACAGGAGTGCCTGCGATTCAGGTCAATACCGGAAAAGGCTGTCACTTGGACGCCCATATGGTTGGGCATGCAGTTTCTCACCTTGATGTAGAAGATTACGGTGTCCTGTTTATCGAAAATGTCGGCAATCTGGTTTGCCCATCGGCATTTGACCTTGGAGAAGATCATAAAGTGGCGATTCTTTCGGTGACTGAAGGGGAGGATAAGCCGATCAAATATCCGGATATGTTTGCGGCTGCAGATTTGATGGTACTCAATAAGGTCGATTTACTGCCTTATTTGGAGTTTGATGTTGATGCCTGCATCAAGTACGCGCAAAGAGTAAACCCGAATATTGAAGTACTGTTGGTTTCGGCGAAAAGTGGGGAAGGAATGTCTGAGTGGCTGAACTGGCTAGTCACACGCCGAAACAACAAGCTCAGTCAGTTTGTCGAACGCATGCAGTCTCAGGTTAAAGCGGTCGAGTCTGCACTGGATGTCAGCCTATGATTTTGGAAAAGCCAAGTGTTCTAGTTGTTGATGACGACGAAAAATCAGTCGCCACTTTGAAGCGGACCTTGCGTAAGGATTTTAAGGTTTATACCGCCTTGTCGGCCGAAGAGGCCGAAGAAATCCTGCGTTTTGAATATATTCAGGTTCTGGTGTGTGACCATCGAATGCCGAAAGAGACTGGAGTGTCGTTTTTAATCCGAGTCAAAGAGCAATGGCCGGATGTCATTCGAGTATTGCTTTCTGGCTATTCCAGTCTGGAAGACACTATTCGTGGTGTGAATGAAGCTGGCATTTATCAATATATAGAAAAGCCGTGGCAGCCGGAGCAGTTGATCCATACTTTAATGAATGCGGTAGAACTGTTCGAGCTACAGCGTGAAAACCGTCTGCTGTCGGTGGAGTTGAAAGTTGCACCGAGTGCGCTTGAAAAAGAAGTCAAGCAGAAGAAAGAACAGTTAAAGAAAACCTATGATTGTGACGAAATCGTACGTACGCCAGATGGTTTGCTAGATAAGGTAATTCAACGGGTGTGTCAGATTTCTTCGTTCGATTTTCCGGTTCTGATTGCCGGTGAATCCGGGACGGGAAAAGAGCTGTTTGCCAGAGCGATTCACTATAACTCAGCGCGATCGGATGGCCCTTTTTTGGCTGAAAACTGTGGAGCTTTGCCGGATCAGCTGTTAGAGAGCGAATTATTCGGCTATAAAAAAGGCGCGTTTACCGGAGCCTATATGGATCACGTCGGTCTGTTAGAGCAGGTCAGTGGTGGGACTCTGTTTCTGGACGAGATCGGTGAAATTTCCCAGTCGTTTCAGGTCAAGTTGTTGAGAGTGCTACAGGAAGGCGAAATTCGTCCGCTGGGACACTCCAAACCACGAAAGGTTGATGTTCGTATTGTGGCAGCGACTAACCGTAATCTGGAAGAAGAAGTCAAAGCCGGTCGTTTCCGTGAGGATTTGTTTTATCGCCTAGTCGGTTATGTCGTTCAACTGCCTTCTCTGCATGAACGTACAGAAGATATTCCGTTGCTAGCAAATGCCTTCTTGAAGCATCTTTGCGAGCAATATGCCCGCCCGTTCAGTGGTTTTACCGATGAAATGATGCAATGCTTGATGGATTATCGTTGGCCGGGCAACATTCGTGAATTGCAGAACGAGATTGGACGCAGCTTTATGATGACGCCGCAGGGTGAACCTTTGCGTGCGGAGTTCTGTTCGTCGCGTGTTTTGCGCGCCGCTCCGGAAGATATGGAAATGGAATTGGAGTGGGTGTCCGGCGTCAACGGTTCTCTGAAAGAAAAAGTGGCGCAGATCGAAGAGCAGATCATTCGCGAGGCATTGATCCGCTTGCGTTGGAACAAAACCAAAGTGGCAGAGGAGCTTGGTTTATCCCGCGTTGGGTTACGTCAAAAAATGGAACGCTTCAGTATTACCGAAAACCTTGGTAGTGGAGTGAACAGTGAAAAGGTCGGATAAACATCAATGAAGATGTCATTCGATCGGACAGTCAGAACCCGTAAATAGCAAACAGAAGAAGGGTGGAGGAGTTGAGATGTGTTTAGGAATTCCCGGACAAGTGATTGAAATAACAGATGCGGAACGTCAGTTAGCGATGGTTGAAGTTTCCGGTGTCAGGCGAGAAGTGAATGTTGCCTGTGTGGTCGAACCCGGTTCACCGGTAGACAGTTGTATTGGATACTGGGTTCTGGTTCATGTCGGATTCGCCATGAGCCGGATTGACGAGGAAGAGGCGGGCAAAACGCTGGCGATTCTCAAAGAGCTTGGCGAAGTTGACGAAGAATTGGATGCTATGAAAGAGAGTGAGCAGTCTCTTCGTCAGACGCCTCCGGAGGAGAAAAGTCATGCAGGATAAATCAACCAACAGCATCCTCAGCGGATTTTATCCCTTTGCCGGGGATAAAGTGTCAGTGCCGACTGAGACTTCTGACGAAAGGGACTCGGCGCCTTTTGGCCTCTCCGACGAAACACTTATCGCTTCGGTCCAACAGAAAGTCCAAGAGAGTGTTCAGGTTAAACTTGCCTACTTTAAATCGCAGGAAAGCAAACTGTTGATGGCCGCCAAATGCATTGCCGATGTTTACCGGCATGGCAGCAAAATGTTCTCAATGGGGAATGGTGGGTCCAGTTGCGATGCCTCGCATCTTGCCGTGGAATTTCTGCATCCGGTCACGGCAGGCAGGCCGGCGCTTCCGGCTATCAACTTGGGAGCGGATTCAACCATGATTACTGCTGCAAGCAACGATCTGGGATTTAACAATGCCTTTGTCAGACAATTAATTGCACAGGCAAGAAGCGGTGATGTTCTTGTTGGATTTTCCACCAGTGGCTGTTCCGAAAACTTAATGCAGGCCTTTGCTAAAGCGAAAGAGCTGAAACTGCATACCATTGGTTTTGCCGGAATGGATGGTGGTGATATGGCAAAAAGTACGGATGTGGATATTTGCTTGATCGTCGAAAGTATGAGCATCCACCGAATTCAGGAAAGCCATCTGACGACATACCACATTTTATGGGATATGGTTCATTCGCTTCTGGCCGATGACCGCAAAAAACAGGTTGGGAAATAAGATGAAATATGTCGATGAATTCCGTAATGGCAAGCAGGCGATGGCGATCGCCAAAAAAATCGCCGAACAGGTTAAGACACTGAATGTTTCCAAGCAGCGCCCGTTACAATTTATGGAAGTGTGTGGAGGCCATACGCACTCGATCTTCCGTTACGGTCTGGCACAATTTTTACCCGAAGAAATCGAATTTATTCACGGGCCAGGCTGTCCTGTGTGTGTGTTGCCGATGGGAGTTGTTGACGATTGCATTTCTATTGCCGAGCGGCCAGACGTGATTTTCACGACCTTCGGTGATGCTATGCGGGTGCCTGGTTCAAAAAAAAGTCTGCTACAGGCAAAAGCTGAAGGACACGATGTCAGAATGGTATATTCGCCGCTGGATGCCCTGCAGATTGCGAAACAGAATCCGGAGCGTGAAGTGGTCTTCTTTGGTTTAGGGTTTGAAACCACTATGCCAAGCACCGCTTTGACGCTTCAGCAGGCAGCACAAGAGCATGTAAAAAATTTCTCCTTGTTCTGTAATCATATTACTATTATTCCGACGATTAAGGCGATGCTAGATTCACCTGATATGCGTTTGGATGGTTTTTTGGGACCAGGACACGTCAGTATGGTGATAGGCTCTCAGCCTTATGAATTTATTTCCAGAGATTACAACAGACCATTGGTAATTGCAGGATTTGAACCGTTAGACATTCTTCAGTCTGTTTATATGCTAGTTAAACAGCTCGTTGACGGTCGTTGCGAAGTAGAAAATCAGTATGAACGCATCGTTCCGAAAACGGGGAATCAAGTCGCTTTGCACTCGATTGGGGATGTGTTCGAACTTCGAGAGTTTTTTGAATGGCGTGGTATGGGATCGATTGACCACTCCGGGGTGCGCATACGTGAGAAATATGCTGATTTTGACGCCGAACGTAAGTTCGCCATGCCGAGACTGAAAATTGCCGATCCGGATGCAGCGCAATGCGGTGAAGTCGTTACAGGAGTTATCAAGCCGGAACAGTGCAAGTTGTTCGGTAAATCATGTACACCACAAACCCCCATCGGTGCATTGATGGTTTCGACCGAAGGCGCCTGTGCAGCCCATTACCATTACGGACAAATTGAAATTCCTATTTCCCAGGTTGTAAATCGATGAAAGTTATAGAAACCCTTAAACAGCAGTTAGTCGAAAGCTTTGGTGATCAGGTGATTACTTTGGCTCACGGTAGTGGTGGTAAAGCCATGCAACAGTTAATTGATCAGGTGATTCTGCCGTTTTTCGGTAAGCCATCAGATTCACCGCTGGAAGATCAGGCCAGACTGCCGCTTCCGCAAAGCGGCCGTCTTTGTATGACCACGGATTCGTATGTGGTGACGCCGATTCGCTTTCCCGGTAGCAGTATCGGGCATCTGGCCATCAACGGAACAGTGAACGATCTAGCCGTATCCGGCGCCCAGCCACTGTATTTGAGCTGTGGTCTGATCATCGAAGAAGGTTTGGCGTTTGCGGAGCTGATTGAGATTTTAGCGGACATGGCCGTTGCGGCTCAAGTAGCCGATGTACGGATTGTAACTGGTGATACCAAAGTTGTGGATAGAGGTAGCTGTGACAAGCTGTTTATCAATACTGCCGGAATCGGTGTACTTGAAGTCGGACTTGACTCAGGGATCACTCATATTAAGATCGGGGACAAGATTCTGATTAACGGTGACATCGGAGATCACGGCGTAGCCATTCTAGCCGCACGGGGAGAGTTGGCATTAGAAACAACTATTACATCTGATTGTGCAGCTTTGACTAGCTTAATTCAATTATTGCTTTCGGAAGGCATTCCGATACATGCGATGAGGGATGTGACCCGCGGTGGCCTGGCAACGGTGTTGAACGAATATGCTCAGGGAGCCGGAGTTGGCATTCTTATTGACGAAGGGCAAATTCCGATTAAACCGGAAGTTCGCGGTGTGTGTGAAGTGCTTGGTTTGGACCCTTTATATCTCGCTAACGAGGGCAAGGTCGCACTGGTTATTCCAGCCGATTCTGCTGAACAGGCGTTGCAATTGATGCGTACTCATCCGGCAGGCATGAATTCGGCGATGGTTGCCGAAGTGGTTGCCGATCACCGAGAACGGGTGGTTATGCAGTCTGATTTCGGAGGCAAGCGAGTGGTCGATATGTTGGTCGGTGAGCAGCTTCCGAGAATCTGTTAAATCCGGTCTGTCCAGACTGGTTCGATTACCCTTCAGGTTGAAACCTGTTTAAAAAGAGAGGCTGAGCATGGAATTCGGTTTATTGGTTATTTTTTATTATGGCATTTTGCACGCATTTGGCCCTGATCACCTGATGGCGATAGCTGATTTTTCGATTGGGCAAAACCGACGAAAAACACTTTTTTATACGATTGGGTTTGCAGTTGCCCATGGCTTAACTTTATTTGTGTTTGCAAAAATTCTTCAACATATACATATTCCTGCAGAGATTCTTGCTTATGGTGATGCGATTGCTTCGTCAGTGCTTATAGGGGTTGGTGCGTATCTGCTGTTTCTGGTTTTTAGCAGACGTATTCAACTGCATCAGCACCAGCATAATGGGGTGACCCATACGCATATCTGGTTTGGGCGCACTCATTCTCATAATGTTTCAGGACGGCGTGTTGAACAAAAAACGCGATTAACTTCGGTTGTTACGCTGGGTACCTTGATGGGAATTGGGGGCATTAGAGGAATGTTAATAACATTGGCAGCGATTTCAGGACACTCCGTCTCTTTATTGATGGTAGCGAGCTTCTCACTGGGAGTTATGTCTATATTTCTGCTTTTTGGAGTGTTGATTGCGTTTGTAAATGAAAATTTGTTGACCACCAAACGCAATATTAACGCAGCGTTTTCTGTTGCTGGATTGGGTTCAATTCTGGTTGGTAGTCATGCATTGTTTTTTTAAATTAGGAGCTTTGTAGAGCATGCCTTTTACAAAAAATAAAAAAGGTGCTTTGCCGGATAACGATCAGTGCTGGTATCAGTCACATGCTGAAATTGGGGTAGCCCAATTATTACGACTTCTTTATGTAGATGTACGCGTTCATTATTGACTAGCGAGAATAGTTAAATGCGATTTTGATTGCGGGGGTGGGTTACGCTTCGAAGTAATGAAGGCTGAATTAGAGGTATTTTATCTACGAGATAGTCACGATCATGATATTGACTATTACTACACTTCACGACTTTCGTCTGCTGAGCTAGCACAAGTCGTAGATGATATACATTTTCATCCAGTTGAACCAAGAACATTACGCTTTAAAGTCAGTTACCTATTTAAGAAATTGAGCTTAATTTAAACCCTTTATCTATATTATTTAATTATTTAGGTAAAAGGGTTTTTGCGTTCTGAAACGCTAAAGTTATATCTTAATTATATAAAAAATTAAGGGAGGTGAAATAGGGTGAGTTGTGCAGTTTCTTCAATGGGAATAGATGAGGTTCAAGCCGACTTAGTCAGGCGTTTTACGCATTTTAGTCGCGCCAAAGATCGCTATCGCTATTTGATTGATATGGGTAAGCAGTTGCAAAATTTGAACACTTCTTTTTTAACAGAAGAGAATCGAATTCATGGCTGCCAGTCGCAAGTCTGGATTCATATAGAAAATAAGAACGGCTTACTTTTTATAAAAGCAAAAAGCGATGCTGCAATTGTTTCCGGGCTAATTGTGTTACTACTCAAAATTTACAATGGTCGATCTCCCGAGGAAATCGTACATACCTCGCTAGACTTTTTGGCTAGAACAGGATTATTACAAGAGCTTTCTCCAAATCGTTCGACTGGGCTATATCACATGATAAAGCGTATCAGAGATGAGGCTAAAATGTATTTATCTATCTGATATTTATACTATATCAGTTTCTTGTCCTCGACCGGATAATACCTGTTTCTTTTTCTTTAATACCATTTATATCTTTCTTGAAAAGTAATTTTTTATAATCGAAATCTGTCAATTTAGGTCAAATAAAACCACTAGTAGTAAGTAAAGTTAAAATATATATCTCGCTATTTTTTTAATGCTTTTATATCTTAAAATTAGATTTATAAATCAATATATATCATTTTATTTAATGTTAAATATACAGTAATCTGTGTCACTTCAAACTGGAACAATTATTATTTTTAGGATACACAAGTTATGTCAGATTATACGGACCCGGCTTTATTGCTATTTGAGCCGCACGAGAGAGACGGAATTGAAAAACTGGTGAATGGTGCTTCTCCTTTCAAACTGGCATGGTTAAGCGGTTATTTGGCTGCCAGAGGATGGGATGGCTTCAAGCAGGAAATTTTGCCTTCTACGGCGGCTGCAAAATCGCCAGTTTCCAACATAAAACCAGTAAGAATCCTATTTGCCTCGCAAACCGGGAACGCTCAAAGTTTGGCGGAGCAGCTGCATAAAAGCTTGTGTCAGGCTGGCTTGGCAGCGGAATTGACAAACATATCCGATTTTAAACCGGGCCTGTTGAAAGAAGAGAGCAGGCTGGTGCTGATCACATCTACTCAGGGCGAAGGCGAACCGCCGGAATCGGCGGAAAGCTTCTTCAAACTTCTGTCCGGCAAACGTGCGCCGGATTTAAAGCATCTGTCTTTTGCAGTATTGGGTCTTGGAGACCGTTCTTACGAATTCTTTTGCCAGGCTGCGATTGATGCCGATCGACGCTTTTCCGAGCTCGGTGGCAAGGCGTTTTTGCCTGTTCAGGCGCTGGATGTCGACTATGAACAAGAGGCAAATTCCTGGAGCGAGCAACTGGTGAGCGTTTTGAAGGCGCAACAGCCAGAGGAATCTTCCTGTGCGATAGCTTCGGATTGGAATGTCCCTAGTTCAGAGTACGGCAAACAGACGCCATTCAAGGCGCAGTTGCTGGTGAATCAGGCTATTACGGCACCGGGTTCCATCAAGGATATTCGCCACTATGAAATTTCTTTAGAGGATTCCGGAATTCAGTATCAGCCGGGTGATGTTCTGGGGGTTTATTTTCGGAACAATGCGGCTTCGGTGGATGATCTGTTGAAAATCCTCTCTTTGAAAGGAACGGAAACGGTGCAACTTGATGGAGAGGTGGTCGAACTGCGACACGCATTACTTGAAAAGTTCGAACTGACACAGAGTTACCCGAATTTTGCCAAGGCCTACGCCGAACACCCCAATCATACGCAAGGGATAAACCTGTTACGGGAGACCGTTGCGGACGCCTCAGCTTTGAGAGCTTATCTGGCAGAACGGCAGATTTATGACATTGTTGCCGAATTCCCGTGCAGGCTGGAGGCTCAGGATTTGGCGGACATGTTGCGTAAGCAGCAAGCGCGCTTTTACTCAATTGCTTCGGCGCAGTCGGAAGTCGGCGAAGAAGTGCACTTGACGGTCCGTACCGTGGAATATGATGCTTTCGGCAGCACGCATTACGGCGGCGCCAGCGGTTGCCTCGCCTCTCTCAAGGAGGGCGACGACATTCGCGTGTTTGTTCAGCCTTCGGAATTCAAATTACCGCAAGACCCTCAAACACCGGTGATTATGATCGGTCCAGGAACCGGTATCGCTCCTTTCCGCAGCTTTTTGCAGCATCGCGAGCAGACCGGAGCTCAGGGGGAAAACTGGCTGTTTTTCGGCAATAGCCGTTTTTGCGAGGATTTTCTCTATCAGCAGGAGTGGCAGGAATGGCTGCGCAGCGGGCTGCTAACTCGAATGAATACCGCTTTCAGCAGAGATCAAGCGGCGCGGATTTATGTTCAGCATCGCTTGAAAGAAGAAGGCAAAACATTTTTCGAATGGCTGCAGCGCGGAGCTTTTGTCTATGTGTGTGGCGATGCTTCGCGCATGGCAAAGGATGTCCATCAAGCTCTGATTGATGTGATTGCCGAACATGGAAACCGCAGCCAGGAAGAGGCCGAGGCTTACCTTGACCAGTTAAAACAGGAAAAACGCTACCAGAAGGACGTGTATTGATGACTCAATTAAGCGATAACGAACGTATCAAAAGCGAATCGAATTATTTGCGCGGCACAATTGCCGAGGCGCTGAACAGTCAAGTGACGGGAGCCTTTTCGGAAGACGATCAGCAGTTGATCAAGTTTCATGGTTTCTATCAGCAGGATGATCGAGATCTGCGTAAGGATCGCAAAGAACGCAAGCTGGAGCCGCTTTATTCGGCCATGCTGCGAGTGCGGATTCCCGGCGGAATCGTTTCCCCGAGTCAGTGGTTGGCGGCCAATGAACTGGCGCTGAAGTTGACCGAAAGCGGTACCTTGCGTCTGACGACACGCCAGACGTTCCAATATCACGGTATTTTAAAACGTAATATCAAGCCGTTGATTCAGGGGCTGGACAAGATCATGCTGGATTCTATCGCTGCCTGCGGCGACGTGAATCGTCAGGTTTTGTGCAATCCGAACCCTGTTGAGTCGCGTCTGCATCACGAAGCTTATGCCTATGCTGTGCAGATTTCCGAGCATTTGCTGCCGTCGACTCGGGCCTATTATCAGATCTGGATGGATGAACCGAATCCTTCCGGCGCCGAAGACCAGGAACCGATCTATGGAAAAACGTATCTGCCGCGCAAGTTCAAGATTGCCGTTGCGGTTCCACCGCACAATGACGTCGATGTGCATGCCAACGATCTGAGTTTTGTGGCGATTGCCGAACAAGGCGAGTTGATCGGTTTCAATGTCCTTGTTGGCGGCGGCATGGGCAGCACGCATGGCGATAAGCAAACCTATCCGCGCATGGCTTCGAATCTCGGTTTTATCCTCAAGGAACAGGTGCTGGACGTCGCGACGGCAGTGGTTACGGCGCAGCGTGATCACGGTAATCGCGGTGAACGGCGTTTTGCCCGCCTGAAATATACCGTTGACCGTCTGGGAGTGGAAGTTTTCAGGCAAGAGGTTGAAAGCCGTTGCGGAGTGGTATTTGCAGAAGGTCGTCCTTACGAATTCACCCAGCATACCGATCGTTTCGGGTGGGTTGACGGGATGGATGGTTTGCGGCATTTGACGCTGTTCATACCAAACGGACGGATTAAGGACGGCGAACCTGGCCGCTTGCAAACAGGCCTAGCTGAAATTGCCAAAATTCATCAGGGGGATTTCCGGATCACCGCCAGTCAGAATTTGATTGTTGCCGGGGTGCCGAAAGCCGAGTGCGCGCGTATCGAAGCGATTGCCCGCGAATATGGGTTGCTTAAGGATGGGCTTGCGCCTCAGCATCTGCATTCCATGGCATGTGTTGCTTTGCCGACCTGTACGCTGGCAATGGCCGAAGCTGAGCGCTATCTGGGAAGTTTCGTCGAGAAGTTCGTCACACTGCAGCGAAAACACCAACTTGAATCTAAACCAATCGTTCTGCGCATCACAGGTTGCCCTAATGGTTGCGCCCGCCCATTTCTGGCAGAAATTGCTCTGGTCGGTAAGGCACTAGGGCGTTACAACCTGTATCTGGGCGGTGATGGTAAAGGAACCCGTTTGAATAAGCTGTACCGGGAAAATATCACCGAAGAGCAGATTTTGACGCTGCTTGACGCATTGCTCGGAGCCTATGCGGCGGAAAGGATGAACGATGAAGCATTTGGTGATTTTGTGATTCGTGCGGGGCACATCAAGGCCACGCTCGAAGGACGTGATTTTCACGACCATCTGTCTTAAGGAACCGATGATGGACTATTTGCCGATTTTTGTTGATTTGAAACGCCAGCCGGTATTAGTGGTTGGCGGGGGCGACGTGGCCTTGCGAAAAATTCGTTTATTACGTCAGGCGGGAGCGCAGATCAATCTGGTTGCACCACAATTGTGTCCCGATCTGGAAATCCTCTGTTCCGAAAATGAATTACTGTGGTTTCAGGGAGGTTTTCATCCCGATCAGCTTGCAGGCATGCGCCTGGTGATCGCTGCTACGGATCAGAAAAGCGTCAATCTGCAGGTCTTTCATGCTGCCGAATTACAGGGAGTTCCGGTGAATGTGGTGGACGATGCCGAACTGTGTCGTTTTATTTTACCGGCAATCATCGATCGCAGTCCATTGATGCTGGCGGTTTCCAGCGGAGGCCATGCTCCGGTGCTGGCTCGTCAGACTCGTGAGCAACTTGAGCGGATATTACCGCAAAGTCTGTCTGGACTCGGTCGCTTGGCGCAGCATAACCGAAGCCGAGTGAAATCGGCTTTGCCGGATGTCGGGCAACGTCGGGCTTTTTGGGAACAGACGTTTCGGGGCGAGATCGCTCGTCGAGTGGAAAACAACGATCAGGAGGGCGCACAGAAGCTTTTGGATCACAAACTGCAGGTATTTGCAGAGGATCGAGGTTGTGTCTCACTGGTTGGCGCTGGGCCGGGTGATCCTGAGCTGCTGACTATTAAGGCTCTGCAGGTGATGCAGCAAGCGGATGTGATTGTCCATGACGGCCTGGTTTCAGCGGAGATTCTTGAGCTGGCACGCCGTGATGCCGAGCGTATCAGCGTGGCCAAAAAGGCCGGCTGTCATTCGATGTCTCAGGAAGAAATCAACCAGTTATTGATTCATCTGGCGCAGCAAGGATTATCGGTCTGCCGTCTGAAGGGCGGTGATCCGTTCATTTTCGGGCGCGGTGGTGAGGAATGTGAGGCTTTAAAAGCGGTTGGTATCGATTATCGGATTGTCCCGGGAATCAGTGCAGCGGTTGGATGCGCCGCTTATGCAGGTATTCCGCTGACACATCGCGATTATTCCCGGACGGTTCAGCTGGTAACCGGGCATTGCAAGCCGGGCGGCGAAATGTCGGATTGGCGCGCTTTGGCTCAGTCCGGACAGACGCTGGTGATCTATATGGGACTGATTCGAAGTTCGGAAATTCGTGATGGGCTCCTGCAGTTCGGTCGTGAAAGGCAGACGCCGGTGGCGATTATCGAAAACGGCACTTTGCCGCAACAGAGGGTGGTGCTGACCTGTTTGGAAGAACTGACCCGTACGGTTGAAGCGGAACAGATCAAGAGCCCGGCTTTGCTGATTGTCGGCGAGGTGTGTGCGCTGGCGGAAAAGCTCGCTTGGTGGGGCACATCGCATGAATTAAACAAGGATATAGAAAATGACGCATTTAGAACAGCTTGAAGCAGAAAGCATTCATATTTTGAGAGAAGTCGCCGCGGAGTTTAAAAAACCGGTGATGTTGTATTCGATCGGCAAAGATTCTTCGGTTTTGCTGCACCTGGCCCGCAAAGCATTTTATCCCGGATGCATTCCGTTTCCGTTATTGCATGTCGATACGGACTGGAAGTTTCGGGAGATGATAGAGTTTCGTGATCGACAGGCTGAAAAACACGGTTTTGATTTGTTGATTTATCAAAATCAGCAAGGGTTAGAAATCGGCATAAATCCGTTTGTTCACGGCAGTTCTAAGCATACCGATCTGATGAAAACCCAGGCATTGAAACAGGCTTTGTCGCTGCATGGTTTTGATGCGGCGATCGGCGGAGCCCGTCGAGATGAAGAGAAGTCGAGAGCCAAGGAACGTATTTATTCGTTTCGTGATCGTCACCATCGCTGGGAACCGAAGGCACAACGTCCGGAATTGTGGAATATCTACAACGCAGCGCTCGATGAAGGGGAAAGCATTCGCGCGTTTCCTTTGTCCAACTGGACCGAGTTGGACATCTGGCTGTATATCTTGCAAGAACAGATTGAACTGGTTCCTTTGTATTTTGCCAAACCGCGTCCTGTGCTGCGTCGAGACGGCATGTGGATTATGCGTGACGATGAACGCATGCCATTGCAGGCAGGCGAAGAACCGGAAGAAAAATGGGTTCGATTCCGTACTCTAGGCTGTTATCCACTAACTGGAGCTATAGAGTCGCGGGCGATGACTTTGGAAGACGTGGTGGCGGAAACGGTGGGAGCCACGACTTCGGAACGGCAGGGACGGGCGATTGATCAGGATCAATCTGGAATGGAACAGAAAAAGCGGGAGGGCTATTTCTAATGAGTGAATCACAGGCAATCGATATTCGGAACTATCTGCAACAGCATCGCAGTAAATCGCTGATGCGCTTACTTATTTGCGGAAGTGTTGATGACGGAAAAAGCACGCTTCTTGGCCGTTTGCTGTTTGACAGCCATCAGCTGTATGAAGATCAGCTGCAGGGACTTCATCACGATGTGAAGGGTAAAAATGCTGAAGGCGATCTGGAGCTGGCGATGCTGGTTGACGGACTGCAGGCCGAACGTGAACAAGGGATTACCATCGACGTTGCATACCGTTTTTTTTCAACCGACAAACGTAAATTCATCATTGCCGATACGCCGGGACACGAGCAGTACACTCGAAACATGGTGACGGGCGCTTCAACCGCAGAAGCGGCGATTTTATTGGTGGATGCGCGCTATGGCGTGCAGAGCCAAACCCGCCGTCATGCTTTTATCTGCCATGCTCTGGGTATCCGAAACTGGATTGTCGCCATTAATAAAATGGATTTGGTGAACTACGACGAGCAGGTGTTCGATGCAATTCAAAGAGAACTGGAGACAATCAGCCAGACGCTGGGAGGCGTCAGTAGCTATTCGATTCCGGTATCGGCATTGAAAGGCGAGAATACGCTGGAAAAAGGCGACAAAATGCCCTGGTATCAAGGTGAAGCGCTTTTACCATATCTGGAAAATCTTTCGGTCGAGGCTGTGTCAGAGCCGGCACCGAACCGTTTCAGCGTGCAATGGGTGAATCGACCGAATGCTGATTTTCGCGGGTACAGCGGTACGGTTCAATCCGGTTGTCTGCAATTTGGCCAGGCGGTGAAAATCTATCCGGGGGAGCAGCGTTCGCGCATCAAACGTCTGGTGACTTTCGATGGTGATCTCGACGTTGCGGAAGCCGGTCAGGCGGTTACTGTCGTTTTACAGGATGAACGGGATATCAGTCGCGGAGACTGGATCATTCCGGAAACGGAAGAGGTCGGGTTTTCAAACTGCTTTGATGCGCATCTGGTCTGGTTTGACGAGCAGAGAATGCAGGAAGGGCAGAGTTTTTATATTAAGTTTGCCGCTCGTCAGACCGAGGCTTGCGTAAGCAAAGTCGACCACAAGATCGATATCAATCGATATGAAAGAGAACCGGCGTCGGGATTACAGATGAATGAAATCGGTCTGGTTTCTATCGAATTGGCCGAATCCACCTTGCTGGATTGTTATCGGAAAGGCATCGGCGCTTTTATTTTGATCGACCGCTTCAGCAATGCGACGGTTGCCGCGGGGATGATTCGCGAAATTCGGCAGAAAAAGCAGCAGCAGTTTTCCGATTTTGAACTGGAACTGAATGCTCTTATGCGCAAGCATTTCCCGCATTGGCATATTCGTGACCTGCCGAGATCGGCGGGTGAATCCGATGATTGAGTGGCAGGCAGGACTGACTCTTGGCATGGTTATTCTGGTGTTACTCGCCATGGCCGTGACGAATATTGCCGCCGATGTATTGATGATGTTTGCGTTGTGCGTGCTTCTAGTCAGCGGAATTCTGAGCCCGGTGGAAGCCTTTGCAGGGTTCGCTAACCCCGGAGTGATGACAATCGCATTGCTGTACGTGGTTGCCGCGGGCTTAAGAGAAACCGGTGCCGTTTACTGGCTCGGACACTGGCTGTTGGGGCGTCCTGCTACCCAGCGCGGAGCCATTGGCAATATGATTGTTCCGATCGCTGGTCTGAGCGGGTTGATGAATAACACCACCATAGTATCGATTTTCATTCCGGTGATTCAGCAGTGGGCGGTCAGATTGCGTATTTCTCCTTCTCAATTGTTAATGCCCTTGAGTTTTCTGGCGATTATGGGCGGCAGCCTGACGCTGATCGGAACCAGTACCAATCTGGTTGTGGTCGGATTGTTGCAGGCCGACAAACATTTTTCTCTGGGGATGTTTGACATTGCTTGGGTCGGATTGCCGACCTTGGTGATTGGCAGTCTGTTTTTGTGGCTCTTTTCCGGCAAGCTTTTGCCCAAGCGCAAAAATCCGATCGCCATGCCTGCGGATGCAAGGCTTTATCAAGTTCGGGTTGAAATATTGCCGTCGGCGCCCTGCATTGGGAAGCCTCTGGCTTCGACCGATTTGAAGCATTTGCAGCATGGAAAGTGGCAGGGCATTCAACGTAACAGAGAGTGGATTTCCGAAGATCCGGAACAGGTGATTCTACAGGCAGGTGATGTTTTATGGCTGAAAGGTCACCCGCTTGCGAGTCAGAGATTGCGCCAATATCCCGGGCTGAAACTGCTTGGCGAAGCACCGACGTCGCTTTCGGCGCCGCATACCAGTTTGATCGAGGTGATTCTGAGTTCCGATTTTCCGGGATTGGGTGAACCCTTGAAAATGCTGAAATTCTGGGAGCGGTACCAGGCTCGGGTTTTGGCGATTTCCCGGGGAGGCAATCACCTGACTCAGGAACTGGATGAAGTGAAATTGACGCTGGGGGATGCCATGCTACTGGAAGCCGGGCCGAGTTTTGTCGAACAGTATCGTTTCCGTAAGGATTTCCTCCTGGTCAGTACTCTGGCCGACGAGCCGCCGCCGAACTTTCGCAAAGCTCCGTGGGCGATGAGTATTTTGTTTTTGATGCTCTTGTTGACGGCATTTGCATTTGTACCGATGTTGGAGGCTGCGCTTCTGGCTGCTGGAGCAATGCTTGCCAGCGGTTGCGTGAACATTGTCAAAGCGCGTCGCTACGTGGATTTGATGACGTTGATTACGATTGCCGCGTCTTTCGCCCTGGCGTCGGCGATGTCGAAAACCGGCGTCAGCCATTGGCTGGTTGAATCGTTGCTAGGGATGGTTGGAACAGCGCCGTTGCTGGCGTTGATTCTTATCTATATGATCACGGCTCTTCTGACCGAGCTTGTGACCAACAACGCGGCGGCAGTATTGATGTTTTCGGTGTCAACGGAGCTGGCCGGTCAGCTGGGAGTGAGTTTTCTGCCTTTTGTGGTTGCCGTCATGATGGCGGCTTCGGCGAGCTTTCTGACGCCGATCGGCTATCAGACCAATCTGATGGTGGCAGGTCCTGGAGGTTACCGGTTAGTGGATTTTCTGCGTCTGGGTATTCCACTGAATTTAATTTGTGCAACCGTGTCGCTGGCGGTCATTCCGCTAGTTTGGCCATTTTAACAGGGAGTTTGAAGAGTGTTTAAGGAATTAAAGCAGGCTTTGGAAGTTTTGGATCCTTATGATATAGAAGGTTATCTCACGCAACTTTGCCGTTTGACGGAAGGGCAAAAAATAGTGTTTTCCAGCAGTCTGGGGCTGGAAGATCAGCTGATTACCCATGTAATTTCCCGTTGTGAATTACCGGTTGAAGTTTTCACTTTGGACACAGGCCGTCTTTTCGCGGAAACCGAGGCATTGATTGCGACGACTGAAGCGCATTACCAACGCAGGATTCTGCGTTTTGCTCCGCAACCCGATGCGGTCAAGAGCTATGAGGAAGCGCATGGCATAAACGGTTTCTATCATTCAGTCGAGAATCGCAAGTTATGCTGTCATATTCGTAAGGTTGAACCCTTGAACCGAGCCTTAAACGGGGCAGCGATCTGGATAACTGGCCTGCGTAGCGGGCAATCTTCATTCCGTCAGGGGGTGCCGTTGCTAGAAGAGGACTCGGAACACGGGTTGATTAAATTCAACCCCTTGCTGGCATGGACATCGCAACAGGTAAGAGCTTATATCGACGCGAAGGGTATTCCTTATAATCCTCTCCACGACAAAGGATTTCCGAGTATCGGGTGTGAGCCTTGCACACGAGCCATCAAGCCGGGAGAAAATGAACGTGCCGGGCGATGGTGGTGGGAGCGGCAGAATGCTTTGCATCAGGAGTGCGGTCTTCATTTGCACGAAGAACGAATAGACAAGAAGTAAGCTATTTCCATTATAACTAGTGAACCGTGCAAACCATACATGGATCAAAGGAGCGCACGATATGCTGAACATTGACCGGATCAGTCTCTCCATCGTACAGCGGAGTGTTTTCCAAAGCCTTTTCCAGAGCGCCCGGCGTGTTCTGCTGATCTCTCGGGGAGAAATTCCAAGTGGTCGGTGCGATAATCTGGTAACTGTATATCCGGTTGTTTTTTACTTCCAGCCAGTGGCCGAGACTGCCGCGAGCCGCTTCAATCAGTCCTACGCCGCGCTGGTGAACAATGTCGCCCGGTTCGGTGAAGAAATGACCGGTCTCCGAAAACCCTTGTTGCAGCCAGGATTCTACCTGTACGGTCAATTTGACCAGTTCAAGCGTTCGCGCCAGAATTCGTGAATAAACGCAGCTGCCGTAGCGCTGTATCAGGTCGAGAATCAACGGTTGCTTAGCCATCACCTGCCGGGCCAGCGAACCGGTTTCGGCCACTTCCCCTTTTAAGCGCGGAGCCTTGCACCAGCTGTAGGCATCCGGGTTGTCCAACAGAGGCATCTGAGCTTGATGCCAGGGTGACGAATGGATATCGCCCTGATAGTTGGCATGGCTGATGTCTTCCTGAATATGGGATGGGTTCAGCAGATGGAACTCGCCGTTGCGATAGACTCCCGAGGGGATCAGACGTTGCCCGTTGGATTCGGGAAAGCTACCGTAACTCATTAGCAAGGCATCGCTTTTGCCAAGCTCGTGCAACGACAAATCGGTGGCTATGGCGATGAACAGCCCAAGATCGGAATCAGCGTGCTGCTGTTGCCAGCTTTGCAAATCCGCTTCGTTTTCCAGAGCGAGAAAGTTTTCCAACTTGTCATGGAGTAGAGAGTTTTCCAGAAAATGTCGCAGCTTTTGCGCGTAGAGCAACATCTGCATGACTTCCGCATCGTTGAGTGATCGGCTACAGCCACCGGGTTGAATGGCAAGTGTATGCGGCCAGTGACCGGCAAGGGTTCCCATCATTTTCAGCCAGTGGCTGCGCGCCTCTATCGCACGGGCGGAGGAAACGCCCTGCATGGCTTTGAAACGTTTTTGACTGTCGGAAAACCATGTACGGTCCTTGTAGATTCCACGCGCAAAGTCCGGCATGAAAAACAGATAAAAGTGTGTTAGTAGATCGGCGGCATTCTCGTTGGCGAGCATTAAATTGATCGCCCTTTGGCCGTTTTCCGGTGGTGAGATGCCATAAATCTGGCTTAGTGCCTGAGCCGCAGCGACTGATTGGGAAACAGAACAGATACCACAAATTCGAGGAGCGTACACCAGAGCGTCACCCAGAGGACGGCCTTGAAGCATGCTTTCAAAGCCTCTGAAAAGCGTGGAGTTCACTCGGGCGGACGTTACTTTCTGTGCTTCGATTTCCAACTGAACTTCCAGATCGCCTTCAACCCGGTTAAATGGCCCGATAATAATCTTGCTCATAGCTTTTTCCTTTTAATTTCCGGGCTAATTTCAATTCGCTCGGAAATAGCATTGATTTTTAATCGTTTTGGTGTGGCTGACTTTGCTAGAGTCGACAATGCTATAAACCAGGCTTTAGGCATATCACTAGGAAGCCCTACAGGAATGTTACCTATTTTTGGGGTTTCCTGATAGGAGTGATTGAGATGACCGAAATCCGGGGAGGTGCAATCCACACAGGGGTAACCGCCTTTGGTGCAGGAGCCGTTGCCGTTCCACGGACGTTCATTGCAGTCGGCATGCGCGACTGTGCCGACGCATCCCATATGTTCCATCATGCAGCCGAGATCGGAGGGTTTGACGGCGCTGGCTTTGTATTCGTAATATTCGTTTCTAGAACAGCCGTGATGTACCAGTTTATCGGCGTAGAAACGGGGGCGGTTGTAGGGATCAAGGTGTTCGGTTTTCAATTTCTGGAAACGGATCAGACCGATGGTTTCGGCGACCCATCCAGGGTGAACCGGGCAGCCTGAAATGTTGATCACTGGTAGTCCGGCACGGCTTTTGAAGTTTGTCGGTAACAGGCTTCCAGCGAAATTCTGATCGTACTGCAGTCCGGTCGCCTCGACGGTATTGGGCGGTGAAGCCGTGATGCCGCCGAACGCGGCGCAGGTGCCGACAGCGAGAACGTAATCGGCTTTTTCGCTCAGACGCTCGATCAGCTCCTTGGCAGGCGTTTCGGTTCCGGCAAGCATATGAAAGCGTCCACTGCCTTTCGGTCCCATAATGACCGAGCCTTCAAGGCAGAAAATGTCCAGTTTGATTTCGTCCTTTAATACGGCGTCGAGCATCGCCTGAGTTTCTGAACCGCTGTGTTCGGTCAGAGAGGGGTGCCAGAGCCAATTGAGTTGCATGGATCGGGACCATTCGATCAGATCCATCTCTTCCAGACCGAGAAATGAGAGGGTGCAGCCGCTACAGCCGCCAGATTGGAACCAGAGAATATTCATGCTCAAGCCTCCTGAGCGTGACTGGAAGTCAAGGTTTGGGTCTCTTCGCTATTGGATAGATTTTCGTCGCCGGGAAGCAGGATCTGGAAGGCGGCGCCGCCCTCCGGTCGGTTCCAGACGTTGAGCTCGCCGTGCATCGATTGAATGAGTTGATGGCTGATGCTTAACCCTAAGCCAGTTCCTTCCCCGACATCCTTGTCGGTAAAGAAAGGGTCGAAAATTCGTTCAAGCTGTTCTTCGGGGATGCCGGGGCCGTTATCCTCAATTAGAATCTCCACCCATTGTTGTTTTTTGTTGAGATGAATCGCTATCTGTTTGTTGAGCGGGTCTGCGATATTTTTACCACTTAAGGCGTCGAAAGCGTTTTGCACAATATTGATAACAACCTGTTGCAATGCTTGTGGATTACCGTGAATCCAGAGGTTTTCGGAAGCGGAAAAGGTAATGGTCGGCGAAGTGAGTTCCTTGCTGTTGGCCTGCACCCAATTCGTAGCGGTTTTCAGAATCGGTTTGATTTCGATGAGTTGATTGGCTTTTTCCGAATGCGGCTGGCTGAAGGTTTTCAGGCTTTTGACGATATCGGCAATGTGCTTTAACGCTTGCTGCGAATCGGCAAGCAGATCCGGGGTGTCTTCGAGAATCTCTTCAATGTCTTCGTTTGACGCGTGAACAAAAGGTCTGACTTCGTCAAAATAGCTCTTTAACGACCATAGGTTGCCTTTCAAAACGCTGATCGGGGTATTCAGCTCATGCGCCACACCGGATACCAAGCGCCCGAGTGCGGCCATTTTTTCCGAGTGCACCATTTTTTCTTTGGTTTGGGCCAGTTCCTGGTGAGCTTTCTTGAGAGCTTCATAAGCCGTTAGCAGCTCTCCGATTGGCCTTGCGACGATCACTTTTCCTTTGAAGTCGCACTGATCCGGGTTCAGACAGCTGCAACTCATACTGATCGGGATGTTACCATGCAGAGTGTGTAGGCTGCCCTGTAAGTCCTGTAGGCTGATGCCTTGCTTCAGTAGACTGTTTTTGATCGGTTGAGGTGTTTGAACGAAATCGAGTATCGAGTGATGAATGACGCTGTCTTCGTTCAGTCCGGTTAATTCCAGAAAGGCGGGATTAACCTGCGTAATCTTGTGTTCGTTGTCGATGACGATCAGCAAATCCGACATGGAGGAAATGATGCCGGAGATAAACTGGTGAGCCTGGTTGAGCGCCTGATTTTTTTCTTCTATTTCAGTCTGGTATTGCAGGGATTGGGTATAAGATTCTTCCATTGCCTGTAAAACTTCCAGCCATTCACCCACTTCGAAGGGAGAGGGAGCCGAAGACTTCAGGGATTCCGAATGAGCAGCTTGAACCAATTTTGTCATGGACTTATCCTAACACAGATTTACTCTGCGCGCAGCGAGCGCACACAGTTGTCCCACCGCAATCGATTGGTCGTTTGCCGGAAGTTTCCGATGGGTTAATAATGTGATTTCCGGCGGTGCCATTTGCCTGAAAAGCCAGATCAACCAACCGTTTTGGCAAACGCCGCCGCTTAGAACAATATATTGGAAAGAAAACTTCTCTCTCAGCTGTTCGGCACTCTTAAGTAAGGTTTTGACCAAACAGATATGGAAGCGAGCTGAAACTTGTCCAACGGATAAATGGTTGTTTAGGTCTTTCAGTATCTGAGGAATAATGGAAGCGGTGTCCAGTAACTGTCGGTTGCTTTGTGGGTTAGTTTCAGTTTGCATGAAATAGGCATTTTCCCATTCCTTCAGCAGTAATTCTTCATTTAGCAGGCCTTCCAAACGCATGGCGGCTTCACCTTCGTAACTCATACTGTCAAAACAGAGGTCGCAAACGGCTGCGACCGCGTCGAACAGACGACCTGCCGACGAAGAAAGAGGACTGTTGAGCCCGGATTTTGACATGGAATCCAATAAATCGGTCGGTTTAGTCTGCAGTTGCCGCAGACTCTTCACTTGCGGATAGCGCTGGATCAGGTTTTCCAAAGAGTCTTGAGTGCGAACGAGCGCATACAGATTCCTCCAGGGTTCTTTATTTGCTTTGTCTCCGCCTAGTAGAGGACGGGGAGCGAGGTTGCCCAGACGAATGAAATGATCGTAGGTTCCGTAAAGAATTTCTCCGCCCCAAAATGTACCGTCTTCTCCGAATCCCAATCCGTCCAGAATAATTCCTAAAACTGGCGGAGAACCCAGTGGAATAGCGTTCTCAAACAGGCAGGCGTTCAGGTGGGCATGATGATGCTGAATTTCAGTTAGAGTCGCTGCCGGAGCATGTTTTTCCCTGTAGCGGAGGATCTCTTCTTTAACATAATACCCAGGATGTTTGTCGGTGATAATGTGCTCAGGTTTGAGTTGGTAAAGTTGTTGTAAATCCTGCAATGCCTCGCCGTAAGCTGTTTGGATATCGAAATTTTCCATGTCGCCGAGAAAATGCAAAAGAGTGATTTCGTTGCCTTTCTGAAAGGCGATGCTGTTTTTCAAATCGCCTCCTGATGCTAGGGTATTTAATGAAGGAAAGCCTTCCGGCATCGTGAAGCGCAACGGGGCAAAACCGCGTGATTGGCGCAGGGCTTCGCAGTCATTTCCCTCGACCGAAGTTTTCATTACCGAATCTTCAAGACGGCGGATGATAGGGCGGTTGTGGGTCAACACTGCATCGGCGAGCTGCATAAGTTCGGCTTCCTTATCATCTCGGTAGATCTGCGGATACCCGCTCAAATTAGCGGAGGTAAAAACCAGGAGTCTGTTGGGACAGGTCTTCGCCCATGTTGACATCAACATACTGTGTAAGGGGGTATTCGGAAGCATAATTCCCAAGCGTGACTGGTTCGGGGCAACCAGTTCCGATAGTTCGGAGGGAGGTAATTTTCCCAGTTTCGGCAAAAGGACAATCGGGGCTTGCGTCGAATTCAGTTTTTTTTCGGCCGCTTTGCTGACCTTTGCATAGCGTTTAACAATATCCATATCCGAAGCCATTAACGCAAAAGGTTTTTGAGGGCGAGATTTTCTTTGTCGAAGTGTTCGGCAAGCGGAGTCGTTGCCAGCATCACAGACCAGATGAAAACCTCCCAGCCCCTTGATTGCAAGGATCAGTCCTTTTGCCAGATAGTGGCAGACCTGTTCGATCATACGCCAGTTATCCGGTTGCGATAGACCGTTTTCCTGCGTATGTGATGTTTCCGAACTTGGAAGGAATTGCGTTAATCTCAGCTGAGGGCCGCAGGCAGGACATGCATTCGGTTGGGCATGGAAGCGCCGATCAGACGGGTCTTGATATTCCCTTTGGCAGACGGGACACATATTAAAACCGGCCATGCTTGTATATTCGCGATCGTACGGCATCGATCGGATAATCGAGTAACGGGGGCCGCAGTGAGTACAGTTGGTGAAGGGGTAGCCATAACGACGGTTTTCGGGGTCAAAAACGTCCCGCAGGCAGGCGGAGCAGGTGGTGGCATCGGCCAAAACGGCAGTTTGCATAAGTCCGGGACGGCTTTTTTGGATCGTAAAGCCGCAGCAATCTTTCAGTTCGGTAAGTTCTCTGTGTGTGGCGTTCGGATCGATCCATTCCCAGAGTACCTGATCAACCTGAGCGAGAGCAGGAGCTTGTCCTCTGAGTGCTTCAACAAATTGCTTCTCGGCTTCGGGGTTGTTTTCACTGTTAATTTTGAGAAATATTTTCACACCAGAAGCGTTGTTCAGAACCCAGCCGCTATAGCCGAACTGTCTTGCAAGCTGCCAAACAAATGGACGAAATCCAACACCCTGAACAGCTCCAAAGACGGTAATTTGCGCATAGGCGTTCATTGGTTCATGTCCTGCTGCGTTATTGCTTAGTATTTTGCATGGATTCAATCATGTCTTTCACCGCTTGAGCTTTTTCGTCCTGCTTCAAATGCTCCGGAAGCTTTTCAATCAGTTGTAGCGCGGCCGGAATGTTGTTTATTTGAACCAGAATTGCCAGCTCAACTAATAAGGCTTCGTCATCATGCGGGTACTTTTGCCGAAAGACTTCGACCAGTTCCACTGCCATATCGAATTGTTCAGAGCTTAATAGAAGTTCGACCTGTTGTTGTAGTAAGTTGAGGCGATTTTGTGCTTCACTTAAAACATGGGGTTCGATTAGCAATTCAAACTGTTGCTTGTTTAGAAGGCCTGTAGCTTGGGCAACGATTTGTTGTTGGTGGAAAATTTTAATATTCGGAATAGACTCGACTTTGCAGAGATCTAGTATCGGTTCAATTTCTTTATCTTCAATATCAAGCAGAGCTATGTGCAAGCGATCTTCATACTGGGGTGCAAGTTCAGCTAGCATTTTTAGCACGGCATCGCAAGGTTCACAGCCAGTAGCTGTAAAAAATACAGCTACTGGAGTGTGCAGTGAACTAGTCAAAACAGCTATATCGAAGTCTTTTACAGGTATTTTTTTCAGGCCCATTGTCTTTATTATCCTAAAAAGCAGTTAAAATTAATTATTATAAAATTATAAATAGGATGACTTAATATAGCTAGCTTAATAGCTAGCTTATAAGAATTGACTTATCCCCTCTGATTTTTTTCAAAAAACCACAACACAGGCAGATAACACAATAGGTTGTCTAAATTAGCTAGTAGATAGATTGTTAATCATTGTATTAAGTATGTTTTTGAAGTTGGCAAACAAATACTTGTTTACTTGTTCAAAGCTTTATTAATGTATGAATCGCCATATAGAGTTACTTTATCTAAGCTTATAAATCAGAAAGGCTACAGCACTACAACTGAAAATATTGATAAGTTGTGTGATTTCTTTGATTGTGAAGTTCAGGATGTTATGCAGAAGGTTAAGTGGGCAACTGAATGAGGGGGAGGGTATCTATTTAAACGGAAGTCACCGTTTGGTCACCGCGATAACTATGGATGTTTAAGCAGCTCAGGGGAAATGATCAATAATGGTTGCTTTATTGTATGTCTGCTTAAGAGACAGATAGAATGTTTTCTGTAGTACTTGAGGATATATAAGGGTACAGCTATAGTGAAAGAGTGTTGTTGCAAGTTATTGAAAATATTGAAATAAGTGGGGCGAATGACGGGGATCGAACCCGCGACAACAGGAATCACAATCCTGGGCTCTACCAACTGAGCTACATCCGCCATAGTAGGCCTTGATGAGTTTGCAACCATCAAAGTAATGGCGCGCCCATCAGGATTCGAACCTGAAACCCTCGCCTTAGAAGGGCGATGCACTATCCAGTTGTGCTATGGGCGCTCTTTCGAACCTTGTAACTGCACCTAATTAGAAGATAATTAAATGCGGAAAATTGGTCGGAGTAGAGGGATTTGAACCCCCGACCACTTGTACCCAAAACAAGTGCGCTACCAGGCTGCGCTATACTCCGATAAGATGCGGCGTATTGTATAGAGCACCACGAATACTGTCAACCTATAAAATTGGATTTTTTGCAAAAAATAGAGTGAAAGATAATCTTACTTTTAGATTGAATTTTATAAATGCGTTATCATATGCGCCACAAGAAAAACTGTACGGAGAATGTGGTTATGTCGGCAAAAATTTTAGATGGTAAAGCAATTGCCCTTGAGTTACGTGAATCTATTGCTGAAAAAGTCAAAAAACAGGTTGCGCTTGGTAAGCCTGCGCCTGGATTAGCGGTTGTTCTCGTGGGTGAAGATCCTGCGTCTCAAATCTACGTTAGAAATAAAAAAATTGCTTGCGAAAAAGCAGGTTTTAACGACGTATCGATGGTGTTGCCAGCAGAAACAACGGAAGCAGAATTGCTAGCTATTATTGATGACCTAAATGCTAGAGAAGATGTCCACGGTATTATCGTGCAATCACCAGTGCCAAAGCACATTGATCCAGAAGTTGTCATCGAGCGTATTGATCCTAAAAAAGATGTTGATGGTTTCCATCCTTATAATGTTGGACGTTTAGCGACTCGTATGCCTGTATTGGCGCCGTGTACACCTCATGGTGTCATGACAATGTTGGCAAAAACCGGAATTGAATTACGAGGATTGAATGCTGTTGTTGTTGGTGCTTCGAATATTGTTGGCGTACCGATGGCATTGGAGCTGCTAAATGTCCGTGCTACTGTCACTGTATGCCACAGTGCAACGAAAGACTTGGCTCAAAAAGTCAGTGAAGCGGATGTCTTGGTTGTCGGTGTGGGGATTCCTGAACTTGTGAAAGGTGATTGGGTCAAAGAAGGCGCGATTGTTATTGATGTAGGGATGAACAGGCTGGAAGGCGGACGTTTGGTTGGTGATGTTGAATATGAAGTCGCTAAAGAAAAAGCTAGCTGGATTACGCCAGTTCCAGGTGGCGTTGGTCCAATGACGATTGCGACCTTGTTGCAGAATACTTTACAGGCCGCATACGATCTGTAAGTTTTAGTGATTCACTAGTCATAAAAGCCCGACATTGTCGGGCTTTTTGTTGGCAGCTAATTAAGTTCTTAAGCTTCAGTTTGATCCGCTTTGGATGTGCTATCGGATGTCGTTTCAGCATCTTGGTTATTTGGTGTGATACCTAGGTATTGATTGGTGAAGTTTTGCATTCCCTGCGTAACCAATCCCCAAGTGCTGTTGAAATTGTCTTTAATTTGGCCGTCAAACACTTTCAGGCTAGAAAGAATATCTTTAGCTTCATCAAAGCCTTTTTTCAAGCCGCCACCGACAACTTCATTGAACTTATCTATCAAGGCTTGCCCTTGTAATTCAGGGTGAATTTTTTGAAAGCCGTCCAAAAATGCAGTTGCGCCCGTTACAATGCGGTTTGCAGTGTTTTCTGGCGACCAATACTCAATGCCACCTTGTTGCTTTAACGCTTCTTCGCTAATCGGTGCTGTATCGGACGAGCTACTACCTGAGCTGGTTTGGTCAGCGGTTAAAATCTCGTTTAACTTGCCAATGGCAGCTTGATAAGTCATCTTCAATGCATCACTTGGCGCAGTTTCCTTGTTGCCGAATAGTGATGTCACGATGCTTGCCTGTTGCGAACGGTTAGACGAGCTAATATCCACGCCATATTGTGCCGCTCTTTGTGCTGCGATATCCAATCCCTTGGTCTTGTTATTGTTTTGGCTTGAATTGTTCTGATAAGCCTGAACTAAGTCATTGATACTGGTTCCTGACATAATCAAGTTTCCTTCTGGTCTGGGAAGAATTTCTTCTATCTTCATATTTTTATTCTACGCTTCAGCTAAGTAGCTGAAAAGCATTATATTTTTTTGTATTTTATTTATCGGCAGAAGGGGAAGTTTCTTGAGGTTGAACTTTTCCTTGTATTTTTACGGAAGAATTCATTTTTTGTCCGCTAACATGGCTGAATCCAACCGTTAAAAATGATAGAATTCCTCTTTTTTTATCACAAGCCGTTAATGAGGCTGCAGAGAAGATGGAATTAAACCCGATTTACAGCAAAATCAAAGATTTTTCAGAGCGTACCCAAGTACTTAGGGGGTATCTTTGACTTCGAAACCAAGCAAGAGCGTTTGATCGAAGTAGAAAGGGAGTTAGAAGACCCGAAAATCTGGAATGACCCGGAAAAAGCTCAAGCACTGGGCAAAGAAAAAGCACAACTGGATAACGTTGTTAAAACCATCCAAGACTTGGATGCCAGCCTAGAATCTGCACAAGAAATTCTTGAAATGGCAGAGGCTGATGAAGACCAGGAAATGGTTGATGATGTCGTTTCTGAACTAGAGCGTTTGGAGAGCATGCTGGACACGCTGGAATTTCAGCGTATGTTTTCTGGTGAGTTGGATGCCAACAATTGTTACCTGGAAATCCAAGCGGGTTCCGGTGGTACAGAAGCTCAAGACTGGGCAAACATTCTATTGAGAATGTATTTGCGCTGGGCGGAGTCGCATAATTTCAAAGCTGAAATCGTGGAAATCTCTGCAGGTGAGGTTGCTGGTATTAAAGGGGCGACTGTTCATGTACAGGGTGATTATGCCTATGGTTGGTTAAGAACGGAAACAGGTGTGCATCGTTTGGTGCGTAAGTCCCCATTTGACTCCGGAAACCGCCGCCATACATCTTTCGCGTCGGTATTCATTTCCCCTGAAATCGATGACAGTTTTGAGATTGAAATCAACCCAGCTGATTTGAGAATCGATGTTTATCGTGCCAGTGGTGCAGGTGGTCAGCACGTTAACCGAACAGAGTCAGCAGTACGTATCACACATTTGCCAACCAATACAGTCACCCAGTGTCAAAATGGTCGTTCTCAACACCAGAACAAAGCTGAGGCGATGAAACAGTTGCGCGCTAAACTATATGAATTAGAGATGCAAAGCCGCAACGAAGAAAAACAGCAGTTGGAAGACAGTAAATCCGACATAGGCTGGGGAAGTCAGATTCGTTCTTATGTTTTAGACTCAGGTCGAATCAAAGATTTAAGAACCAATATCGAGACAGGAAATACCGGCGCGGTGTTGGATGGAGAGTTAGATCAGTTTATTATCCCTAACCTAAAAGCGGGCGTTTAAGCGATCATTTGAAAGTAAATTATTCTGTAAAAGTTTAAGTTAATAGGAAATATCATGTCAAAAACCGAGAATCAGTCCCCTGAGCAAGCCAATCCGGTAGACGAAAATAAAATTATTGCAGAGCGTCGTGCGAAGCTAAATGCATTGCGTTCAGAAGGGCACTCATACCCGAATACATTCAGGCGTCAGGATATTTCTACTGATTTACATGCGAAATACGGCGATATTTCAAAAGAAGACTTAGCAGAAATGGAACCGGTTCGCGTGAGAGTGGCGGGTCGTATGATGTTGCGTCGTATTATGGGGAAAGCCAGCTTTGCAACTTTGCAAGATACTGAAGGGCGTATCCAGATTTATGTTACGCGTGATGAGTTGCCAGAAGGTTTCTATAATGAGCAATTTAAAAAGTGGGATTTGGGTGATATCGTCGGTGCAGAAGGGTATTTGTTCAAAACCAATACCGGCGAGCTATCGGTTCATGTGCAGCAAATCGAGTTGATTACCAAATCTATTCGCCCGTTGCCGGATAAGTTCCATGGCCTGCAAGACCAAGAAATCAAATACCGTCAACGTTATGTTGATTTGATTGTGAATGAAGAAAGTCGTAACCGCTTTGTATTACGTTCAAAAATCGTTCAGCACGTTCGTGAATTTTTGATTGGCAAAGGGTTCATGGAAGTTGAAACACCAATGATGCACGTCATCCCAGGTGGAGCAACCGCTAAGCCTTTTAACACTCACCACAATGCGCTGGATATGCCGTTGTATTTGCGTATTGCGCCAGAACTTTATCTAAAACGTTTGGTTGTCGGTGGTTTTGAAAAAGTATTCGAAATCAACCGTAGCTTCCGTAATGAAGGTTTGTCTACAAGACACAATCCAGAGTTCACCATGGTTGAGTTCTATTCAGCTTATACTGACTATCATCAGTTGATGGACTACACAGAAGAGCTTTTAAAAGAGTTGGCGGAGTTAGCTATTGGTTCGACTAAAGTGCCTTATCAAGGGCAAGAGTTCGACTTTGGTAAGCCATTTGCTCGAATGAGCATGAAAGAATCCATTATGCACTTCTATCCAAAGGTCACAGCAGATCAGTTAGCGGATTTGGAGTCGGCACGTGCGTTGGCGAAAGAAATGCATGTTGCTATCGATGACTCTTATGGTTTGGGTAAAGTGATTACCGAAATTTTCGAAGAACATGTTGAGACCAAGCTGCAAGATCCAACATTCATTACTGAGTACCCTGCGGAAGTTTCACCGTTGGCGCGTCGTAATGACCAAGACCCATTTATCACAGATCGTTTTGAGTTGTTTATCGGTGGAAGAGAGTTGGCGAATGGCTTTAACGAGTTGAACGATGCGGAAGATCAAGCTGAACGCTTCAAGGCGCAGGTTGCTGCGAAAGATGCCGGTGATGATGAAGCAATGCATTATGATGAAGACTATATCATCGCGCTAGAGCATGGTATGCCGCCAACAGCGGGTGAAGGGATTGGTATTGACCGTTTGGTAATGTTGTTTACCGATTCTGCCTCCATTAGAGATGTATTGTTGTTCCCTCACATGAGGCCAGCTGACTAATTCATCTTGGTTTGCCTAATAAAAAAGCCTTTGCAAATGCAAAGGCTTTTTTGTTTGTGCTGAATGGTTTGGCATACCCAACCTGGCAGATTTTTAGCAAAATCTACCAGGTTGGGGTGGTGCTAGATAAGCAAGCTTATTCTTCAGCTAGGTCGTAAGGCATAGGCTCTATAGTCGCAATAGCACCATCTGCCGTTTTCAGGTCTCCTTGAGTGGACTCTAGCGGTTTTAGTGTTGTTACCGCAAGCGCAATAGAACCTTCGTAAATGTCTTGACCAATAGATACGATGGTGAACTTGTAGCTGCGCTCTGCACTATCTTGCAAAACCAACTCATCACCAGAAGTCAAAGCTAATGGTTGCGAGATATGCAGTCTTACCATGCGTTTGGTTGCTTTTCCGCGATAGTGCATGCGGGCAATAATTTCTTGCCCAGGGAAGCAACCTTTCTTGAAGTTGATGGCATCAAGCTTGTCTAGGTTTAAGAATTGCGCCACAAATTCATTAGTTGTATTGGCATTGATTTCTGGTTGTCCTGACACAATGTTCAATAGTGACCAGTCTGGTCTACCAACGCATTCGCTATTGCCTTTTAAAGTTTCCCAAACTAGTTTGATGGTTTCAAAATCGCCAAACATACTATAGCGGTGGTATGGCCCTGGCAACTTGACGCCGATAACGCCCTCCAAACCTTCTTTTGACACTTTTTCAACTTGGAAGATGTCTTTGATTTTAGTGGATAGTGCTCGTTGAACATCCAAATCTGCAAACTCACCGGCATAACCGATTTGGATCATGCTGTTTGAAACATCTTCTAGTTCGGCTTTGGCGCGTAGCTTGAACATCGTTAAACGTTTAAGAATGCTGTCTTTTAAAGAGTCGTCAAAACTCAGATAAAACGCATCATCCTGTTTGAAAACAGTGATAAGAGCAAGAACTTTCCCCTGTGGTTCACAGTAGGCGGTGAGCTGGCCTTTTTCATCTGTAACGTCTTTCAAGTCGTTGGAAAACTGACCTTGAAGGAAAGTGAAAGCTTCTTCCCCAGTAACTTTAATTAAAGCTTGGTAAGAAAGGTCGCTTAAAACTGGACCGTGTTTTATCAGAAAATGCTCTAGTTCAGGGTTGCCGAAATGCTCAATAACCCCGGATTCGTTAAAACTCGCGCCTTGTTCTTGTAAAAAACTTTTCCATTCGCTATTCATTGTTAGTTTAACCCCGTTTTTTTAGGTGCTCTATTATATACTATTGAACTATGGAAGCTTAATCGGTAATATCATTTGAAAATGATTAAGCCTGACGCTAAACGTCAGTTTGGAGATAAATTGTGTCTGAATCAAAAAAAGATTTTCTAACATTTAAGTTAAGTAAAGAAGATTACGCGGTTGAGATCAACCGAGTTCAAGAAATTCGTGGTTGGCAAGAGCCAAGTCCATTGCCGAATGTACCCGCTTTTGTGAAGGGGGTTATTGACCTCCGTGGAGAAGTGGTTCCGATTCTTGACTTGAGAGAAAGATTTCACTTGAAGGTGTCTTATAACGCAACCACTGTAGTGATTGTTGTGAATGTCACCACCAAAAATGGTGAAAGAGTGGTCGGCTTTGTGGTCGATGCCGTGTCTGATGTGCATCAGTTTGACTTGAATAAAGTACAACCAGCGCCTGATGTTGCCGCAATCGATAACCAGTTCATGATGGGGTTGACGACGATTATTGAAAAAAATCATGCGAGCAATTCAATGGGTTCTAATCAGTCAGAAGACAATGCGGCAGATAAAAAACGCATGGTGATTTTGATTGATATTGATAAGCTGGCTTCTGATGGGATGCTGGAACAAATCAGTAACAATGTGGATAACCTACCGTTGCAAAACGGCTAATAGTGTTATTCACCCAGGGTGGCGCTAGTGTAGCGTTCGCCCGATATAACTTTCATTACTTCTTTTTCGTCTCTGCAGAGGTTTTAGGCAGTTTCTTTTTCGGTTTTAGGAAAGTGGGTTTTGCCTTGGGTTTTGTCTTAGGGTAATCAAGATTGTAGTGTAGCCCGCGGCTTTCTTTGCGCTTGATTGCGCTTCTTACCATCAGCTCTGCCACTTCTGTCAGGTTTCTAAGCTCCAATAAGTCACTCGTTAAAGTATGCGCGTAGAAGTATTCACGTACTTCTTGTTTCAGAATACGTATGCGTTTTAGTGCGCGGTTAAGACGCTTGTTGGTACGCACAATGCCGACATAATCCCACATCAATCTTCTCAACTCATCCCAGTCATGACTGATAAGCACTTTTTCTTTTGCTTGGGTAACGAAGCTGGTATCCCAGTTCTTAACGCAAAAGAAGGTTTCAGAAGAAACGGGTTCGAAGTGAACCTCTATCCATTCATAAGCAGTTTCGGCAAATACCAAGCCTTCCACTAGTGAGTTACTTGCAAGCCTATTGGCACCATGAAGTCCGGTATAAGCCGTTTCACCAATTGCAAACAGTCTTTTTAAGTCAGTTTTACCATTCAGGTCAGTTTTGATGCCGCCGCAAGTGTAATGCGCTGCGGGAACCACAGGAATAGGTTCTTTGGTGATATCAATCCCAACTTTCAAGCAGCGTGCATAAATAGTAGGGAAGTGATGGATGATGAAATCCGCTGGACGATGCGAAATGTCCAGATAAACGCAATCGATACCATGACGTTTCATCTCTTGGTCAATGGCGCGTGCCACAATATCACGCGGTGCTAGGTCTGCTCTTGGGTCATATTCAGACATGAATGCGTGACCATTTGGTAGCTTAAGGATGCCGCCTTCGCCACGAACGGCTTCGGAAATCAAAAAAGACCTGTCTTGTGGATGGTATAAGCATGTCGGGTGGAATTGGTTAAACTCCATATTGGCAATGGTACATCCGGCACGCCATGCCATGGCAATGCCATCACCTGTGGATGTGTCTGGATTGCTGGTATATAGATATGTTTTACTGGCACCGCCTGTAGCCAAGACAGTATAGTGCGCAAGAACCGCCTCGACCTTATTGGTATTTTTATCAAGTACATAGCTTCCCAAGCATTCTGATCGATCGCTATTCAGGATCAAGTCGACCGTCATGTGTTCAGGCAAGAGTGTAATATTCGGGTTTTCTGACACTCTTTCTATAAGCGTTTCAGCAACACTTTTGCCGGTGTGATCGGCAGCGTGGATAACGCGTCTATGACTATGCCCACCTTCTTGAGTGAGATGATAGTCATCTGAAGTCGTGTCCTTACTAAACGGAACACCAAGTTCAATCAGCTCATAAATGGCGGGTGTGCCTTTGGTGGTCACTAGGCGAACAGCATCTTCCTCGCATAAGCCCGCGCCAGCTTCCAGTGTGTCTTTGATATGAGATTCGACGGAGTCAAAAGGGTCGAGTACCGCGGCAATACCTCCTTGCGCGTGTTGTGTGCTGCCTTCTTGTAAGGCGGCTTTGGCGACAACGGTCACGCGATAGTGACGTGCAAGTTTCAGAGCGATCGACAAACCGGCAATGCCGCTGCCGATGACTAAAATATCCGTTTGTTGCTTAAAAGCGCTTGTCAAAAGAGGTATCCTATTAATTTGTTATTTTGACTGACACAATAGTATTAAATCTATTTTGGCGTCATCTGTATTGTTCTATTATAACGCTGTCATAGAGCTGGTTTATTGGGAAGTTGTTATGAAAAATCAAAATCAAATCATTCAGCCTTTTTCTTTTGATGCTGAATCGGCTGTATATGCTTCTCAGGGCAAGCTAGTGGCAGTGGGCACTGTTGTGGATGAGAAGGAAGGGAAGGTTTGGGTTGTGACTGAAAGCAACACAGGGTGTAGTGGTTGCTCGGCAGAATCCGGGTGTGGCACATCGGCGTTGGCAAAATTGTTTTCGCCCAATAATAAAGCTCCGCTGATGCTGGATAACGACCTTGGTGCCGGGGTTGGAGACCGTATTCTACTCTCAATAGTGGAGTCAGACTTATTTAAACATTCTATGGTGGCTTATGGCGTACCATTACTTTCAATGATTGTACTTGCCTGGATAGGCTTGGCGACGACTCAGGAAGATGTGTTTTCGATTTTGGGTGGCGTTGTTGGGCTTGGTTTAGGTTGGTGGTTTGCTAAGTGCTATTATCGACCACATTTACCTAAGTTGGAAAAGATCATTCAGGCGCAGTAAGAGATTTCATTTGGAAATTTCTAATAGGAATAAATAAAACCAAAGGGAGAAAACATGTTTGTTAATAAACATAAGTTCTTGTCTGCTAAGTATTTCTCAGCCATGTGGCTAGCAGTTTTGTTAAGTGTGTCAGCAGTAGCCTCTGCAAAAATGCCAATGGTGTCCTTGCCGGATTTTTCGGTTTTGGCTCAGCAAAATAGCCCAGTTGTGGTCAATATTAGTACGACGAAACATGTCTCAACCGTTCCTCAGCAATTCCAAGGGTTGCCTGATGAGATGTTGCGTCGCTTTTTCGGTATTCCAGAAGGACAGCAGCCTGGTACGCAAGAGAGACAAGTGACTTCCTTGGGGTCTGGGTTTATTATCAGTTCTGACGGCTACATTTTGACCAATAACCATGTGGTTGATGGTGCGGATGACGTTGTGGTGAAACTCAGTGATAGAAAAGAGTTGAAAGCAAAAATCATCGGTCAAGATAAGCGTACTGATGTCGCAGTTTTAAAAGTGGATGCAACAGGATTACCAGTAGCGAAGATCGGTTCTTCAAAAGATTTGAAAGTCGGTCAGTGGGTGTTGGCAATCGGTGAACCATTTGGGCTTGATTACACGGTAACGCACGGTATTGTCTCTGCAATTGGTCGTGCTTTGCCGGACGATACTTATGTGCCTTTCATTCAAACGGATGTTCCAATTAACCCAGGTAACTCTGGTGGTCCATTGTTTAACATGAAAGGTGAAGTTGTCGGTATCAACTCACAAATTTACAGTAATAGTGGCGGTTCAATGGGATTGTCTTTCTCGATTCCAATCGATATCGCGATGTCCGTTGCTGAACAGTTAAAAGAAAAAGGTCATGTGACGCGAGGTTTCTTAGGGGTCAGTGTTCAGGATGTATCTGGTGATTTGGCTAAATCCTTCGGATTAACTATTCCGAAAGGCGCATTGGTTGCGGAAGCTGTCAAAGGAACGCCAGCTGAGAAGGCAGGCATTCAGGCAGGAGACATTATTCTTGCATTCAATGGGCAGCCTATTGATAAATCGGCAGACTTGCCGCCAATCGTTGGAGCAACACCCATCGGTAAAAAGGTAAAGGTTAAAATCTTGAGAGCTGGTGACATCAAGTATGTAACCGTTGTATTGAAACCATTGGATAAATTCGGTGGTAATGCAGGCGGTGATAATGCTGTTCATATTGCGGCATTGGGTGTTCGCGTTGAAATGGTTGATCCTAAAGTGCTACATAAACTGAATTTGCCATTTGGTGTGCGTCTTGTGCATGTCGATAATGATGGTCCAGCGGATAAAGCTGGGTTAATGAAAGGAGATATTCTGGTGACAGTTAATTTCCATTCTGTAGAGTCGGTCAATGCGCTGGAGAAAATTACCAAAGACGTACCAAAAGACAGAGCAGTTCCGGTAAGAGTGGTTAGAGGTAATCGATCTATTTTCTTACCGGTACAGTTTGGTAAGTAAAGCTTGCTCAAACCATTTTAAAGAGTGAGTTTGGAGTCAAATTAGCGTAAAATACGGCGATTATTGGATTATGCTCGTATCTATGCTGGTTTGAAATGCATCACGCTGAGGTTTCTCAGTAGTGTGAAATAAAGGAAGGGTGCAAGTTCCGTTGGAATAGGCGCCCTTTTTTATTATTTTTTTAGGCAAAAAATCAGTGATAAAAGAGGCGAGACGAAAACAGATTGAAGGTTGTCGAGGCTTAAATGTCAGTAAATATTGACCATATTAGAAATTTCTCCATTATTGCGCATATCGATCATGGTAAATCCACCATAGCGGATCGCTTTATTCATATGTGTGGTGGGCTGACTGATCGTGAGATGGCAGCACAGGTTTTGGATTCAATGGATATTGAACGTGAACGTGGCATCACTATCAAAGCGCAGAGCGTGACGTTGCATTACAAGGCGGAAAATGGTCAAACTTATCAATTGAATTTCATTGATACTCCTGGTCATGTCGACTTTTCGTATGAAGTTTCACGTTCTTTAGCAGCATGTGAAGGTGCATTGCTGGTGGTAGATGCTTCTCAAGGAGTTGAGGCGCAGACAGTGGCTAACTGTTATACCGCCATTGAACAAGGGTTGGAAGTCTTGCCGGTCTTGAATAAGATTGATCTGCCTGCAGCAGAGCCTGAGCGTGTAGTTGACGAGATTGAAGAGATTATCGGTATTGAAGCGCATGATGCGGTTCAGGCAAGTGCAAAGTCCGGTATCGGTATCAAAGAGACACTGGAACAGATTGTTCAGAAAGTTCCAGCGCCTACCGGAAATGTTGATGCGCCTTTGAAAGCTTTGATTATCGATTCATGGTTCGACAATTATCTAGGTGTAGTTTCATTGGTTCGCGTTGTGGATGGACGAATCGGCAAGAAAATGAAGATGAAGATTTGTTCAACCAAAGAAGAGTATATGGTTGATCAGGTAGGTATCTTTACCCCGAAACATACACCGACAGACTTTTTGTCTGCGGGTGAGGTAGGGTTTGTGATTGCCGGGATTAAAGACATTGATGGTGCGCCAGTTGGCGATACCATTACGCTCGCGGGCAACGATGTTGCGCCGTTACCGGGTTTTAAACCTGTACAGCCACGCGTTTTTGCCGGTTTGTTTCCAATTAGTTCCGAAGACTATGAAGACTTGCGTGAAGCGCTCAGAAAGCTCCGTTTGAATGATGCGGCGCTGCATTTTGAACCAGAGTCTTCCGATGCATTGGGGTTTGGATTCCGTTGTGGTTTCTTGGGTATGCTGCATATGGAAATCATTCAGGAGCGTTTGGAGCGTGAGTATGACCTTGATTTGATTACCACAGCACCCACGGTAGTCTATGAAGTGTTGACCAAGTCGGGTGACATTATTAAAGTTGACAACCCGTCAAGTCTGCCAGAAGTCTCCAGTATCGACGAGATTCGTGAGCCAATTATCCAAGCAAATATTCTGGTGCCTAATGAATATGTAGGTGCGGTTATGAAGCTGTGTTTGGAAAAACGTGGTATTCAAAAGAATATGCAGTATGCCGGAAATCAGGTATCACTCACTTATGAAATGCCGCTAAATGAAGTGGTATTGGATTTCTTTGACCGCTTGAAGTCCACTAGCCGAGGCTATGCGTCGATGGATTATGAGTTCAAACGTTTCCAAGCCGATGATTTGGTCAAGTTGGAATTTATGATCAATGGTGAGGGAGTGGATGCGCTTGCTATTATCGTCCACCGTTCAACGGCTGTGCAACGTGGGAAAGTGTTGATTGAGAAGCTTAAAGACATTATTCCTCGTCAAATGTTTGATGTTGCCATTCAGGCCGCTATTGGTGCTAAAATCATCGGCAGAACAAATGTTAAGGCGCTGAGAAAGAACGTAACCGCCAAGTGTTATGGTGGTGATGTATCACGTAAGAAGAAATTGCTACAGAAGCAAAAAGAAGGGAAAAAACGCATGAAAGCCATTGGTAGTGTCGAATTGCCGCAGGAAGCGTTTTTAGCTGTATTGAATACTTCGGAAGATTAAGGACAGAATAGATGAGTTTTGAACTGATACTGGTCATCGCAACGGCTATAACGGGGGCGATTGCCTATGTCGATAAGTTGGTTTGGAAACCAAAACGTGATCGTTCGGTCACTACCGAAAGTGAACCATTAATTGTTGAATACTCTCGTTCTTTATTTCCTGTCTTTTTAGTGGTTTTGGTTTTACGTTCTTTTGTCGTAGAGCCTTTCAGAATTCCATCCGGTTCGATGTATCCGACGTTGGAAATCGGTGATTTTATCGTTGTGAACAAGTTTGCCTATGGGCTAAAGTTGCCAGTCACGCAAACTAAAATTGTACCGATTGGTGAGCCGAAACGTGGTGACGTGGTTGTTTTTAAATATCCAAAAGACCCTGATGTCGATTACATCAAACGTGTGATTGGTCTACCGGGTGACAAGATCACCTATATCGGTCGTACTGTTTTTATAAATGGCGAGCCGTTAAAGCAGACATATATTGGTGCTTATAAGGGGAGTGATTCAGGTGCCAATATGGACGGTACTTCCGAGATTTCGGAAACCTTACCGTCCGGCAAAAAGCATATGATTTTGCTTGATAAAGATAAATATAGCCAAGATATGCAAACAGTTACCGTGCCGCCAGGGTATTATTTCATGATGGGCGATAACCGAGATTATTCAAATGACAGTCGATTCTGGGGCTTTGTCCCAGAGCAAAATATCAAGGGTAAAGCGTTTGGTATTTGGATGAATTGGGATGACGGTGTTCACTTTGGACGCATTGGGAAAGGGATTGATTAACAATGTCTGAACGCGAAAAGCAGGCAAAGTTAAAAAGACTTGCTAAAGCACTGGGTTACGACTACCAAGATATGGGCTATCTTGAAAGAGCGTTAACGCACCGTAGCGTTGGCGCTAAAAATAACGAGCGCTTGGAGTTTCTGGGTGATAGCTTAGTGAACTTCATGATTGCGGATGCACTTTTTCATCAGTTTGAAAAGATTTCTGAGGGTGACTTGAGCCGAATTCGCGCTTTTTTGGTTAAGGGTGAAACTCTCGCCAAAATTGGAAAAGAATACCAGTTGTCTGATTACTTGATGTTAGGCCCTGGTGAGCTGAAAAGCGGTGGTTATCGTCGAGAATCCATTATTGCCGATGCTGTCGAAGCGATTATTGCATCGGTTTATGAGGATGGTGGTTTAGAGCCTTGCCGGGATTTGGTTTCAAGATTGTATAAGAAACGCCTGGAAGAGCTTGAACCGGAAAAAGTCGGTAAAGACCCAAAGACACGTTTGCAGGAGTTTTTGCAGTCTCACCATCAGCAGCTACCTGAGTACAGCGTTATCAGTGTGAACGGTCCTGCTCATGCACAAGAATTTATTGTTAGTTGTTATGTTGCGCAGTTAAACCGAAAGTTTGAAGCAACAGCTACCAATAGAAGAAAAGCGGAACAGCTTGCCGCAGAACAGGCTCTTGACGTTCTGGAGAATCAATCATGAGTGATGAAAAGGATTTTAAAGCCGGTTTCGTTGCTGTAATCGGTCGCCCTAATGTCGGTAAATCGACTTTAATGAATACCCTTTTAGGGCAAAAGCTGAGTATCACTTCTCCTAAACCCCAAACAACGCGACACCGGATTCACGGTATTCACTCAACAGAAAATTATCAAATCGTTTTTGTCGATACACCAGGTATGCACTTGGGCGGGCAAAAGTCGATTAATCGTTATATGAATCGCGCGGCAAACAGTGCATTCGCAGATGTAGATGTAGTGTTGTTTGTTGTCGAAGCTGGGCGATGGACACAAGAAGACCAAGCCGTAGCGCAGAAGTGTCAGAACTTGGATATTCCGGTGATTGTCCTGGTAAATAAAATCGATAAGATGCAGCAGAAAGAAGTGTTGCTACCCTACCTGCAAAAGATTGCGGAAAAGATCGATTTTGATGAAGTTATTCCTGTTTCTGCTTATAAAAAATCCGGTATAGAGTTGATTGAAGCAGAAGTTTTGAAGCACTTACCAAACCAGCCTGCTATTTTCCCTGAAGATTACATTACGGATCGTTCTTCGCGCTTCCTAGCATCGGAAATTGTTCGTGAAAAGTTGATGCGTACATTGGGGGACGAAGTTCCTTATGGTGTGACTGTCGAGATTGAGAAATTTAAGTTCGATGAAGAAGAAGGTCGCTGGGTAATCCATGCATTAATTCTGGTTGAGAGACCGGGACAAAAGCAAATCGTTATCGGTAAGCAAGGGCAGCTGATCAAGCAGGTCGGTATTCAAGCTCGAAAGGATTTGATGAAGATGATGGATAGTCGCGTTCACCTTGAATTGTGGGTGAAGGTCAAAGAAAATTGGGCAGATGACGATCGTGCTCTGGCGAGTTTGGGTTATACCGACGAAATCAATTGACGGCTGAGAGGGTAGGCTTTGGCTTTAGAAATACAGCAGCAAGCCTATGTATTGCACAAAAGACCTTACCGTGAAACCAGCTTGTTGGTCACTTTTTTAACTGCGGAAAAAGGCCGCCAAAATGCGGTTGTGAAGGGTGTTCGTAGCAACTCTAAGTCTAGTCGTGTTAAGCAAGCTTGGTTGCAGCCATTTCAAAGTCTTAATATCAGTTGGGCGGAGCGTTCGGTACATCAATCCGACTTGGTTAACCTGAGATTATTGGAACCTGCATCAGTACGTTTCCCCTTAGTTGGCGATGCCAATATTTGCGGGCTATACCTGAATGAGCTGTTATATCGTCTGCTTTATCCTCGCGTGACCTCTGAATCCATTTTTGAAGATTATCAGCAAGCTTTGCTTGGTTTGGCAAGGGCACAAGACCGCAATGAGCAAGCGTGGGTATTACGACAATTCGAGTTTCAACTGTTGAATGACTTGGGCTATGGTTTTGATTTGTCCAGCGATGCGGCGGGTAATGAGATTGATGAAGGCAAGCAATATAAATTTGTACCGGAACTCGGTTTTGTTGAGCTTTCTGGGTTGGTTGAAATTCAAGGGACGACAATTTCGGGACGATGCATTTTGCGATTTTTGGCGGAAGATTATTCTCCGGACTGTGCGAATGCTATCAAACAATTTTTCAGACAGGTATTGGCCTATTACCTGGGAAATAAACCTATCCAAACCCGTGCGTTATTTCAGGGGAATTAGGTAAGTAAAATAGGTCTACACTGAGGTAAGAAGGAATAGAAATGAATCCGATTTATTTGGGATTGAATATTGATCATGTTGCAACCATTCGTCAGGCGAGAGGGACACGTTACCCGGATCCTGTCAAAGCAGCGTTGGATGCAGAAATGGCGGGTGCAGATAGTATCACGCTTCACTTGAGAGAAGATCGACGACATATCCAAGATGACGATGTGAGACGTATCAGTGAGTCGCGACAAACCAAAGTAAATTTAGAGATGGCCGCTACACCAGAGATGGTGGCTATTGCGTTGCAATATTGTCCTGAAGACGTCTGTTTGGTTCCGGAAAAACGTGAAGAGTTGACAACGGAAGGTGGTTTGGATGTCGCTTCTCAGCAACCATGGTTGACAGAGGTTTGTGGAAAGTTAGCGGCCAATAAAACGCGTGTTTCCTTATTCATTGACGCGGATGAAACTCAAATCAGAGCGGCAAAAGCGGTTGGCGCGCCTGTTATTGAAATTCATACCGGTACTTATGCGGAGTTGACCGACCCAACTGAAATTGCGGCTGAGCTGGAACGCATCAAACAGGCGACCGCCTTGGCAAAGTCTTTGGGGTTAGTGGTGAATGCAGGGCACGGGCTTCATTATCACAATGTGCAAGCCATTGCCGCAATACAAGATATTGAAGAATTGAACATCGGTCATGCAATCATTGCTCAAGCAATGTTTTCAGGCTTGCCTGAAGCGGTGAGAGAGATGAAACGCATCATGGTCGAAAGCCGCCAATCTTACTTAGGTTGATGGCGGTTTGGCAGCAAGATGATTATCGGAATTGGAACAGATATTGTTGAAATTGAAAGAATCTCCTCTTTGTTAAACAAAAGAGGGGAGAGTTTTGCCCGTAGAATTTTGTCCAAAGTCGAAATGAAAGAGTTTGCAGCTCAGATGCACCCTGCTGTGTATCTTTCAAAGCGCTGGGCGGCAAAAGAGGCGATTGCAAAAGCTTTGGGTACAGGATTTACACAAGGTGTTTGCTTTTCCGAGATGACGGTCGGTCATACTGATCTAGGTCAACCACAAGTCCTTTTGCATGGCAAAACACTTGAACATTCCGAGTCACGTCAAATAACCGACTGGTCAATCAGTATTAGTGATGAAAAGCACTACGCGATTGCATTTGTCGTTGCTGAAAGTCGATGAATGCGTTTCATTGAAAATATCTCTGAAGGATTCCGCTTACACTTTTCGATAAGATTTAATACAATGCAATCTATGAATCGATTAATGATTGTTTTTGTAAGAAAAATCTGCCAGGTTGGGGTGTTTGCTTTCGCATGGTTCTCGGCAAATGTTTATGCCGCAGTACCTGAGCCAACAACACTATCAAAAGGTATTGAACCGACAAGTTATTTCGGTCAAATCCTCGTATCCCTCGCTTTTATTATTTTGGTTATCTTTGCAGGTGCATGGATGCTGAAACGTTTAGGTAAAGTCAATGGCTTGGTTAGCAAGGATATGCGTGTTCTTGGTAATATGGCGGTTGGACAGAGAGAACGAATTTTGCTGCTACAAGTTGGTAAAGAGCAGTTATTGATTGGCGTCACTTCGAGCCGAATCTCCCTGTTACATGAGTTGAAAGAACCGATTGATGTGCAAGAGTCGGCTCCGATGAATAATGCCTTTGCCCAACGGCTTCAAGAAGCCCTAGCCAATAGAAAAAAGCTGGAAAATGACTAAACGATTACCTTTCTTACTATTTGTTTTTACCCTTCTATTTCCGATGATTGCGGGCGCTGACCCAGGTATTCCAGCTTTTACTGTTCAAACGGATGCGCAAGGTAACCAAGACTATACCTTAACGATTCAAATTCTATTGTTGATGACAGGTTTGACGTTGTTACCGGCAGCGTTGATTGCCATGACTTCGTTCTTAAGAATCATTGTGGTGCTTGCGCTATTGAGGCAGGCGTTAGGGGTTCAGTCGACACCTTCTAACCAAGTGTTGATTGGTTTAGCCTTGTTTTTGACCTTGTTTATCATGTCTCCGGTGCTTGATAAAATTTATAAAGATGCCGTAACGCCGTATTTGAATGAGCAAATCAAATTCAAAGAAGCGCTTGATATTGGCGCAAAACCCTTGCATCAATTTATGATTGAGCAAACGCGAGAGGCGGATTTGGGAATGTTTGCCCAAATGGCGGATGTCGAGTTGAAAGATCCACAGACCGTACCCTTTAAAGTTTTGATTCCAGCATTTATGACCAGTGAGTTGAAAACAGCCTTTCAAATAGGGTTTATGATCTTTATTCCTTTCCTAATCATAGATTTGGTGGTCGCGACGTTGTTGATGGCGATGGGGATGATGATGTTGTCACCGATGATTATTTCGTTGCCCTTTAAGATCATGCTGTTTGTTTTGATTGATGGTTGGGCTTTGATTATGGGAACTTTGGCGAATAGTTTTGTCGTCGCAGGAGGTAGTTGATGACACCTGAATTTGTATTGACGCTTGGTCAAAGAATGTTGGAAGTGGTCGCGATGCTTTCCGTACCACTGTTATTGCCAGCGCTTGCTGTCGGTTTGTTGGTAGGGATGTTTCAGGCCGCAACGCAAATCAACGAAATGACTTTGAGCTTTATCCCTAAGGTTGCCGCAGTAGGGGTGGTTCTAGTAGTAGGCGGTCCGTGGATGTTGACGACGTTGATTTCTTTTACTAAAGAGCTTTTCCAAAACATTCCAGCCTTGATTGGTTAGCGCCATGCTGACGTTCAACTACGATGATTTTCTTCGACTTCTAGGCCTGTATTTCTGGCCGTTTGTCCGTATTACTGGCATGCTCATGCTTATGCCATTATTTTCCGCAAGCTATGTTTCCGTCAATATCCGCTTGATGCTCGCGGTCTTTATCACTCTGGCGGTCGCGCCTTCGTTGCCGCTTCCAGCTCCAATTGATCCTTTTACCTGGCATGGTGTGCTACTGATTGTGCAGCAATTTGGTATTGGGTTGGCAATAGGTCTTATTTTTGCCGTTATTTTCCAAGCGTTTGTTATTGCGGGTCATTTGATTTCCATGGCGATGGGTTTGGCAATGGCGACAATGGTTGATCCTTCAACTGGGGTTAATACCCCTATTATCGGTCGTTATTTTACAATTGTCGCGACTCTGTTATTCTTGTTGATGAATGGTCATGTTTTGATTTTTAAAATGGTTCTGGACAGTTTCCAAACGTTACCTGTCGGATTGCACTTTTTTGATTCCATGAGCCTGAAACAGATTTATGGTTTTGGTAGCACAATGTTTGAATCGGGTGTGTTATTGGCGCTACCGTTGGTAACTGCATTGCTGTTAGTGAATATTTCCTTCGGCGTGGTAGCGCGTGCTGCACCTGCACTGAATATTTTTGCGGTTGGTTTTCCAATTACGCTGTTGGCAGGGTTGATTATGTTGATTTTTATCACCCCTTTGTTGTTGCCTACCATGCAAAACTTGATGGTAGCAGCCCACGACTTGATTGAAAGTTTAGCATTGAGCAAGTAGAGAGTTACTTAAGGGTTTTGGATGGCTGAGAACGAAGACGGCACAGAAAAAACGGAAGACCCCTCCGATAAAAAGCTCCGGGAAGCTAGGGAGAAAGGTCAGGTTCCGAGGTCAAGAGAGTTATCTACACTGTTGATGACCTTGTCTGCAGCTTTATTTCTCTATTTTTTCGGTCATTTCATGGTGGTTCGGTTTGAAGAAATCATGATTCAAGGATTTCAACTGGATCGAGGTCATGCGTATGATATAGGCCTGCTCACAAACCGCATACTTGGTATGGCTTTAGAATCGATTTATATGTCATTACCTTTTTTGACTTTGATGATGTTGGTGGCGATTGTTTCACCTATGTTGCTGGGCGGTTGGAATTTCAGTACTCACGCATTAGTGCCTAAATTGAGCAAATTGAATCCAATCAGCGGTATCAAGCGTATGTTTTCAATGAACGCTTTGGTTGAGTTGATTAAAGCATTGTTGAAGTTTACGTTGGTTTCTGCGGTTGCGTCTTATTTCCTATGGCACACTTACCATGAAGTGGTTTCCATTGGTATGGAACCCTTGAAAATAGCCATGGAACACTCTGCAAAACTGGTTCTTGAGGCTTTTATTTTTGTCAGTCTTTCGCTTATCATCATTGCTGCAATTGATGTGCCTTTTCAGATGTACCAACACATTAAGCAGCTGAAAATGACCAAGCAAGAAGTGAAAGAAGAGCATAAGCAACAGGAAGGGAGTCCAGAAGTTAAGGGACGTATTCGCCAGTTGCAAAGGGAAATGTCTCAAAAACGTATGATGCAGCGTGTTCCTGAGGCGGATGTCGTTATTACCAACCCGACGCACTTTGCCGTTGCATTGAAATATGACGCTGATGAAATGCAGGAACCAATGGTTTTGGCAATGGGTGCTGACTTTATGGCAACCCAAATCAGAACGCTGGCAACGGAACATAATATTCCATTGATAGAAGCGCCTCCTTTAGCTCGTGCTTTATACTATAATGCAGAAGTTGAGCGACCGATTCCTTATGACTTATTTAAAGCGGTTGCAGCGGTACTGGCTTATGTCTATCAGCTAAGAGATGGCCGAATGCCGCAAGAAATGGATTTTGAAACTTTACCTATTCCCGAAGGAATGAAAACTGAGCAAACCTCAGAGAGTAGAGAACGAGAATTAGAAGAATAACCATTAGATGAATTTTACTCAGCTGCTCAATCAGATAAAACAATCATTCAAAAATGGATTAGGGATACCTGTCGCTATTCTGGCACTTTTGGCAATGGTTGTTGTGCCGCTACCGCCTTTCCTCTTGGATGTCTTCTTTACTTTTAACATCGCTTTGTCACTCGTTGTTCTGATGGTGACCTTGTACGCCAAACGCCCAATCGAATTTTCAATTTTCCCAACCATAATCCTGTTAACGACTTTGTTCAGGTTGTCTTTGAATATTGCCTCAACTCGTGTCATCTTGCTGGAAGGTCACAATGGTGGTGCTTCGGCTGGTTATGTTATCGAGTCCTTTGGTGAGTTTGTTATCGGTGGTAACTATGCTGTCGGTTTGGTGGTCTTTGCGATTCTTGTTGTCATTAACTTCGTGGTTATAACCAAGGGAGCCGGTAGGGTTGCCGAAGTAAGTGCGCGCTTCACGTTGGATTCTATGCCAGGTAAACAAATGGCAATTGATGCTGATTTGAATGCTGGGTTGATCACGCAAGAACAGGCGCAGGAACGTCGTTTTGAAATTGCGACAGAAGCCGACTTTTATGGCTCAATGGATGGTGCCAGCAAGTTTGTAAGAGGGGATGCGGTTGCAGGGATTGTCATTCTATTTATCAATTTGCTGGGAGGTTTTGCAATTGGTGTTGGTCAACATGATATGTCATTCAGCGATGCAACCCATGTCTATACTATTTTGACGCTAGGGGATGGCTTGGTCGCGCAAATCCCTTCATTGTTACTCTCTACTGCAACGGCAATTATCGTTACCCGTGTATCGGGCGAAAAGAAAGATATGTCCCAACAGGTCCAATTGCAGATGTTTGCCAATCCAAAGGCGTTGGGAATGAGTGCGGGTATCGTTGGCGTTCTAGGTTTGGTTCCAGGAATGCCGAATGTCGCTTTTTTATCATTTGCAGCGATTTCAGGTGTGGGCGCATATTTAATTCACAAGAAACAATTAGAAACACCCCCTGTAGAAGAGCTGCTGAATGAAAGTGAATCTGAAACGCCGGAGCAAGCATCAGAGTTGAGCTGGGATGATGTGCAGGCAGTTGATGTGCTGGGTCTTGAAGTTGGCTATCGTTTGATTCCCATGGTTGACCAAGCCCAAAACGGACAGCTACTAGAACGCGTCAAAGGGGTCAGAAGAAAAGTATCTCAAGAACTTGGGTTTTTGGTTCCGCCTGTCCATATTCGAGATAACCTAGATCTTACGCCGAACAACTATAAAATTATGCTATTAGGTGTCTCCGCAGGTGAAGGTGAAGTTTTTCCGGATAAAGAGCTGGCAATTAACCCTGGACAAGTTTTCGGCGAGATTCAAGGAACTCCGACAAAAGACCCGACATTTGGTTTGGATGCGGTTTGGATTTCCCCGTCGGATCGTGAGCAAGCACAGGCACTGGGTTATACTGTGGTGGATTCAAGTACGGTTGTGGCGACACATATCAGTCAAGTTATCCAAGACTATGCAGCAGAGTTGTTGGGGTATGATGAAACACAAAAACTCTTGGATAAACTCAAAGAATCTTCACCTAAGTTGGTGAGTGAGTTGATTCCAGATAAGTTACCGCTATCGGTTGTGGTGAAAGTCTTGCAGAATCTTCTGGAAGAGAAAGTCTCCATTAAAGACTTGAGAACGATTTTGGAAACTTTGACAGAAAGTGCAGCTAAAATTCAAGATCCTAGTTTGCTAACGATTCAAGTGCGATCTGCATTGGGACGTTCGATTATTCAAAACCTTGTAGGTCCTGAGGGCGAGTTGAAAGTCATTACACTGGATCCGAGTTTGGAACAATTGTTGCTACAGGCATCTCAGGGTTCTCCAGAAGGACAGTTAGCGATTGAACCTGGCTTGGCTGAAAGATTGCATAATACTCTAAAAGAAGAGTCACAAAAGGTCGAGATGGAAGGCCAAGCAGCCGTGCTACTGGTCGCACCGCAAATACGAGCGCAGTTGGCTAGGTTGTTTAAGTTTAGCTTGCCTAGCTTAAATATTTTGGCATATTCCGAAGTGCCGGAAAACCGTCAGATTAGCGTGGTTGCAAATGTGGGGCAAGGAGGCTAGATGAAGCTTAAACGTTATCTGGGACCAAATATGCGACAAGTGATGGCGCTGGTTCGTGATGAGCTGGGTGACGATGCTGTCATTATGTCAACGCGAAATACAGATGAGGGCGTTGAAATTGTTGCTGCTATTGATCCGGAATCGTCAATGAAGCAAGAAGCTCCTTTGCAACAGGGGGCGAGAGCGAGTTTTACTTCGCCTGAGTTGAGTCATCAAAGCGGGCAAGGATTTGGCAAAGAAAACCAAGAAATACAGAAAATGGCAACTGAACTCCAGGCTGTCAAAACCATGTTAAAAGACCAATTGGCAGGGCTAGCTTGGAACCATTCGGAAAAAATGGAACCTGAAAAAGTCAGGTTACTGAAGCGCCTAGTACAACTTGGTATTGGTTGGGATTTAGCACAAGAACTGGTTAGTGGGCTCGAAAGCCTCAATGATAATTCTTGGTCTGAAGTTTTGGTCGAATTGGAAAGACGCATTCCAACTGGTATGGGAGATGTCGTAGACATGGGTGGGGTGGTTGCTCTGGTAGGACCCACCGGTGTTGGGAAAACCACTACTATCGCAAAAATGGCAAGCCGCTTTGTGATGAGGAACAGTCCTAGCCAATTAGCATTGATTACGACGGATTGTTATAAAATAGGAGCACAAGCTCAACTTAAGACGTTTGCAGATTTGTTGGGTGTTCCTGTTTATGTCGCTGCTTCAGAAGGCGAGCTGTTAAATTTACTGGCATCCTTGACCAGTAAAAAATTGATATTGATTGATACAGCGGGTCTAAGCCAAAAAGACTCATTAATTGAACAGCAGCCAACTAAAACAAAAATGGGGCTGGAGACGATACGAAATTATTTGGTGATGTCTGCAGCAACACAGTTGAGCGTAATGAAGGACATTGTTAGCGCCTTTGGCAAAGTTGGTTTAAAAGGCTGTATTTTGACAAAGCTGGATGAAGCAACGCAGTTGGGTAATATTTTGACGGTGTTGATTGAACATAAGTTGCCGCCAGTCTATGTGTCTAATGGACAGCGAGTTCCAGAAGATTTGGAACCAGTAAAAATAAGAGATTTAGTTGATAAAGCCATGGTCTTAGGACAGCAAAAATCAGTAAATGAAGAAGAAGTGGCATTTCGTTTAGGAATGGGTAAGGATATTTCAGATGCACAATGATCAAGCAGCGGGCTTAAGAGCCATGCAATCCAGCCAAACCAGCGCTCCGGTAAGTGAAGAGAGCGCTCCGAAAAAGACTTCGGGAAGACCTCCAAAGCCGGTTAGAGTACTCGCGGTTGCAAGTGGTAAGGGAGGGGTTGGTAAAACGAATGTGTCTGTTAACCTATCTGTTTCACTGGCTCAGCTAGGTAATCGCGTCTTATTGATGGATGCGGATATGGGGTTGGCGAATGTCGATATCATGCTGGGTCTGCAAACCAAATATAACCTTGCGCATGTGTTGGATGGAGAAAAGACGTTACGTGAAGTAATGGTGGACGCTCCTGGCGGAATTAAAGTGATTCCTGCGGCATCTGGCGTCAAACGTATGGCTCAATTGTCGACTGCTGAAAATGCGGGGATTATCAACGCATTTTCCGAGATTGACGGTTTCTTAGATATTTTGGTTATTGACACAGCGGCCGGTATTGCAGATAGCGTGGTAAGCTTTTGTAGAGCATCTCAAGACGTAATTGTGGTTGTAAATGATGAACCGGCGTCTATGACGGATGCTTACGCGTTGATAAAAGTATTAAGTAAAGAATATAATCTAACAAAGTTCAAGTTACTGGCGAATATGGTTCGCACCGAGAAGCATGGCTTAATGCTTTATGATAAATTCTCAAAAGTATGTGAACAGTTCTTAGATGTTTACATTGATTATTTAGGAACCGTTCCTTTCGATCATGATTTGAGAGAAGCGATTCAGCGCCAAACACCTGTAACGATTGCTAAGCCGAATAGTGAATCGGCAAAAGCGTTTAGAAAGATCGCGGCAGAAATAAATAACTGGCCGATACCAACGGGAATTACCGGGTATTTGCAGTTTTTTGTCGAGCGATTGTTTCAATCGCAAAATAGTTAATCAAGGATTGGGTTAATTCATGACAGGCACGCAAATTTATGCAAATATTCAAAAACAATCCGGACAACCGATTGATATTGAAGAGTTTTTGCCGCTTGTCAATAGAATTGCTTATCATTTAAAAGGTCGCTTACCTGATAGTGTCATGGTAGATGACTTGATTCAGTCAGGTGTGGTTGGATTGATTGAAGCGGCGCAAAAGTTTGATGCGAGTCAAGGCGCCAGCTTTGAAACTTATGCTGGAATTAGAATCCGTGGGGCGATGTTAGATGAAATTCGCCGCGGAGATTGGACACCGAGGTCTGTTTACCGTAAGTCTCGAGAAGTATCCGATGCGATTGCTAAAATCGAGGCGAAGCAAGGACGGGAAGCAAAAGACCCTGAAATCGCTGAAGAAATGCAAATCAGTTTAGATGACTATTACCATATTCTTCAGGACACGAATTCAGTACAATTGCTGTCCATTGATGAGCCCGATCATGATGAGCTTTCTGAAGACAGAATGGTTGGACAAATGAAGTCTCAGTTGGCTGAGATTTCTGAAGAAGGGTTTCATAAGGCACTGTCGCAAGAAATTGCGAATCTGCCTGAAAAAGAAAAACTGGTGATGGCTCTTTACTATGATGAAGAGTTGAACCTAAAAGAAATCGGTGAAGTCTTGGACGTAAGCGAATCTCGTGTCAGCCAGATTCACAGTCAAGCGATAAAGCGTCTTAAAGCACGCTTGGATGATTGGATTTAGAATTGAAGGAATATCAGTATTAAACTGAAGGAATAAACGATGCAAATTGATAGAAATATGAACATCTTGGTGGTAGATGATTTTTCTACGATGAGAAGAATTGTTAAAAACCTGCTGAAAGAACTAGGGTTTAGCAAGTTTGATGAAGCAGACGATGGTGCTAATGCTTGGCCTATGATTCAAACGGGCAAGTACGACTTCATCGTCAGTGACTGGAACATGCCTCAAATGACTGGTATTGATTTGCTAAGACATGTTCGTGCGGATGCAAAATTAAAGGATACGCCATTCCTGTTGATTACAGCAGAAGCGAAAAGAAGCCAAATCCTTGAAGCGGCTGAGGCAGGTGTGGATGGTTATATTGTTAAGCCATTTACTGCTGCGACTCTGAACGCGAAAATTCAGAAGATTTTTGAGCGAGTTGAAGAACGTAAGAAAACCAATGCCGGCTAACGGAAGCTCATAAATATAATATTAAAAGCCTTATATAACTTAAGTTATATAAGGCTTTTTTTTTAGCAAAGAGGGGAAAAAATGGAAAACATTAGTGTTGCTCAAGTGGAGTCTTTGTTAAAGTCGATTAAAGACAAGAATTATCAAGAAGCCGCATCCATTATTGATGACTTGGTGAAGATGAAAAATGAAAGCCTAGTGAATGAAGTTAAAGAATTATCGGCGGGCTTACATAAATCTCTGGAAAGCTTTGGAAATGACACAATAATCTTAAAACACACCAAGCATGACTTGCCGGATGCTTCGGAAAGACTGAAATATGTTATTGAAGCCACCGAAGAAGCCAGTAACAAAACACTTGAAACTGCAGAATCGGTGTTGGAGAAACTTGAATCGTTGGAGTCCAAAATCACTGATGAATCCATTCTAGCAGCCTTGTCCACCGTACAAACACAAATGACAGATATTATGGTTGCCCAGTCTTTCCAGGATTTAA